>SVRL01000077.1 GCA_015064845.1 Oscillospiraceae bacterium | reverse complement strand
CAAAACTTTTTTATTAACACCTCATCCACCGCAAGCGGTCCCCCTTCTAACTGATTCTTGAATCAGTGCGCTGGGGAAGGCTCGTAAATTCCCGTTTATATTACCATCCACGTCAAAAAGGCGGAGGATATATTGACAAAAACATCCGCATTTGATACAATGAAAATAACAAATTTCAAAACCATTTTCAGGAAAGAGGTTTTATACAGTATGAAATTAAGCAATGAAACGATTGCGCTTTTGGAAGATATTGAAAAAAGAATCGATCCCGAAACGGAAGAAGATTTTATCCGTCAATGGCGCGATTTTTTGTGGAATCGCTTCGACGGCGAAATTTTCAATCCCGAAAGAAAAAAGCTTTCCGCGCCTTCCGTAAGCGAACCGCCGATGCATATCAACGACGCCATCAGCAGTTATGATTTGATGCTTCGCTCCGAAATGCAGAAAATTTCCGATGCGCTGAATCATAAAAGACACAATCTTGCCATTCGCGCCAATTACGGGACGGGTATTTTAAGCTCTGTTTTCGGCGCTGAAATTTTGGTCATGGACAGAAAATACAATACGCACCCCACAACCAGAACGATTGGCGACAGCGACCTTATGCGTGAATTGTTGGATGCGGGAATTCCCGATCTGAATACGGGCTTCGGTAAAGACGTTTTCGCTTTTGCCGAGCTTTGCAGAGAAACGTTCCGTTCATATCCGAAAATTGAAAAATACGTAAAAATTTATCATCCCGATATTCAAGGACCTCTGGACATCAGCGAATTGCTTTGGGGCGGAGAAATGTTTTATGAAATGTATGACGATCCCGATTTCGTGCATGAAATTCTTTCTCTGATTACGGAAACCTACGGCGCATTCCTGGATAAATGGTATGAGATCATCCCCAAAAATACGGAAATGAATCCGCACTGGACAAACTGGGCATATCTTTGGCACAGAGGGACCATCCTTCTCCGCAATGACAGCGCAATGAACCTTTCTCCCGAATTTTACCGTGAATTTTCCGTTCCTTACGACAGCCGTTTGCTTGACCGTTTCGGCGGCGGTTGCATCCATTTCTGCGGCAGAGGCGATCATTATATCGATGCCGTCTCTGAAATGAAAGGCGTTTACGCCATCAATATGTCTCAACCGCATCTCAACGACATGGAAAAGATTTTCCGAAATACGGTGGATAAGGGCATCAAAGTGCTTGCTTTCAACAAAGGCTGGGCAGAAAAACTGAAATCCCGCGAGGGCGGTTATCACCATCATTTGTCTATATAACGATGCAAAAAGCGGGCAACCTCTATGGCATTGCCTGCTTTTTCATTTGCGTAAGTTTCATGCGGAATGATCAGATAAACGGGAATTTACGGGTGTAATAGTTGTGAGAGGTATCTCTCCCTCAGTCAGCTATGCTGACAGCTCCCTCGTCAGAGGGAGCCTTGAATTGCCTCCCTCTGACGAGGGAGGTGGCGCTACAGAGAAGCGTTGCTTGTCTGTGGCGTCGGAGGGAGAGATAACGCATAAACAATCATTTATCTTTCCATGAACCCAATCAGAAAAAATCTTAAACAAAAAATACAAAACATATTGAATTTCCATTGTTTTTATGTTAGTATAATATAGTGAATTTATTTTTTTATCGGGAAGGAGACTTTTTTTGAAACCCTATCAAAATCAAAAATATTTTACCATTGCCGTCTATGCGCTGATCGTTTTGTTATCATCCATATCCATCGTTTTCTTTTTCCTGCACTTGGATACCGTTGACCGTTTTATCAAAAAACTCTTGGATATCGGCGCACCTTTGCTTTACGGCGCTGTCATTGCATATGCATTGAATCCTTTGATGAAACTCTTTGAAGAAAAAGTTTTCCGTTCACGAAACAAAAAACATCCGCTTTCCCGCTCCGTGCGCAGAGGACTTTCCGTTACGGCATCTCTTCTTTCCGTTTTCATTTTCCTGGCTCTTTTCATTGCCATGATCATTCCTCAGTTGAAAACCAGTGTGATCGATCTCATTGATAAATTTCCGGAATATCTCGCTTCGTTGGAATCACTCGCGCAATCTTTGGCGCAAAGCAACGATACCATTGCCGGCATTGTCAATTCCGCGCTCGAATATCTGGATGATCTCATGTCACGCTCGTATGAATTGCTTCAGGAATATCTCCCCATGCTTACGGAAGTTTTGCAATCCGTTGCAACAGCAGTTTTGGATATTCTTCTCGGTTTCGTATTTGCCGTTTATTTTCTGTGCGCAAAGGAATCCATTCTTGCGCAAACGAAAAAAATCATGAAAGCGCTTTTCAGTGAAAAGTTTTATGAGAAAGTCGTTTATTTCGTTTCTTTGACTGACCGCACGTTCGGGAAGTATTTTATTGCGGCATTTTTGGACTCCCTGCTCGTCGGTGTCATCTGTGCTCTTTTCGTTCAGTTTGCGGGTATGCCCTACGCACCCTTGATCGGGGTGGTCATCGCAATTACCAATATCATTCCGATTTTCGGTCCTTTCATCGGCGCAATTCCCTGCGCAATCATTCTTTTCGTTTGCAAACCCTCTTATGCGATCATATTTGCCATCATGATTCTGGTCGTTCAGCAAATTGACGGTAATATCATCGTTCCCCGTATCCACGGCGCTTCCACGGGTCTTCCTCCCGTTTGGATCATCGTTTCCATTACCGTTATGTCCGGTCTTTTCGGTTTTATCGGTATGTTCATCGGCGTTCCCTGCTTCTCCGTCATTTATACCATTATCAAACAATACGTCGAAAAACGCTTGGCAAATAAATCGTTTTCAACGAATACCGTTTCTTATATGACGCAGGAAGAAAGACAGCGTTTTGCAACCGAAGACGCACCAAAAGTTCCTTTCAAAGAAAAATTTGCAAAAATATTCAAAAAAACGAAAAAACAAAAACAAAATTGAAATTTTTGAAAAAATCGGGATTCCGCATTCATAACGGAATCCCGATTTCATTTTAACGTGAGTTCAATGGAAAGAGAAAGGGTTGTTTACGGCTAATAAAAATCTGCAAAACATTCTGTCTGTAGATAAACTGCCCCTTTTTGCCGTCATTCCGGAGCACAGAAAGCCTTCGGCGTTCCGTTAAATAACGCGAGTTCGATGGAACAGGAAATGATTGTTTACGGGTAATAAAAAGTCTGAAAATCGTTTTGTCTGTCGCTGAACTGCCCTTTTTCGCCGTCATTCTGGAACGAAGCGTTAGCGTAGTGATAGAATCTCATAGCAAAAGATAAGATTCCAAATGCCTTCCCCGGTGGGGGAAGGCTTTCGATGTCTTTGCTTTTTCAAACGAACACACTCATAAATTCCCGTTTATCTTTCTAACACCCATCGAACCCGCGCAAATTATTTTTCAAACACAACATGCTTCACGGTTTGATCGATAAATTCAGAAACAGGCTTCTTTCCGACACCTTGCACCGTTGTTTCCAAAATACCGTTTACGGGCTTTTTCCATTCCGAACCGATTCCCTTTTCACCGAGAATCATGCCCAGAACGGAACCGACCGTTGCGCCGTTGCAATCGGTATCAAATCCGTTTTCCACAGCCATACAAACGGATTTTCCGAAATTTTCTCTTCCGTAAAGCAAAGATGCCACAACGATCAATGCGTTTGAAATGGTATGGCACCAATCGTAACCGTCGCGGTCATCCCACGCGCAATGAATATCCGAAAAAGCTTTTTCAACGGAAACGCCGTTTTGATAATCGGAAAGCAAGCGTTCCACTGCCGCATACAAACGCGACGAGTAAGGAATTTGCGCAAGACCCGAACGGATAATTTCTTCCATATCGTCCGTTACTGCCGCGGCGGCAAGCATGGCGGCAACGAACATTTCCCCGTAAATACCGTTTTTCACGTGAGAAATCGATGCATCGCGAAAAGCCATTTCAGCCGCCGCTTCGGGATTGCCCGGATTGATATAACCGAAATAATCCCCTCTGATCTGCGCGCCGATCCATTCTCTGTAAGGATTTTGAAAAACCGCGCTCACGGGAGGCTGCAAACCGTTGATATAATTCACAAGCGCCGTCTTTTCTGCCGTAAAATAAGAATAGACGGGCTGTTTTTCAAGCCAGATATCCAACACGTCTTTGGACGTAAAATTCCGACCGTATTTTTCAATCAGAACCTGCGCAAGCACAACGTAATTGGTATCATCATCCCAAGGCGCAAACGTCATTTCATCCGCAAGACAGCTTGTGCGGATCGTACTTTTATAATGGATATCCGAACGCCTGATATAACGGTACATGGGATAATTTCCCGCATCCTTCAAAAATTTTTGCAATTCCGCAAAACGGGTTCCTTCCGCAGGTTTGCCGAGAATACATCCGCAAATTCTTCCGTACCATGCGCCTGAAATTTTTTCCCGAAGCGTGTCTTCGCTCGGTTTTTTCGGATTTTTCAGCGCATAAGGCTTGCAAAGCAGGCGAATTTCTTCCCAATCGGAAGGTTCTTGGTATTCGTAGCCCTCTCTCATCGGCGCATCGGCGATGAGTTCAAAAAGCGTTCCCGAAAGCGCGGACTTTTGCGGTTCATCCGCAGAAAGATCGCCGATTGCCCTGAACAACGCTTCATATTTTTCAATATCCAAGCCTTCGTCATATGATTGGCGGTACTCTGTCAAAATACCGTTTGCATATTCACTTTGCGCTTTTTTCAATCCCGTTTCCAATTGATATTTTTTTCGATAAGTCATCATCATTTACCGCCGCAATCCTATATTTTTTCCAATTGTTGTTCCAGAATATCCGCTATGCGCTTACAAGCAAATCCGTCTCCGTACGGATTTTTTCTTTCTGACATTGAACGGTATTCAACTTCATTTTCCAAAAGCCGCTTAAAATTTTCATAAATCGTTTTTTCTTCCGTACCGACAAGCTTCAAGGTACCCGCGGAAATTCCTTCCGGGCGTTCCGTCGTACCACGCATAACAAGAACGGGTTTTCCCAAAGAAGGCGCTTCCTCCTGAATGCCGCCCGAATCCGTCAAAACAAGATAACATCTTGCCATAATATTATGGCATTCGATCACGTCCAAAGGCTCCACGATCCGAATATTTTCACAGCCATTCAATTCTTCTTCCGCAACCGAACGGACAAGCGGATTTTTATGAATGGGATACAAGGCTTTTACATCGGGATGTTCTTCCAAAACGCGGCGCACGGCGCGAAACATTCTCCGCATCGGTTCTCCTAAATTTTCCCTTCTGTGAGCGGTAATCAAAATCAAACGGCTATCTGCCGCCCAATCCATAAGCTCATGAGAAAAATCTTCTCTTACCGTCGTTTTCAAAGCGTCAATAGCGGTATTTCCCGTAACGAAAATCCGTTCTTCGCGTTTTCCCTCTTTGATCAGATTTTCTCTTGCAAGCGCGGTCGGTGCAAAATGGTAATCGGCAATCACGGAAACCGCCTGACGGTTAAATTCTTCGGGATAGGGACTTTTTGCGCAATAGGTACGCAATCCCGCTTCCACGTGGCCTACGCGAATCCCTTTATAATAACAGGCAAGCGCCGTTGAAAACGTCGTCGTGGTATCTCCGTGAACCAAAACAATATCAGGCTTTTCTTTTTCAAGAACAGGTTGAATTTTGTTCAAAATTTCCGTTGTGATATCAAAAAGCGTTTGCTTTTCTTTCATGATGCCGAGGTCATACTGCGCTTCAACATCGAATATGTTCAATACTGCATCCAACATTTCCCTATGCTGTCCCGTAACGCATACCGTCGTCTGTATATTTTTTCTGATTTTCAACTCGTTGACAAGCGGACACATCTTGATGGCTTCGGGTCTTGTCCCGAACACAAGCATAATTTTTTTCATTTCCGTTTATCCCTTTCGTGGGCAATGCCCACTCGAATCTGCTCGCCTATTTTTATCTTTCGCTTAACCCAATCCGGCGAAACGGCGAAATTTTTTGTAATAGCATATTTTTATTTTACAAGTCGGGCAACGCCCACTCGAATCTGCTCGCCTATCTTTATCTTTCGCTTAACCCAATCCGGCGAAACGGCGAAGTTTATTTATTACAACATCAGTCTGATGGAAAGATCAATGATTGTTTCGTGTAATAAAAAACTTTGAAAATATTCTGTCTGTAGAAAAAGCGTCCCTTTTTGCTGTCATTCTGGAGGGACGTGAGTCCCGATAGAATCTCATAGCAAAAGATAAGTTTCTTTTTAAAGTTAGTTGAGAGTTGCGATGAGATTCTATCGGAAACTTCGTTTCCTCCAGAATGACAGTGCGTAGCTTTGCTCTATACGCTGACAGAAAATTTCAATTCTATACTCTGCATTCTCATAAATCCCCATTTATCTTCCCTTTTTCATTGAACTCGCTTTATTGCAAATTTTAATTTCAGAGGTCGGGCAACGCCCACTTTTATTGATTTTCGTTCAAACCGTCTTCTTTTTCTATCTGAACACGGATGGCAAGCGCACCGAATTTCTGAACGTCTTCACGGGAATAATACGAAGACATCATTTCGTCCAAGTCTTCGGTTTCCTTTGGAACGCCCAATACGTTTTCGGAAAAATCCCAAAGCATATCGTTAAATTTTTTGTAAGCGTGTAAGCCGATCACACGAACGCTGACGGTTTCGTTTTCATTTTCCGTATGTGTAAAAACAATACGGTCGCCAACGCGGAGCTTTTTGCGTTTTTCATCCAAAAGGCGCATTTCCACACGCTTTTCGCCGTTACAAATCTGCAAAAAAGGTTCGGTTTTCAAAGACATCTTATGCGTTTGCATGGGAATTTCTTCATCTTCGATGACCAAGACATTCACTTCTTTGCTTTGAATCGTGGCGGCATCAATGGCAATCATTCCCTTTGCGTAAAAGGCAGAAAAGTCCGACGGATCTCTCGTTTCATCAAACAGACAGCCGAAACGGGAGGTTCTGTGTCCGCAGACGATGGTTTTTCCTTCCAACAAAGCCCCCTGCTGATATCTGCGATACCATTCCGTAAAACGGGCGCGTTCCCAAAGTCCGGGCTGTTCCAAGCGAAAATCATCCTTGATACGGTATACGCCTTCATCCACGGCAACGGAAGGCAGCCATCCATGCGTAAACACGTAGTTTTCCGTTTCAAAATAATCGTACATATCAGCCATGAAAGAATGCAATTCCGAAAGAATGTCTTCTTTTCCCCAAAAATTCAATTTGATTGCCGCCTGATACATCGGGTCCAATATTCCGAAAGCTTCATCGCCAAAAAAATCACGGATCGTACAGTCGATTCCGTTTGAAAAACCGCCTCTGCCGATGTGTTTTTTATCCAAAATCAAAGCCAGCATATCTTCATGATTGCCTTTAATCAATATTTTATTTTGAATTGCGTTCAAATATTCAAAAACCAATCGGTTTTCGTTTCCCCTGTCAAAGCAATCTCCGCAAACGATCAACAATTGTGTTTCATCGTTTGGAATAAAACCCGCTTTTTCCAAAGCGTTTTTCAATTCCTTGTAATGACCGTGAATATCCGAAACGGCAAATATCTTTTTTCGCATACACGTTCCCCTCCTCATTTGTTATCTCCTTTATTTATTATAGTCAAACGGAAATCAGATGTCAAGAGCAAAACTTTTGTTGCAAGCAACTCGCGTATGATTTTTATTCTTTTAGAATAAATGATTGTTTATGCGAGTAAATTCTGTCTGTTGCCGAAAATTACGGTTTATTAGCCTTCCCCGGTGGGGGAAGGCTTTAAATTAGTTTACTTTGCACCCCGTGAATTCCCATTGATTTTACCAATTTTTTCAAAAAGTAAATGCAATTGCCGTGAAAATATAGAATATTTGCTATTTACAAAAAAGCGAAGATATGGTACAATAATATAAAATGATTAAAATTTTGAGGAGAAAATATGAAAATCAAAATTTTTCGAGCGCTTCTTTGTTTTGCGCTCACACTTTTTGCGCTTACCGCTTTTACCGCCTGCAAAAAAAATCACGATCACAACTTTGATGAATGGGTAGTTCTCAGAGAACCTACCTGTACCAAGCAAGGAATCGAACGCAGATACTGCTCCTGCGGAGAACACGAATCCCGTCCCATTGAAGCGACCGGTCATACCGAAGGCGAATGGAAAACCGACGTTCAGCCGACTTGTTTGAACGAAGGCACCCGTATTCAATCCTGCACCGTATGCCATGCAACCTTAAACACAGAAACCCTTGACGCCAAAGGTCATAATGAAAACGGTAATTGGATCGTGGAAACCCCCGCTTCCTGCGACCAACCCGGAGAAAGCTATAAAATTTGCTCAGACTGCGGTCTGGAATGCGACAGAAGAACCGACGTTCTTCATCATTTGCCCGGCACAATCGTAACCGAAGCAGAAGCCACCTGCACGCAGGAGGGAAAGAAATGCCAATATTGCAAGCATTGCAATCAACTCCTTGCTTCCGTTGTCATCCCGAAATTAAATCACGAATACGTAACGGAAAACGGTCAATCCGTTTGTAAGCATTGCAAAGAACCTGAAAATTCATAAAGCGGCAAGGTGCCGTTGCATAACGCGCGCCGTATTGCAGTTTGTTCTGACTTGGTGTTTAACTCAACGACGGGACTGATTTAACGTGAGTTTGATGGAAAGATCAAAGATTGTTTACCGTTATCTCTCCCTCCGACGCCACAGACAAGCAACGCTTCTCTGTAGCGCCACCTCCCTCGTCAGAGGGAGGCAATTCAAGGCTCCCTC
>SVRL01000076.1 GCA_015064845.1 Oscillospiraceae bacterium | reverse complement strand
CATCGCAACCCTAAACTAAAAAGAATCTTATCTTTTGCTATGAGATTCTATCGGGCAAAGTATTGCCCTCCAGAATGACAGTGCGAAGTGTTCGTTTGTATGGCTGACGTAAATTTCAGCAACTTTTTATGCTCATAAATTCCAGTTTATCTTTATATTTCATTGAATTCACACTTGAATGAAATCTTACGCCCCCAAAAATTCACTTTACTTTAGCCGAAAAATATGATATAATAAATACATACTTTTCATTATAAAAATTTTGAAATTCAGAAAGGAAAACAGCCTATGAAAAAATTATTTTCCTTATTACTAGCATGCATGATGCTATTTTTGACAGCCTGCAATCAAACACCTCCGAATGAAACCACAACAGGTAATTCTCAAAATCAAGAACAATCCAAAGATTCCGAATTGAAAGATACCATCATTTATAATGGTGTGCAGGAAATCATAGATATTCCTTCCAGAATCATCTTCCAAAACAATAACCCCTATTATACTTTTTATTACAGCAAAGCAGACGGGAAAGCGTACGTTTACTGCTTTGACCCACTTTGCGACCATGCCGGTGGAAAATGTTTTGCTAATCCAGAGGAGTTTTACCGCATTCCCGCTTTTGAATTAAAAAATACGTTTTTTATTAACGGACGTTTTTATACCGCTTCTCAATACGGACAAATTTATTCCTTTTCTTTTGACGGAAGCGATTTGAAAATCGAATACGGCGAGGATTATTTTCCAATAGAAGATCGCTATGAAAAGCAATTT
Organism: Oscillospiraceae bacterium; assembly: GCA_015064845.1. Taxonomy (GTDB): domain Bacteria; phylum Bacillota; class Clostridia; order Oscillospirales; family CAG-272; genus QALR01. Next base: position 7,993 of record SVRL01000076.1, on the reverse strand, counting down.
CGTTGGTCGCCAAATTTCTGTGCATATGATAAATATATTTATATTCCTATGAATGCGGATGAAAACGGAAATTCGCATACGCTTCGATTCAATACCGAAACGAAAGAAATGGAAGATTTGACCGAAAAGACGGGAAATGATTTTTTAATCTATTTTTTCTATAACGAAGAAATTTATGGTCTGGATACCAAACTTAGAACCTGGATCAAAGCAGATTTGGAATTAAAAGAGATTACACCCATCGAAGCACAACCGACAAACAATCAGTTTTACGGAAGCACATTTTTTGATACCAAATTTGAACGGATTGATTCCAAAACAAAAAAATACCTTGGACTTGAATCCTACGATATGAAAACAGGCGAAACCAAACTTTTTACAAATGAAATGCTTGGGTTGGATGAAAAATATAAATACAATGTCCTTCATGTAGATGAGAATTATGTGTATTTTAAGGAATATTCGGATATAAAGATTTTGGTTGGAACAAAAACGAACCCCAAGGGTGAACTCATCAACGTATACAAAACGGACACGGGAAAACTTTACCGTATGAAACACGACGGAACGGAGTGTATTCTCATGTATGATAATCCAAACTTTGAGTTTAAGTCTAACGAAGCTGTCGTATATGAGGATAAAATCATTTTGAATGGCAATGAATTTTCCGTAAATGCAGATGGTTCTGCTGTTTCCAATATCGGCATGATGGTCGGCACCATCGGCTCCGACGGCAAAATCGACAAATTTGAACCCATTGAACTTGTTTATTGATGATGATTGTTATGAAAACAAAAAGATTTTTATTCTGTTTCATTTTATTGCTTTCGATTGTTTTTACGGGTTGCACATCGAAAGAAACGGTTTTTCGGGAATTTATCGTTTTTCAAGATACGGGAAGTATTTCACGCACGCTCGCCAAACCGCAAAACGTTTTGCATGACGGAATTACCGCGCGCGTAAAAATCATTTCCAAAGACGAAGAAGAAAAAACGTATCAATATCCGTATTCCGTTTACCGCATTCAAATCGTTGACGATTACCACGGCGGAAAGAAATTCGATTCCGAAACGGTATATTCCATCTTGTTTGTCGGAACACCCGAAAAACAAATGTATCGCCAACCGCCGCTTGAAATCGGAAAAGAATACGTCGTTTTGAATCTGATGACGGAAAATCCCGTGGAAAGAACCTTTGAAGCCTCTTATTGGTTTGAAATCAAATCTGTAAACGGCGAAGAATATATTTATCCTTATTTTCTGGATTGCTCTGATTTCAATTCGAAAATTCTGATTACCGACCAACAGGAAAATGAGATTTATCAAAAAGAATCTCACGAGGAAATTTTGAAATATTTGAAAAAGAATCGGATTCCCAATCCCACTTTCGATTATAAATTTAAAATCGAAGACTTTTTAACCGAATTCAGAAAAGATACTTAAAGCCTGCTCCATGCAAAAAACCCCGCTTACTGCGGGGTTTTTTGCACAGCGTTATCCTCGCTGAACTTTTGCGCCGAAAGGCATAAGCGAAAGCTTTGCAAACTTAAAAAATTGCAAGCCGAACGGAATACCGATAATCGTTACGCAGAGCGTACATCCTGCAATCAGGAAAACAAGCGCCTGTTCCAGACCTCCGAAAATCAACCACAAAACATTGACAAGAGCGGAAACCGTGCTTTTACCGTATACAATTTCCTTTCCAAACGGCCAAAGACAAAGTTTTGCAAATTTAAAACATTGCAAGCCGACGGGAATACCGACGATCGTAATGCACCACAGCGCGCCCAAAATCAACCATGAAAATGCGGTCAAAAATCCGCCGAGCAATACCCATAAAATATTACCGATCAATTTCATATATCTATCATTCCTTTCTTCGTTCAATATGTTTTATTATACCACACAACACCGAAAAAGCAATATGGAAAAGAAAAAACAAAACGGGATTTTTCCGTCTTGTTTTCTTTTTCGTTTTATGATATAATACTCTCAAATCAAGCGGAATGTTCCGCATTTCCAACACAGAAAGGAACGAAAATATGAAATTTACCACAGGCATGACAAGCGTAACCTTCCGTGAAAAAAGCATTGAAGAAATCACGCTTTTAGCAAAGCAGGCCGGACTTTCGGAAATCGAATGGGGCGCAGACCGCCATGTATTACCCTCTGATGCAGAGGCAATCAAAAACGCCCGCTTCCACATGGAAAAAAACGGGCTTCTCTGTTCTTCTTACGGCTCCTATTACCGCATTGGCGACCGCGACGAAGAAGCTTTCCGCGCCATCTGTAAAACGGCGGAAGCGCTTGGCGCAGGTACGGTGCGCGTATGGCTCGGCAGACTCGGAAGCGAAAGAACTTCGCCCGAGCTTCGCGCGCAAATGCTGGAAGAAACCAAACGGCTTGCCGCCATTGCCGAAGCATACCATCAAATCCTCGCGTTTGAATTTCACGGAAAAACGCTCAACGATAACGGCGAATCCTCCGTCGCTTTTCTTGCCGACTGCGCGAAAGAAAACGTGAAAACCTATTGGCAGCCGCTTTCTTTTGCCGATAATGAAAAAAATCTTTCTCTCGTACTTCCCTATCTGAGCGCCGTTCACGTATTTACATGGGATGATGCCTATCGACGCTATCCCCTCGCCGATGGTACGGAAGCATGGAAAAATTATCTCCGTATCTTACAGGAGGCAAACGTTTCAACCAAACTCATCATGGAATTCGTAAAGGACGACGATGCTTCGCAATTCCTTGCCGATGCTACCGTCCTTCATGAATGGATTCAAAACGCTTAAACGATCATTGCCATTTCTTCATAAGGAAAATCCCCGTGTAACGTACGGTTCAACGCATATCCGATTGCTTTCCCCATATTCCTTGCAATGGCATCAATCTCCTTTGGTGCAACGAAAAGACCGGAAAGAGATTCTATCACGCTTTCATCTGGCGCATATCCCTCTAACGTATCTCGAAGCAAGGTTGCCGTATCTACCACCGTCGGAACACCGATGGCAATCACAGGAACGCCCAGTGTTTCAAAATTCAAAGCTTCACGCCCGATTCCGATTCCCGAACCCGGCGTAATTCCCGCATCGGAAATTTGTATGGTACGGGCAAGCCGATCCGCTTCTCTTGCCGCCAATGCATCGATGGCAATCACGGCATCCGGTTTCTGGTTTTCCACAACGCTGTGGATAATTGCCGCCGTTTCAACACCCGTTTTTGACATCGGACCGGGAGAAAATGATGAAACGTCTCCAAATCCGCCGATGCCGATCGGAACACCGTCCATCTGCTTCAGATGATGCGTTGCCAGAACGTGTTCCGCCGCAATCACACCCAATGCATCGGACGAAAGCTCCCGATTTCCGATGCCGCATACAAGCGTATGGGAATAATCCCAACAAAATGCGCGCAATTCCACTGCAAGCGTATCACAAATCTTCAAAAAGTCCGCGTAAGTGAGATGCGCCGCCGTCGGAAAAGAAATCGTTACGTATTTTCCTTTCGGTTTTCCGAGCATTTCTTCTCCCCGTTCGTCCAGAATCTCAATCGTACTGATTTTAATAAAATCTTCCTGACGTTCATTATATAAAATCCCGTCCAATTCCCCTTTTTCTTCCTTTGCGCGCTTTGACATGGCATACGTGCGCAATTCCTCTGCCAAATCCGTTCGAATCATATTACCGCCTCTTTTGATTGTTTATACGAAAAACCGCCGTTTGCCTTATTATTGGCAAACGGCGGTTACTTTATTCAGTTTCGGATTTTTTATAATAAGGGTCGATCATATATTTCTGAATCTTCGGCCATGCGGCATACATTCCCATATATGCACAACCCGAAAACAGCACCATGAAAATGCTGATAACGGCAAGCGGAACAAAAAGAGTGCCGAGCCAAATTGTGAACATGACGAGCATAACACAGCCACAGAACAACAGGAAATTCCGTCCGAAGCCGAGAAGTGTAAAGATTGCGGCATTTTTAATGATCTGGAAAAACTTCAGATCAAAAGTAACCATTAAAGTGTAAATATAAAAACGCATAAAAATATAGAGGATGAACACGAGAAGCATGGGGTAAAACATCATATAATAATTTGCATAGTTATAATAATACAAATAAAGGGCATACGTACACATTGCAAGCATAATCAAATCCAAAATACCCATGGGAAGAGATTGTTTCCAGGAGCTTTTAATGGTTGATTTAAAATCATCCCACATAAAAACATGTTCGCCCTTCACCAAATTACGGACGATATAAGTACAAGCCGCATTCACAGGTCCGAACGTAAAAATTGCCAATGCGGAAAGTCCGTACAAAATATACGTTACAACCGTATCCGCATAAACGGGCACCATCTGACCGTGGATACCGAACAAAGAAGCAAAAGAAGGTGTAAGTTCTCCCGATGCGATATGAATACCGTTGATAACGGGAAATACTTCACTGGAAGGTGTTACGCCGACATCGCTGAAAATCCCGCTGATTGCAAGGAGCAAGAAGAAAATCGGGAAATTACCGACGATATAAAGCGCATTGACCCAGATTAGTTTGATAAAACGGCGGAAATAGAGTTTGAAAAAGCTCAGAAAATCGTATTTTGTAATAACGTCATCCTTATCAATGCCCTTTCCGTCCTTTTCATATCCCGAAAAAAGACCCCGTCTTTTCTTTTTCGGCTTCTCAATACGTTCGCCGTGTTCGTTGAATTCTTTCATAAAATTTTCATTTCTCCTTCATTCAATATTTTCTCACAGAGCTTCGTCCTCTGCATCGCTGTCATCGGGCAAAAGATAGTTCATATCCCCCGACAAAAGACTCATAATGCCACCGTAAATAAATTCCGAACGATCATCAAAATTCAGTTTCATCAGTTCTGCCTTATGCTTGTTATCCACAACAACGGACGTTTCCATATAAACGCCTTCACTGTTCATACAAGTGCAGACAAGACGGTATTTTCCGCCTTCCAGATCAATGATCTCGCTTGCCGTCTTGCATCCGTTTTTCTGAAACTCCAGAAAACGTCTGGCTGAACGGAGTGCTCTCTCTCGGATGGTACGCAAAAGATCGCTTTGCAAAGCTTCCGCCGCGCTTTTTCCGTTTGGCGTGAGCGTGTAGTAATCTTCGCCTTCTTTTTCGGTTTTTTGAATCGCGCCTGTTTCGCAAAGCTCGAAAAAGCATTCCATGAAATCAAACTGTCCGACAAACTCGTCCTGAACAACGATATCATGGAGCGTTACGAAATCCAAAGGCGTTTCGATATGGCGCAGTAAGTATAGAACAAAAATTTTGATATCGGTTTTATCTCTCAATAAAAAAGACACTTTTTTCCTCCGTACAAATACGAAAACACTTGTCTACGGCAAATATTTCGTTTTTTTGTCCGCGTCAATCCGATTTACGGCTTGCCACTTTTTCTATTGTACCATAAAAAAACAGAAATGTATATAACTTTAAGAAATTCATTGCATTTTTTTTGAAATTTTTCTCTCATGCAACAGAAAAAGAGAGAATTCTGCGGTAAAACCGTTTTTCTCTCTTCCTGTTTCATATAATGGAGGATGATATGAAATCAAGTGTTGGGATTAAATTCCTTAAACGTGATTTGAATGTCAATTTTCTCGGCTGTATTCAGATATTCCGTCAAATTGCTTGAAGTCAACTCCATTTTGGGACGGTAAACGGTCAGCGTAATCGTATCGCCGATGGAATATTTCGTCAATTGCTGAGAAAGTGTTGCATAGGAATCGATCGCCACACCGTTACATTGATTCAGGATATCTCCCTTTTGCAAACCGGAGCCTGCCGCGCTTCCCATCGGATTAATTTCTTCAACCTGGATCAAATAGAACATATTCCAGTAATTTCTTTCGTTTACCGTAACACCCAAACGCGCTCTGCCTGTGATATAACCGTGTTCTTTCAAATCGTTAAGGCTCTTCATAACCGTCAGAGAAGGAATGGCATAACCCACGTTATCGACGGTGTTTGCGGCAATTTTCGCATTGACGATACCGATCAATTCTCCGTTCAGATTGAAAAGTCCGCCGCCGGAGTTACCGCTGTTGACAGCTGCATCGGTACGAAGAAGTGTCATGGTTGCGTTTCCGATCGTAACGGATTCACTGGGACGGCTGACAACACCCGTCGTTACAGAAAGTCCGTATCCTAAAGGATTACCGATGGCAAGAACCGCATCGCCGTACGTCATTTGAGAAGAATCTCCGAAGGTTGCGTAATCGCATTCGGTTTTATTGATTTTGATTACGGCAAGATCAGCAAGCTCATCGCCGTAAATATATTGTCCCTCATAGCTTGAACCGTCATATAATATAACGGTAATCTTTTTGCAGGTTTCGTTAGCAACGTGATAGTTGGTAACGATATAACCGTTCGGATCATAAATTACACCCGAACCCGCGCCGGAACCGCTCGCGGAGGTTACCTGAATGACAACAACAGATTTAATGCATTTGTTTGCAACTTCTCTATATACGGAAATATATTGATCCGTTCCCGGAGCAACCACGGAAACACCGGGAGCTGTCGCGGAAGACGATGCCGACTGCGATTCGGAACTTGACGTTGAATCGGAAGGAAGGCCTGAAGAAGTGCTTGCACTTGTGGAATCGGGAGCAGTGGTTTGATTTTCATCGTTGCTGATGTCAAAAAGCGCGCCAATGCTGATAGCGATAAAAATAAACAAAACCAAACAAAAAGCAACTAAAAGGGAAGCGGAAGCACCTTTTTTCGGAGGTTTTCCCTTGCTTTGCGCGGAATATCCATAGTTTGTTTCGGGAGCTTTGTAATCTCCTTCATTTTGTTTTTTAACGGAATCATCGGGTTCATTCAAACTCATCGGTTCCGTTTGCGGGGGATCGTTCGGCAAGCCGTCATTTTGCGTGCCGAAGCTCTCATTCGGATCTTGTTCAAAATCTTTCATACACGAAAATCCTTTCTTTGCGTTTCTTTGATGTCTGTTGCTGTCGTGTTTTCTTTATTATAAATGAAAATTGTTAAGAAAACATGAATTTCTCTTAAATCCTCTGTAAATATCTTATGTTTTTCTTGAAAATTTATCCCATTTGCGATACAATAGAAATAGAAATTTCTATGGAAACAAGTATTCCTATCTTTTACAATCTCACACGATCTTATACCCTACAAGATATAAAATTCAGAAAGGCGGAAAACAATTTTGACCGAAGATATGCTTTCCATTTTTATTAAAATACCTACGTTGGAAACGAACAGATTGATTTTGCGAAAAATAGTACCCGCTGACAGCGCGGATATGTATGATTACTCCCACCGTCCCGAAACCAGCCGTTATCTGCTTTGGTATCCGCATGAAACGCTGAAATATACGAAAAAATATATTTCTTATCTGCAAAGTGCTTATCGAAACGAAGAATTTTTCGATTTCGGACTTATGGATAAAGAAAGCAAAAAAATGATTGGCACTTGCGGTTTTACGGATTTTGATATGGAGAACAATTCCGCGGAAATCGGTTACGTTTTACATCCCGACTTCTGGGGCAAAGGACTTGCAAAAGAAGCTGTCCTGCGCGTGATGGCGTTCGGTTTTGCCGAGCTTCGCTTACATCGCATTACCGCCAAAATCATGACGGGAAACACGGCAAGCAAACGGGTTGCCGAAAAATGCGGCATGCGCCATGAATCCACACATATCGAAGCCATGCGCATCAAAGGCAGTTATGAAACCATTGATGAATATGCCATTCTCGCAAAAGAATTTTACGGGAAACGGATTTGATTTTTCAAAAATCATCTGCCATATTATTATACTACCGAAAAATAAAGAAATCAACCTGTTTTTACAAAACAAGCCAAAAAAGGGGCTGTCTCAAATGCCAAAATTAGAGCATTTGAGGCAGCTTTTTTCTGTTTTTTTGTTTGGGAGAGAAAAAAATCCCTCTCGGGGATAAAAAAGAGCATGACTAAAAAAGGATTGCAAGAAT
>SVRL01000075.1 GCA_015064845.1 Oscillospiraceae bacterium | reverse complement strand
ATAAATGAATGTTTACATTTCTAAAACCGAATGATATTTAAAGCCTCTCACCCCGGGAGAGGTGGCAACCAGAGGTTGACGGAGAGGGCTTTTGCACAGATTTTGCCCTCTCAGTCAGCTTACGCTGACAGCTCCCCCAAAGTGGGAGCCTTTAAATTCGTTTGCTTTTCTACCGTAAATTCCCGTTTATCTGATCATCGAACTTATGTTATATCATAGAAAATTGCGTAAAATCAATCTTGCCGTTTACATTGTTTGAATACAAACGAAACTTGGGTAGGCAAGCAAACGTCGGAAGAGGGAATATAAACAATTATTGGTATTCACTTATCAAAATGCAAAAAATTTTTAACGCATATTTTGAATAAAAATGAATAAACCGATTTACAAAATGAAAATAACATGATATAATAAACCGAAAATATTTTATTTTGAGGAGATTTTGAAATTGGAAAACAATCAACTTCACAAACGGTACGGACTTTTTACAGCCATTTGTATGGTCGTCGGTATCGTTATCGGTTCAGGCGTATTTTTCAAAGCGCAGGATATTTTGAAATATACCGAAGGAAATATTCTTTTGGGTGTCCTTGCATGGGTCATCGGCGGTATCGTTATGATTATCTGCGCATTTAATTTCGCAAATTTTGCGACACTGTACGTCAAGGTCAACGGTATCGTTGACTATGCGGAGGCGGCTGTTGGCCCCCGTTACGCTTATATGGCGGGCTGGTTTTTGTCCACCATCTATTTTCCTGCCATGACTTCCGTGCTTGCATGGGTTTCTGCGCGCTATACGCTGATTCTCTTTAATCCCAAGGCGGATATCACGAGCGGACTTTGCATGGCGCTCGGCGCATTCTATCTCTGCGCTGTCTATGCGATGAATATTCTTTCCCCGAAGCTTGCAGGTAAACTTGAAGTCAGCGCAACTGTGATCAAGCTTATCCCCCTTGCTGTCATCGTTATTGTCGGTACGATTGTCGGTTTGTTCGTAAACGGTCAGACGGTCGATGCGTTTGTCAATGCCTCTAAAGGTACAGGCGGCGATTTTACCAGCATTTTTGCCGGAATTGCGGCGGCGGCCTTTGCTTACGAGGGTTGGAGCATTGCAACCTCCATCAACTCCGAACTGAAAAATCCGAAGAAAAACCTGCCGATTGCTCTCGTTGTGGGTACGATCATCATTATGGCGGTGTATATTCTGTATTTCATCGGTCTGACGGGCGGCGCTTCCATTGACGTTCTGATTCACGAAGGTTCTCCTACCGCATTCAAGAATTTGTTCGGTAACGTTGGCGGTACGATCATGAACGTGTTTATCGTCATTTCCTGTTTGGGTACGCTCAACGGTCTTATGCTTGCTTGTACCCGTTCTTTCTATTCCATTGCCGTGCGCGACTGCGGACCCAAGCCGAAAACATTTTCCGAGGTAGATTCCCAGACGAATATGCCCTCCAACTCGGGTGTTCTGGCGCTCCTTTTCTGCGGCGCGTGGTTCTTCTATTTCTATGCGGCAAATCTGACAACTCCCGTATTCGGACTTTTCAGCTTTGACTCTTCCGAACTTCCGATCATCACGATCTACGCCATCTATATTCCGATTTTCGTGATGTTTATCATCAAGGAAGGAAAGAAAAACATTTTCAAAAATATCGTTATGCCTGTGCTCGGTTTGATCGCTTCACTCTTCATGGTGTTCGTTGCGGTTTATGCGCACGGTATCAAGCCTTATCTGGCGGCGGCGGAAAACGGAGAATTTGCATTCCCCGTACTCTTCTATCTGATCGTTTTTGCCGTTATTATGATCGTCGGCGCGTTCTTCTATCGGAAAAAAGAAAAAAACTGAATTTTATTGCATTTCCAATATTCCCGGCAGACTGTAAAATCTGTCGGGAATATTCATGTGATACGGAAAAATGTAAAGAAAAACAAAAAATTTTGCATAAAGGTATTCCATTTTCTTTGCATTCATGGTATGATATAATAAAGGTATTCTGAAAAATTATACTTTTAAGAAAGGTTTGGAGATAAATTTAGCATGAAACTTTATAACACACTTTCCAAAGCCGTCGAAGATTTTGTTCCGAACGAACCCGGCAAGGTAAAAATGTATACCTGCGGTCCGACGGTTTATCATTTTGCCCACATCGGCAATCTGCGTACCTATATCATGGAGGACGTTCTTGAAAAATCTTTCCGCTATTGCGGTTATGACGTTACCCGTGTTATGAATATCACGGACGTCGGACATCTGACAAGTGACGGCGATACGGGCGAAGATAAAATGCTCAAAGGCGCAAAAAGAGAAAAGAAAACGGTCATGGAAATTGCCGATTTCTATAAAAACGCATTTTTTGCCGATTGCGCAAAGCTGAATATCAAAACGCCCGAAATCGTACAGCCCGCAACGGGATGTATCGCGGAATTCATTGAAATGGTTAGCGCCCTTCTGGAAAAAGGCTACGCTTATTTTGCGGAAGGCAACGTTTATTTCGATACTTCCAAAGCAAACGATTATTACGCGCTTTCCGGTCATAATACCGAAGAATTGATGGTTGGTGTCCGCGATGACGTTTCCGAAGATACCAACAAACGCAACAAGAGCGACTTCGTTCTTTGGTTTACCAAATCCAAATTCGACGATCAGGAACTCAAATGGGAAAGCCCTTGGGGCATCGGTTATCCCGGTTGGCACATTGAATGTTCGGGTATCTGCATGAAATATCTCGGCGACCGCTTGGATATTCACTGCGGCGGCGTGGATAATATTTTCCCCCACCATACCAACGAAATCGCGCAGAGCGAAGCTTACACCGGTCATAAATGGTGTAACTATTGGTTCCACGTTCAGCACCTCAACGATGAACGCGGCAAGATGAGCAAATCCTCGGGCGAATTCCTGACCGTTTCTTTGATTGAAGAAAAGGGCTATGATCCGCTTGCTTACCGTTTGTTCTGCTTGCAGAGCCATTACCGCAAACCCCTTACATTCACTTACGCAAACCTTGATAACGCTTCCGCTTCTTACGCAAAGCTTATCAAACGTATTGCGGGACTTTCCGCGGAAGGCGAAGTGGATCAGGAAGCGATGGCTGCTTATCACGCAAAATTCGCAGAAGCTCTCTCGCAGGATATGAACACCGCGCAGGGCCTTACCGTTCTTTACGATATGCTTAAGGACAGAGCGCTTTCCGGCGCAACCAAGCGCGCGATCGCGGCTGATTTTGATACCGTTCTTTCTTTGAATCTCGTTCGTGAAGTTCCGAAGAAGGAAGAACCTGTTTCTCCCGTCATCGATCCCGCAGATATGTGGATCGTGGAAAAGATTGAAGAACGCGCTGCGGCAAAGAAAGCGAAAAATTACGCTTTGGCGGATGCCATTCGCGCAGAACTTTTGGAAAAGGGCATTACGCTGATTGATACCAAACAGGGCACAACATTCAAGAAGGCTTGAATTTCAATAAAATAAGAAAGGATAAAGACCAATGAACAGAAGTAAAGTAAAAGTCGGCTTCGTTTCCCTCGGTTGCTCCAAAAATCTGATGGATACGGAAGTTATGCTTGCGAAATTGGTAAAAGCGGGCTATTCCATCGTGCCCGAGGATATCGATGCGGATATCATCATCATCAATACCTGCGCTTTCATTGAGAGCGCAAAAAAGGAAGCCATTGACAATATTCTTGACGTTGCATGGCTCAAGGAACACCGCAAATTGAAAGGCATTGTCGTTACGGGTTGCCTTGCGGAACGTTATCAGACACAGATCTTCGATGAAATTCCCGAAGTGGATGCCGTAATCGGCGTGGGCAGTATTCACCGTATTGTCAAAGCGGTGGACGCCGTTGCAAAAGGCTTGAAATTCAGCGCGTTTGACGATAAAAACGAATCTCCTCTCGGCGGCGACCGTATTCTGACAACGCCCGAATATATGGCTTACATTAAAATCGCGGAAGGCTGTGATAACCGTTGCACCTATTGCGCAATTCCCTCTATCAGAGGTAAGTTCCGCAGCCGCACGATTGAAGATATCGTGGCGGAAGCAAAGGATATGGAAGCGCTCGGCGTAAAGGAACTGAATATCGTTGCGCAGGATACCACGAGATACGGTCTGGATCTTTACGGCTCCTATAAGCTCCCCGAATTGATTCGCGCCATTTGTGCGGAAACTTCGATTCCGTGGCTCCGTCTGCTTTACTGCTATCCCGATAAAATTACGGATGAATTGGTTGCCGAAATCCGCGATAACGACAGAGTTGTAAAATACATCGACCTTCCCATTCAGCATATCAGCGACACCGTTTTGCGCAGAATGAACCGTCACGGCGATTCCGCCATGATCAAATCCGTGATTGCAAAATTGCGTAAAGAAATTCCCGAAATCTGTATCCGTACGACTGCAATCGTCGGATTCCCGGGCGAAACGGAAGAAGATTTCGAAGCGCTTTGCGAATATGTAAAAGAGGCTGAATTTGACCGTTTGGGCGCCTTTACGTATTCCAGGGAGGAAGATACCCCTGCGTACAATTTCGACGACCAGATCGACGAAAACATCAAGCAGGAACGATATGACATTCTCATGCGCGAACAGCTTCATATTACCGAAGCGAAAAATGAAAATCTCGTCGGTAAGCGTTTGACCGTACTTTGCGAAGCGTTTGACCCTGCGGCGGAAATCTATTACGGAAGAACCGCAGCCGATGCGCCCGACATTGACGGAAAGGTTTATTTCAAAAACTCTCTCGGCAAAAAGAGAATTGAGCCCGGCACGTTTGTTGAAGTTGAAATCGAAGAAGCTGTGGATTACGATCTGATCGGTAAAACCATTTAACGTCAAGTTCGATTTCGTGCAATTTCCCATAATAGTAAAAAATGATATTGTGATTGAAAGAAAGGATTTCATTATGAAACTCAATTTGCCCAATAAGCTCACGCTTCTCAGAATGATCATGGTTCCTTTTCTGATGGTGTTCATCACGTTTGATTTCGGTATGGGAGTTTATTCCCGTCTGATTGCCGCATTTTTCTTTGCCGCGGCTTCTTTTACGGATTTCCTGGACGGCTATCTTGCCAGACGCGATAATCTCGTTACCAACTTCGGTAAATTTATGGATCCCCTTGCAGATAAATTGATGGTTTTCGTTGCTTTGATTTCTCTTTGCTACGTAACGGGCAGAGATACTCTTCGCTTTGAACTTCTCGGTGAAGTAGTCGTTGATAAGGCGGAAATCGTTTACGGCGTATGCCTGCTTGCCGTTACTGTTCTCGTTATTTTCCGTGAGCTTGCGGTTACTTCCATGCGTATGGTTGTAACGAACACAGACGGCGTTGTAATCGCGGCAAACTGGCTTGGCAAGGTAAAGACCTGCGTACAGATCGTTTTCGTTCTGACTGCCCTGATCGAGCCGATTTTCGACTACGAAGCACTCGGCGGACACGTTGCTTCTTATATTACCATGGTTGCAATGGCAGTGATGACTCTTTGGTCCGGTATTGTTTATTTCAAGGGCTATTGGAAGTACATCAATCCTTCCGTTTGATGCTTTGAAAAACTCTTTTAACGGAAATCTAAAAATCTCTTGACAAAATCGAGATTTTAGTATACAATATAAATAGAAAGTGCGGGAGATACCCGCGAACCGATTGCTCGGCGATCGGAAGAAAGGAATGATTCCCATGGCAGAAGAAATGTTTGAATCGGCAGAAGTGATCACGCTTACGGATGAAGACGGCGTGGAAACGGATTTCGAAGTTGTTGCTTCTCTTGAAATCAATGGCGAACTTTATTACGCTTTGATGCCTGTTGAAAATAACGAAAACGGCGAATGTGTCATTTTGAAGCTTGAAAAAGATGAAAATGGCGAAGATATCCTCTCTACCATCGATGATGACGATGAGTATGACAGAGTTGCCGATGCATTTGAAGATGTATTCTTCTCTGAAATTGATTACGATTGATGTATAAAATTTCTGAAAAACGCATATACTATCATCAGCTAAAATGAAATAAGCAAAATTCCTGCCCCTCTCGTGATATGTCAAAATTAAACCTACAACATTTTCTTGGAGCTTTATAGTCTGATAAGGGGATGCAGACCTCCCGAAGCTTTCCTGCTTTGCCACGATTGTTTCGGACGTTGGGAGCACAAACTTATTGGTGCGAGCACCCACCTTGCTTTTCTGCAGGGCGTTAATTATGATGTACACGGCTGGGTGGGTTTTGTTTATTTATATATCCGTAAGAAAACATTGATCTCCGTTGTAACCGATTTCAAAATCGGCTGACGGAGATTTTTTAAATTCAGAATGAAAGGTATTTCGTTTGAAAAATCCACCTTCTCCAAGGGGGAAGGCATTTAAGAATCTAATCTTTTGTTAAGGTTTTTGCAAGTTTTTTATTCCATAGGAAATTGCGCAAAATGGACCTTGCCGTTTTGCATTGTTTGGATACAAGCAAAACTTGGATAGGCGAGCAACCATCAGCGGCGATTCGCCGCGTAAAACATATCCAAAGCCTTCCCCTGCTTTACATGAAAAATCTGTTCCATGTTTATGTGATGGGGAAGGTGTCGTTTTGCTCATAAAACGACGGAAGAGGTATTGCAAACAGCCAGAATCTTTTGCAGACTTTTTGTTACGCTAAACAATTATTTACTAAAGTAAAACAAAGGAAAAACCCGTGTGTTCCGAAGAACACACGGGAAATTTTTTACTTAGAACCGATCAAATCAAACAATCAATCCGAAATTAAGACTGAGCAGCAGTGATCTTGGTTACATAGTCAGTAATCCAAGTGTTAGCAACGCCTGCTTTGGAGCCTGCGTAGTTAGAAATGGTCTGAGGTTTGTTGTTTCTGATGAAGCCGGTGATTTCGCCTTCATAGTTCGGACCAAGGTAACCGATGTCATAAGTTCTGGAATCGAGAATGATGTTGAGCATTTCGTAAGAATCTTCGTCAGAGCAGTATTCGTATGCATATACGTTGAGGTATGCAGGACGAACGATGTGCTTGGAGTAGTAAGCGTAGAGAACGAGGAAGTCACCAACGTTCTGAACGTCAGATACGTGAAGCGGAACTGCGTAAGGAGCAAGGTGAGTATCTACATAGTGGTGGTAGTCATCACCTTCGTTGAATACGGGGTAAGGAAGAAGACCGATTTCGCAATCGAGGTCTTTGAGGTTACCGAGAGAAGAGGAAAGAATTTCAGAGCAGAAGAGAGCATTACCTGCAGCAACAGCAGCAGGGATGTTGGAGTAAGAAGTTTCCTGACCTACCGGATCAGCCCATGCAGCGCATGCTTTGTCAAGAACGGTAGACCAAGCAGAAAGGTCGGCCTGAACGTTGAATACATACTGACCGTTAACGTTGGACATGATTTCGAGACCGGAAGCAACGTGCAAACCGTGAGGAGCGTGCTGAGTTCTGATCCAACCAACGATATCGCCGTCATTAACAGCGTCGTAGGTACCGGGGTTCTTAACGTCAACAGCAGCTTCTTTCGCCATCATCATGAAGGTATCGAGAGTCCACTTTTTGTCTCTTACGAGCTGGTAGATATCGATGTCACGGATAGTTTCAGTGTTGTTGTAAACAGTCTTGTTGTAAACGATTGCGTGTGTGCAGTCGAAAGCGGTACGAGCGAAGTCACCGATGATACCATAGAGTTTGCTCTTGCCGTTTGCGTCTTTAGCAGTGAACATGTTTACATAAGCCTGATCAAAGTAGTCCTGGCTGAAGTCGATGGTACGGGAGCCGAGGTCCATGAGGTTGTAAACAGTACCTGCGAAAGAAGCAGCAGCGTATTTCTGGTTGTAAAGGCTGATTTCGACACCGCCCGTCAAAACGTTGTTTTGTGCGTCGCCGCCGGGGGATTCGGATGTTACACCTTTGATGGTGCAGTTGTAAAGCTGTTCGATCAATTTGTTTCTCTGGTCAATAGCGAGGTCGATAGCGTCGGGGTTGGTGTTGTCTTCCTGGATATAAATTTCCTTAGCGGTGTTAAAGCCGTCGCTTACACCGTCAGCACCAACGATAACGAATACCTTACCACCGAAGTCGATGTCTTCGTAACCGGGCATCTTTTTGGTGGGGTCGAACTCGTCACCGGGAGTGGTGCCTTCGTCAGAAGAAGAGCTGGAGCTACTGGAGCTGCTGGAAGAAGAGCTGCTCGAGGAACTGCCACCCTGAGGAGCCTTGGTGGTGTTGTCGGTGTTGTTGTTATCACAACCGGCCATGAGAAGCACACCAAGAACCATGATCAAGGAAAGAGCAAAAGCCAAAATTCTTTTCATGAGAAAATCTCCTTTATAAAATTTTTTTGTTGTTATGGAAAACCCCATAACAAGTTTGATTCAATTATACCATTTTCTTGGGATTTTGTCAAGAGAAAATAGATTCTTCGGTTGGATTCGAGCGAAAAAACAAAGTCGTTTTTTTGGTTATTTTGCATAAATTATAAAATCCGATTCTTTTATAAAAATAGGATATACGATGATATTTTAAAACGGCGGGGCTTGATTTATACTCAGTCTCGGAAATTGGATATCGTTGCCGAATTTGGGAAAATGCTGAGCGTAAATCAGAGATAAACGGGAATTTAGCGTATTTCCTCGAAAGGAAATACGCAGTGATATTTGCCTACGGCAAGAGATATTGTGCTTTCGCACAGTGATATTCTGAAAGAGTGATATTCGCCTGACGGCGAGTGGAATATTTGAAGGGAGAACATATTCGGGGATGAACTTGTAAAAATAGCAGGAAATCTTGCTTAATTCGACCGTTTTAGGGAGAATTAAGCATACCTGCGTCTTGATTTTTATAAGTTCATCGTAAGCACATAGCTACAAGTTTGCGCGGGCG
>SVRL01000012.1 GCA_015064845.1 Oscillospiraceae bacterium | reverse complement strand
CCGATTGAAATCTACTACCGCTTTATCGGTAAAATTGATTGAAAAATGGAATATGAGTGCCTATGAAACACAAAATAGGCACTCATACAGAAGAAATATCTTTAACTATGTGAAGCCGGGACATCACAGCCTGATACGCAAACCTTGCCTTCTATTGCGAATTATTTCGGTGTGAGCATCGATTATCTTTTTTACGGACAGGATTATGCATACAGTGATATTTATAATCAAATTTTTGATAAGGTGGCAGAACATCCGCAAATGAGTAAAGAGGCTTTTCAAGATGCGCTGACTGTTTTTGCTTACGCAGATCATGGCGTGGGTAGATGGAATTTAAAAGGGAGAGCTGTCCCTATTAACGATGAACCATTGCATTTTTCAAATGAGAACGGCTTGTCTTTGCTGTCGGGGAAAGGTTATGGTGCAATTCTTACAAGGGCATTTTTTGAGAATGTTAGTGGTGATACTGCTGCATTTGCGCAAACCATCTTTCCCGTATTGTCAGAAAGAAACTGTCTTATTGTTTGTATGACAATTATTTCCATGAGCGATATCAGCTTTGGAGAATTGAAAGAAAAAACGAGATTGGATGAGAGCGTTTTGCGCGAAGTTTTGGATCGTTTGATCGAATCCCGGTTGGTTATTGAAAAGAAATCGAAACATAAATCCGTGGGATTAACGTATGATATTGCGGAGATGTATCATACTTGTCTATGCCTTTTACTTGCAACCGTGGAAATGCAAAGAATATCTTTGAAGGGTATTTCTTGTTGTATGGGATACGGTGATTATCCGATTAAGCTTTAATATTTGCCCCGCTTTGCGGGGCATTTCTTTTTGTTGTTACAGAATAAACTTTCTTTTTGCGGTAAATAATAGAAAAAATCGGACAGAAAGGAAGTTGAGGGATGAAAACGGAGCAAATCAAAGAGGGAGCGATTTCGTATTTTTTTAAAACAGCGAAAAAAACAGCATTGTTATTTCGTCAAGCGTTAAAGAAAGGATCTGTAATTTCCGTTTTGGTCGCGGAAAATGAAAACAGGTTATCAAGCGCAGTTTCGGAAAGTGTACGCGCTTTTCGGGACGTTCGCCATTTGCCTGTTTTTGAGGACGGAACCCCGTGTTTATACCGTTTTGCGGAACGGTTTCTTGCAGAAAATACAGAACCGATTTCGGGAAAGACGGTAAAAGCGGCTTTGTATAAAACGGAAAATGGAAAAAATAGTCTCTTTTATGATGAAGAACTTTTTTTGCTTCCGCATTTTTTGACACTTGCGGGCGCGGCGCTTTATATCAAAGAGAGAGATGAAAAATATCTGCATAATCTATTATCGCTTTGTGAAGTGGATTTTTCGGAAATATTTTTTTGCTTTTCAAAAATCGAAAAAATATTTTTATCGGAAGCGGTCGGCGTTTATGCCGAAAGTACTGTTGGAACGAAATATCTATATCATAAACGCCTTGCCCGTTATGCGCATGAATCAAGACAAAAGCCTTTTTCAGCGGCAAAACAGATCGTGGCAAAAGCAAATGAGAAAAATACGCATATCGGAGAGATTCTGACTAAACAAAAAGAGGGCGGTGGCAGTTATTTTTTCTTTTTGTTTTTCATGACGGCGGCATTGCTGTGCATTTTTCTTCTAATGAACGGAGCCGGATTTTGGAATCTGCTGTTGGTGGTTCCCATGTTTGTTACGATTTTTTCTTTTTCAAAAATATGGGCGGCGCCGTTCTTTGCCGATACGGGTGAAAAGATTTTGCCTGCGCTTGCTCACGGTGAATCTATGGAAAAAACGAGAGTTCTTGTTTCCATTGCGACTTTTTTATACGGAGAAAAGAAAGATAAGGTCATTTTCGATAAACTGGAAGATTTTTATCTGACCAACGGAGCGGAAAATATTGCGTTTGCCGTTCTCGGAGATCTTCCGCAGAGTAAGAAACGAAAGGGTGAAAACGACGAAGCTGTTTTCGCTTACGCAAAAGCAAGAATTTCCGCTTTACGGGAAAAATACGGTAATTGCTTTTATCTGTTTATACGGGAGCGCAGATATTCCGCAAGTGAAAGCGCTTATATCGGTTGGGAGCGCAAGCGCGGAGGTGTTCTGGAGCTTTGCCGTTTTTTACGCGGAGGAAAGACGACGCTTGTCCCTCTTTTTGAAACGGATGAGAAACTTTTGCAAACGAAATATCTGATTACCCTGGATGCCGATACCAATCTATATATCGGCGCGGTTCGTGAGCTTCTCGGTATGATGCTTCATCCCGAAAACCGCCCTGCTTTCGATGCCGAAAAGGGTAGAGTCACGTCGGGGCATGCCGTGATTCAGCCGAGAATGATTCCTTCTTTGCTTTTGACATCGGATAGCGCATTTGCACATTTGACGGCAGGAGCGGCAGGTTTGGATTCCTATGCCAAAGCCGCCTCGGATCTTTATCAGCAATTGTTTGATGAAGGAATTTATTGCGGAAAAGGCATTTTGGATATTGACGTTTTTTTGCGCGCCTGTGATGGCTTTTTTCCAAAGGAAAGGATTCTCAGCCATGATCTTGCGGAGGGAAATCTTTTGCGCGCGGCTTTGGCAACGCAAACGGTTCTTTCGGACGGTACACCCAAAACCGCACTCTCCTATTATATGCGCCAACACCGCTGGCTTCGGGGCGATTTACAGATTTTACCTTATCTTTGCCGATTTGTGCGCAGCGAAAAGGGGAATACGATCCGAAATCCTATGACATCGCTTTCCAAGTTCAAAATTGCGGATAATTTCCTGCGTGCCGCTGAACCCTTGATTTCTCTGTTGCTTTTGGCGCTCGGTTTCGGAATCGGAGGAAAAACGGCTTTCGTTTGCGCATTTTTCGTTTTTCTTCCCATTGTTTGGCGCGCATTGGAAACGGTTTTTTTCGGTGTTTGCCACAGAGGCTTTACGGCTTTTTCCGATGCGTTGAAGGGCGCTTGCTTTCAAACGGCTTCCATGGCGTACGAGGGATATCTTTTCGCGGATGCATGCGTGCGGATTTTGTATCGTTTTTTTGTCAGCAAACGAAATTTTTTGAACTGGACGACCGCTTTTGAGGGAGACAGTTTTTCCGCGCAGTCCTTGGATGCTTATTATCGCAGATTTTTACCTTCTGTTTTGATCGGGGCTTGTTTTGTCCTTTTTCCTTTGGGGTTTTCCTGTTTTTTGGGCGGAATTTGGATTTTGTTTCCGCTTTGGATGTGGAATCTTTCAAAAGAAAGGCGTAAAGTTTACGGAGCTGACGGAAGCGAACGGAAAAGATTGCTTGGATATACGAGAGATGCATGGCAATATTTCAAAGATTACGTGAATGAAAAAACACATTTTCTTCCGCCCGATAACGTACAGTTTTTTCCGACTTATGCCGTTGCCATGCGAACTTCTCCCACCAATATCGGAATGTACCTTTTGTGTCTGCTTGCGGCGAGGGATTTTGATTTTATCGGAAAGGAAGAATTTCTCTTTCGCGCAGAATCCACGGCGCAAACGCTGGAAAGCTTAAAAAAATGGAACGGTCATCTTTATAACTGGTATGATCTTCACACACTTTCTGTTCTCGGCGAAGGATTCGTTTCCACCGTTGACAGCGGAAATTTTGCGGCCTCCCTGATTGCTTTTTGTGAGGGCGCAAAGGAATATATCGGAGAATCCCCTGCTTTGGTACACGTGATCTCCACTCTTTCTCACATAGCGAAGGAAACGGATTTTTCCGCACTTTACCGTGAAAACCGAAAGTTTTTTACCATTGGTTATTCTGCGCGTGACGGGAAATTCAGCGATTCGTATTACGATACCTTTATGAGTGAAGCAAGAACGGCAAGCTTTCTTGCGGTTGCGTTTCGCCAAGTTCCCGCGGAGCATTATTTTGCTTTGCGAAGACGTGTGATCGGAGGATGGGGCAGATATGGTGTGGCTTCCTGGAGCGGAACGGCATTTGAATATTTTATGCCGAGAATTTTTTTGCCGCGTGTGCGGGGATCTTTGAGCGATTTTGCGCTTTCTTATGCGTACCGTATGCAAAAGCGGAAAGCGATCGTCGGAAAATTTTTCGGGATCAAGAGGGTGGTTTTCGGAATTTCGGAAAGCGGATATTTTGCTTTTGACGGCGCGATGAATTATCAATACCGCGCGTTTGGCATTGCCGAGCTTGCGCAGGACCCCATGATGAAAACCGGCAGAATCGTCGCGCCATATGCAAGTTTTTTGATGCTGGAAAATAATCCGTCGGAAATCATTGCCAATCTGGAAAATCTGGAGGACTTCGATATGTACGGAAAATACGGATTTTACGAGGCATTGGATTTTGAGC
Organism: Oscillospiraceae bacterium; assembly: GCA_015064845.1. Taxonomy (GTDB): domain Bacteria; phylum Bacillota; class Clostridia; order Oscillospirales; family CAG-272; genus QALR01. The sequence continues at coordinate 47,555 of SVRL01000012.1, read as the reverse complement.
GCACCCGTGTGGGAAACGGCTTTGCTGTTTTAAGAAGCTTTATGGCGCATCACGTGGGAATGAGCATACTCAGTACGGCAAATTTTCTGATGGATGATATTTTTGTCAAACGTTTTTTACGGGAACCGCATATGCGCGCCGCCGCCGAACTGACGGCAGAAAAAATTCCGACTTCCGTTCATCCTTTGCCAAAAAAGAAAAACCGTTTGATTATTTCCGCGCCTGTTTGGGCGGATGAAGAAATTTTTGTTCCCGAACCGCGCGCAAATCGATTGCTTTCGCCCGAGACGGTGTTACTTTCCAATAATAAAACGAAACTTTTCCTTTCCTCTGCGGGTCATATCGAATGTATTAACGGCAGAGATGCCGTCTTCGTTTCTGATTTCAATTTGTTTTCGCTTCACTCCGGTATGCGTATTTACGTGAACATTGACGGGGTGGTATTTCCCACGGTAGCCTTGGGAAAAGAACCTCAAAATTATATCGGAGAATTTGAGTTTTTTCCTGACAGCGCGATTGCAGAATACCGTTCGATTCACAGAGGAGAGGACGGGAAAAAATACGAAATCCGATTGCGGCTTTCCGTTTTTCCCGATGCGGAATGCACAGAGATTTCCTGCAAAATATCGGGCGATTACAAAAATGCTTTCGCGATATTGTATTTTGAACCCGTTCTTGCCGAAAAACGCGCGTATCTGGCGCATAAGAGTTTTTCAGATTTGTTTTTGGAAAGCGAATTTATTGACGATGAAGAAACTCTTTTGATAAAACGCCGTCCGCGCAACGGCACGAAAGATACAAAATATCTTGGGGTAACGGCAATTCCTTTGCAAATGCCGTCTTTTGAAAGCATGAAGGACCGACTGTTTGCGCTTTTACCCTCGGAAAAGGATTATGCGCTTCTTGCCGAAACCGAAAGAGAATTTACAAATTCCGAAGGTGCTTTGATTCTGCCCGTTTGCGTTTTTCGAAGCGGAAAGATCGGATTTGGGGAACAGCTTTCTTTCTATATCGGAATGTCTCGCGAAGCGGATGATCTTCTCTATCAAATGCAAAAATGCCGTGAAAAAAAGGAACGAAAACAAAGAGCGCGGAAGATGGGCGCGCTTTTGCAACTGCAATATGCTTCCTCGGGCTTGAATGCGCCTGCGCAGGCTTTTGAACGGTTTTTGCTTCGAAAACTGATTTTTGGATCCGAAAAACAAAAAGAACCGCACGGCTTTGCTCTGGATAAAAACGTTTTTTGGAAGCATGGTATTTCGGGAGACAATCCGATCGTTCTGGCGAGAATGACGGAAGGTTCGGAGGATGAGTTTGCAAGGCTTTCGGCTTTGCTGTGTCTTTTCAAATATCTTTGTATCCGCGGTGTACGCTATGATTTTGTTATTCGTTATCGGGAAGAGGATGCCTATGCACAGCCCATGCGCGCACGGGTAATGGAAACGGTAGAGCGGGCCGGCTGTGAAAAATTCATTTCATGGACTTGCGGTATTTACGTTTTGAACGAAGCGTTTCTTTCGGAGTATGAAAAATTTGCTTTTTTATTGAAGGCAAGCGCGGATTTTTTACTTTCGGAAACTCTTGCAGACTCCATGAACAGCATGGATGGAATACAGCTTTCCCAACGAACGGAATTGCTTTTGAAAAAGGCGGTTTCAAGAAAGATTGAGCCTGTTTCCGCGCCCTATGCTGAAATATTGAAGGAGACGCCGAGCGGATTTTTTCACAAAAACGGTTTTCTCGTCAAAAAGCCGCACGGAAAAACGCCGTTTGCGCATATTCTGTCTTCCAAAAATTTCGGTACGGTTTTGACGGAAAATTCACTTGGCTTTACTTTTGCGCGTAATGCCGGAATGCAAAAACTTACGCCGCATACGGCGGACGGCTTTTATGAGGATACGGGAGAACGGTTGATTTTACGAATTTACGATTCTGCGGACAAGACGGTTTTTGAAGATTACGATCTTTGCGCCTCAGCGGCTTGGACAGATTTTCGATTTGACGGGGTACGATATTACGGCAGGGTCGCGGGTTTGGAATATGAAGTTTCCGTTTCTTTGCTCGGTTTGCACGACATGAAAAAAATCAAGGTTACCGTTGAAAATAAATTTGGAGAGATTTCTGCGCGGATTGCATATGCAGTGGTGCCTTGTCTCGGTTCTGCTCCCTCGGAGCGCCATTATTACCGCTATCAAAGGAGCGACAAAGGAATTCGCATAACATCTCTTGCCGATGCTTCCAAGAAGAATTTTTCCATGGCTGTTTTTTCATCCGAAACAGACAGCATATATACGGATGAAGCGGCTTTTCGCACGGATGGCGCAGTTTTTGAGGGCGAGGAACGGATGGCGGTTTTGTCCGCAAGAAAGAAGATTTCGGGAAAAACGGAGGTTGTATTTTTTCTGACTGCTTGTTTTTCCGAAACACAATATCTTTTTTTGCAGAAACATTGCCGATCGGGAGATGATTTTTCTGCTGAGAAACCGAAACGTGAGTACGCTTTGCTTGAAATTGAAAGCGGAAATCCGTTATTTGATGCCATTGTCAATCGGTGGTCGATTTATCAGACTGCGGTTTCTCGCATTGCCGCAAGAAGCGGGTTTTATCAGGTCAGCGGTGCTTATGGATTCCGAGATCAGCTTCAGGATGCGCTGGCTTTGATCCCCATTTTGCCAAGGGAAGCGAAAATTTTGATTTTACGGGCGGCAGCGCATCAATATGAAGAGGGGGATGTACAACATTGGTGGCATGAAAGCGAGAAAACGGGTATTCGTACACGCTGTTCGGATGATTTTCTCTGGCTTCCTTACGTGACGGAAGAATATGTCAGACAAACGGGGGATGTCAAGATCTTATCTCTTTCCGTTTCGTATCTCCGTTCCGCGCCTTTGGCGGATAGTGAGCACGAGCGTTATGAAAAAACGGAAAAAAGCGAACTTCGGGAACCTCTGTTTTTGCATTTGATCCGTGCCGTTCAAAACGGCAGAAAGTTCGGTGCGCACGGATTGCCTTTGATTGGTACCTGCGACTGGAATGACGGTATGAATCTTGTGGGTGCGCAGGGAAAAGGCGAAAGCGTTTGGCTTGCTTTTTTCAAAATTCTCGTTTTAAGGAAAACGATGCGGTTATGCGAGATTTACGGCGATCTTTCTTTGATTCCGGAAATGAAAAAAGAAGAAAATGAGCTTTGCGAAGCTTTGAGAACGCACGGCTTTGACGGCGGTTGGTATCGCAGAGGGTATTATGATGACGGTTCCGTTCTCGGCGGAAAGGCGCGGGGGGATTGCAAAATCGATCTGTTGCCGCAAGCATTTTCTGCCATTCTTGCGTACGAAAGCGGATTTGAAAAGGAAAAAGCCCGCAAAAGTATGCAGGCTGTGGAGAAATATCTTTTTGACAGACAACATTCTTTGGTCAAACTTTTATATCCTCCTTTTGATCAAGACGCACAATCTCCGGGATATATCAAGGGATATGTTCCGGGTATCCGCGAAAACGGAGGGCAGTATACGCATGCTGCCGTTTGGGCGGCGCTCGGATTTTTCCTTTGCGGAGAATATGAAAAGGGAACGGAGATTCTCTTTGCCATCAATCCCGCCGAGCGTTATCAAAATCCGAACGTCGCGGAAGCATACCGCATTGAACCCTATGTGTTTGCGGGAGACGTTTATACCAATCCGCAGCATATCGGCAGAGGAGGTTGGAGTTTTTATACGGGCTCGGCTTCTTGGTACAGAAAAGTGGCTTTGGAAATTCTTTGCGGTTATACAGAGGAAAAAGGCGGATTTTACTTGAATCCCCGTTTGTCCCCCAAATTTTCCTCTTTTCGGATTCGGATTGATAAAGAAAATACGATTTATCGGATTTCTGTTTCGCTTGCCGACCGTTTTTCGCTTACGGTGGACGGAAAAAGAGTGGAGGACGGAGAAAAATATTTCTTCCGTTTTGACGGAAAAGAACATGATGGGGTTTTGAAGATAAAAAAGAATAAATAAAAAACAAGCGGTTTGCCTTTCCATTCGGAGAAGCGACCGCTTGATTTTTAACTTATGGGAATTTGTGTAAATCAACTCCGCCGTAAAAAGCATGGATACGACGGCTCTTTATGCATATTTTTTGATATTCAGCACACGCATGGCGTTCAGAATGGCAATGACGGAAACACCGACATCGGCAAACACCGCCGCCCACATACCGACAATACCGAACGCGCCGAGAAGCAGTACTACACCTTTGACACCGAGCGCGAAGAAGATATTCTGATAAGCGATGGAAAGAGTTCTCTTGGCGATACGGATGGCAAGCGCGATTTTTTTCGGATCGTCATCCATCAGAACGATATCGGAAGCTTCAATGGCGGCATCCGAACCGATGGCGCCCATGGAAATCCCGATATCCGCGCGGGAAAGAACGGGAGCATCGTTTATACCGTCCCCCACGAAAGCAAGTGTTTTCTTGGGATTTTTTTGTTTCAGCAGTGTTTCGGCATGGGAAACTTTATCTGCGGGTAAAAGTTCCGTATAAACCTCGTCAATGCCAAGAGTATTGGCAACAGCGGTTCCCGTTTTTTTGGAATCTCCAGTCAGCATAACGGTTTTTCGGATTCCGATTCTGCGGAGATTGTGCACGGCGTCCTTGGCGGTACTTTTGATCTCATCCGAAATAACGAGAGAACCGAAAAATTTTCCGTTTACGGCAACGTAAACAACGGTGCCGATTTCGGAAACGGCACGATAAGAAACGTTTTTTTCCAGCATGAGTTTTTCATTGCCGACGAGAATTTCTTCGCCCGCTTCCGTACGTACGCAAATACCTTTTCCCGAAAGCTCCGTTACTTCGGAAAGGGAAGTGTGAGAGACCTCTTCCTTGCAGTATTCGCAGATGGATTTTGCAATCGGATGGTTGGAATTGTTTTCCGCAATAGCGGCATAATGTAAAACGGTATTTTTATCCGCATGCGCTTCCGCATGAACGGCTGTGATGGTAAAGGTGCCTTTTGTGAGGGTTCCCGTTTTATCGAATACCACGGTTTCGCAACGGGAAAGCGCTTCGATGTAGTTTCCGCCTTTAATCAAGATTCCGCATTTGGAAGCGCCGCCGATGCCGCCGAAAAAGGTAAGCGGAACGGAGATTACGAGCGCACAGGGACAGGAAATAACGAGGAAAGTGAGTGCGCGGTAGATCCAGGTTGACCATGCGCCGTCAAAGAGAGAGGGAATGACGGCAAGCAGAATTGCCGCCGAAACGACGGAGGGGGTATAAAATCTTGAAAATTTGGAAATGAAATTTTCGGCTTTCGCTTTTTTTGAACTTGCGTTTTCCACGAGTTCGAGAATTTTGGAAACGGTAGAATCCTCAAAAATTTTGGTTACGCGAACGCGGATCATGCCCGTCAGATTGACCGTTCCGCTGATGACTTCATCTCCTGCACGAACGGTTCGGGGCATGGATTCGCCCGTCAGCGCGGCGGTGTCAACCGTTGTACTGCCTTCTTCAACAATGCCGTCCAACGGAATTTTTTCACCTGCTTTTACGACGATGTAATCACCGACGGCAACTTCATCGGGGGAAACTTCCGTGATTTCGCCGTCTTTTTCCAGATTAGCGCGGTCGGGACAAATATCCATCAGTGCGGCAATGGATTTGCGGGATTTGCCGACGGCGTAGCTTTCAAACAGAACACCGATCTGATTGAAAAGCATAACGGCAACGGCTTCGGGATATTCTCCGATGATCAGAGCGCCGAGGCTGGCAACCGCCATCAGAAAATCTTCATCAAAAAATTGACCGCGCAAGCAACCGCGAAGCGCTTTCCAAAGCGTATCGTAACCGACGACGAGATAGGGAATCAGGAAAAGCGCGCATTTGAGAAGTCCTTCTGCCGGGATCATAATAACGGCGAGTAAAAGCGCAGCACCGATGAGAATGCGGGCAAGTTTGATTTTTTGAGAGTGTGTCATAAAATTACCTTTCCGTTTTTATGAAATCAGAAAAGAATTTTGCAATCGGGTTCTACTTTGCGGATGGCTTTTGCCGCTTTTTTCATGATTTCATCCATTTTTTCTTCGGGAGCGCAGATGGTTAATTTCTGGAGCATAAAACTAACATCAACGGATTCTACGCCTTCAATTTTAGCGATTGCATTTTTCATTTTTTCCGCGCAGACAGCGCAATCGAGATTTTCGAGCTTGTAAATTTTTTTCATGAGAGATTTTCCTTTCGTAACGTAAAATTTTGTGATTTGTAATAAGAAAGTAAACTTTGGAAATCATTCCTCAAGATGGCAGATTCCCATATCCAGAATATTATGGATATGATTGTCATCCAAAGAATAGAATACGGTTTTTCCGTTTCTTCGCGCTTTGACCAGCTTGGAAGATTTCAGCACACGGAGCTGATGGGAAACGGCGGTTTGCGTCAGTCCCAAGAGGTTTGCGATATCGCAAACGCAAAGTTCGGTTTCTCGGAGTGCATAAAGAATGCGGATTCGGGTGGAATCTCCAAATACCTTGAAAAATTCGGCAAGCAGAAAAAGCGTATCTTCTTCGGGCATTTTGCGCAATACTTCTTGCACGACGTCTTCATGAACGCAGAGAAATTCACATTTTTCAATCGTTTTTTTTGTATCCATGCCATCATCCTTTCCATATGAACATATGAATAACTATTCATATGATAACACAAAATAAGAAAATTGTCAATAAATGAAGAAAAAATATCTGTATTTGCGCAAAAAAAATCGGCTGTTTTTTTGCCGAAAGGCGCATAACAACCAATTTTTTCATTCTTTTTGTGGGATTAGCCCGCTTAAATTTCAGTACCGTCAGCGTGGAAAAGGGGAAGAACTGCGAGATATTGGATGTCATCTCTGTCTTTGGCATCGCCCTCTGCGAGAATTGCCATTTTTCCGACGATATTTCCGCCTGCGTGTTCTACAAGCTCTTCGATTGCGCGCAGGGATTCACCCGTGCTGATGACATCGTCCACAATGAGAACCCGTTTGCCGCGCATATACTCCGCATCTTTACCGTCAAGATAAAGCGTTTGTTTTTTTGCGGTTGTGATTGAATTGACTTCGCAAGAGAAGATATTGCTCATGTAAGCTTTTTGCATCTTTCTCGCCAGAACGTAGGTGTTTACTCCCGATTGGCGCGCCATTTCATGGATCAGGGGGATGCCCTTGCTCTCCGAGGTGATCATCACATCGTGTTCGGGTGCGATTTTGAGAAGTTCGCCTGCGCAAGCGCAGGTCAGTTCCACATCGCCGAAAATGACGAATGCCGCAATGCTGAGTTCATCGTTCAATGGACAAAGAGGGAGCTCTCTTTCGAGCCCCGCAACTTTCAGTGTATAGGATTCTTTCATTATTAAGTTGCCTCCGTAAATTATAATCTATATTACAATTCTAAAATGAATCGATGGAGATGTCAAGAAAAATCTCGGATAAATTACGAAATTTTTAATATTCTGTAAAAAATAATTGATTTTTATTTTTATATGGTGTATAATAAATTTTATCATAATAAAATATTTGGAGGTTGAAAAATTTATGGATAAGTTTTTCAAAATCACCGAACGAGGCTCTAATTACAGAAAAGAGATCGTCGGCGGTCTTACGACATTCTTTGCAATGGCGTATATCATCTTCGTAAACCCCGCTCAGATTGCGGCAGAAGGTGCAAACGGTTGGCTTGCCGATCTCGGCGCGGATTCCGCTGCCTTGGGTAAGATCTGGAACTCCGTTTTTGTTGCTTCCGTTCTCGTTGCTGCGTTTGCTACGCTGTTGTATGCGTTTTATGCAAAACTTCCGTATGCACAGGCATGCGGTATGGGTCTGAACTCCTTCTTCTGCACCTGCTTCATTTCCGGTGCATATTTTGCGGGTGTTGACCTGATTGGCGGCTACCATTCCGGTATGGTCATTATTTTCCTTTCCGGTATCGTATTCCTGATTCTCTCCATTACGGGCGCGAGAGAATATATTGCAAAAGCAATGCCCGATTGCTTGAAGAAAGCAATTCCCGCAGGTATCGGTCTTTTCATTGCGTTCATCGGTTTCAAGAACGCAGGCCTTATTACGGCTAATCAGTATACGTTCGTTCAGTTCGTTGATATCAGCGGCGCGTTCAAAAATGCAGGTTCCGCTTTTGAGGCTTGGCGTACAATCGCTCCCGCTATCGTAACCTTCCTTGGCCTTATCATCATTGCAGTTCTCACAAAACGCAACGTGAAGGGCGCGGTTCTGATCGGCGTTCTTGCTTCTGCCGTTCTTTATTATGTTGCTACATGGCAGGTTCCTTCGTTTGACTTTTCTTCCATCGGTCAGTCCTTCAAGGATTTCGGCGAAATCGGTATTACCGGTCTCTTTGATCCCGAAGGTTGGAAGCTTGCTTTTTCCGGTCCTCACATCGGCGGTGTGTTCTCTGCAATCGTTTTGGTAATTTCTTTCTGTATCGTTGATATGTTTGATACTGTCGGCACGCTTTACGGCGCTGCAACCGAAGCGGGTATGCTCGATGAAAACGGCGACCCCATCGATATGAACAAGGCTATGACCTGCGACTCCGTAGGTACTCTTTCCGGTGCGGTTCTCGGTACTTCCACTTGCACAACCTTCGTTGAATGTGCTTCCGGTGTTGCCGCAGGCGCAAGAACGGGCTTTGCAAGCCTTGTTACCTCCCTTTGCTTCCTCGCTTGCCTTTTCCTCACACCTTTGGCAAACGTCGTTCCTTCCTGCGCAACTGCACCCGCTTTGATCTTCGTTGGCGTTCTTATGCTCAAAAACTTCGCTAATGTTGATATGTCCGATATGAGAAACTCTGTTCCCGCATTCCTTGCTCTCATCATGATGCCTCTTACATATTCCATTTCCAATGGCATCGGTATCGGTTGCATTGCGTATGTTCTGATCTCTCTCTTCTCCGGCAAATTCACAAAGAAAGATATTGTTGCTACCATCATTGCTCTTATCTTCATTGCTAAGTTTGCTTTTGTAACCATGTAATTGAAAATATAAAAAATTGACCGGCATTTTGAATGTCGGTCAATTTTTTTGAATGTAGATTTTATTTTGCAAGCATCTGTGTCAATCGGATGGCACCTTCCGTCAGAAAACGGATATTTTCTTCTCTGTAAACCGTGTCTCGCGGCGTATGGATACGGTTCATATAAAGAAGTCCTTTTTTCGTGCGCTTGAGGGAAGCAACGCCGATGCCGTCTTTGAAATTGACTTGGTCGGAGGGATAAAAAACGCCTTTTGAGCAAATATCCACTTCGGATACGCGGGAATCTTTCGGAAATGCTTCATTCAGCAAAGAAGCATAACGTGAGGCGGTCTTTCTGACGGCAAACAGGATATAATCTCCGTCGGAAACACAGTCGAAGTTAATCAACGGCTTGTTTTTGACTGCTTTTTTATATTTGTTTGCAAAACTCATGGAGCCGAATAAACCGGATTCTTCCAGATCAAAGAAAACGAACGCCGCCTTACCGCGAAGTTCTTCGGGCATTTCAGTCATGATATCCAATAGCGTCGTTATTCCCGAAGTGTTGTCATTGGCGGTGTAGCGGTTGGCAGGTCCGGCAATGAGAAGGACACAAAATCCGATCAATCCGACTTCATAGATCAACAAACTGATGAAAGAAGAAAGCGCAGGATCGAGAGGGAGAAGCGAGATCAAAAGCTGTGAGAGGAAGGAGAATACGCCGATAAAGGCGAAAAGGGGGATCAAGATGCCGATCTGATACAGCAGATAGAGCAGAAAATTTTTCGGTGTAATGAAATTCGGAAAAGGCAGTACGGCACAGGTGTCGTAGTGCGCGGTGTAGATGACTTTCGCTTTTTCGGGAGAACCGACAACGATATTGCGCGCACCCAGAGCGCCTTTTTGAATTTCACAAGTATATCCGTTTTCTTCGGCAACCGTTTTCACATAGCCGATGAATGCGGATTTTTGTTTTTTTGTTTTGCGAACCTGATATTTTTGAAAAACGGTTTCTGTGGTTTTCGTCATAAGATACCCTTAAAAAATCGCTTACGCCATCTTATCGGCAAGAGGTGCGCCGCCGACAATATGGAAATGGAGATGGGGAACGGTCTGGCAAGCATCGGGACCGCAGTTGGAGATCACGCGGTAACCGTTTTTGAGACCTGCAATTTTTGCGATTTGGGGAATATTTTCAAAAATATAAGCGATGATACCGCTGTTTTCTTCGGAGATTTCATCAACGGAAGCGATGTGTGTTTTGGGAATCACGAGAACGTGAACGGGCGCTTGGGGGTTGATATCCTTAAAAGCGAGGATTTTATCATCTTCATAGACCTTGGAGGAGGGAATGGTTCCTGCAACGATTTTGCAAAAAAGACAATTTTTCATAATCGGTTAACCTTTCTTTGAATGGAATTGCAAAGACCGCAGCCGAACAGGGTTCACGCAACGGTCTATTGCTCAGAATGTTTATTTCAACAGTTTTTCGATGATGGAGGGGAGCATTTGCAAAGCTTCATCAAGCTTTTCGGGTTTCTTTGCGCCGGCGGTTGCGCTGTCGGGACGGCCGCCGCCCCCACCTCCGACGATGGAGGAGAGTTCTTTGAGAACAAGCGGAGCTTTAATACCTTTGGCAAGTACCTCCTTGCCGCATACGCAAACGAGTGTGAGTTTACCGTCAACCAAAGAGGAAACGACTGCAATCATATCGGCGTATCTGCTCTTGATATCGTCGCCGAGGGTACGTACGGCGGCAACGGGAAGTTCTGTTTTCATGGAAGCAACGCGAACCCCGCCAACGGATACGGCAGAGGAAAGCATAGCTTCTGCTTTTGCGGAAGCGAGCTTTGCGGAAGCGGCTTCCAATTCTTTCTTGGTTGCTTTCAAATCATCGGAAAGGGTGTTGATCTTGCCGAGAATATCGTTTGCGGTACCTGCTTTGAGCGCTTTCATTGCAGATGTGATCAGGGCTTCGTTGCGGTTCATGTAAGCGTATGCGCCGAGACCCGTAACGGCTGTGATTCTTCTCGTGCCTGCGGCAACGGATGCTTCGGAGGTAATTTTGAACATACCGATCTTTGCGGTATTGTCTACGTGCGTACCGCCGCAAAGTTCTGCGGAAAAGTCGCCCATTTTAACGACGCGGACGGTTTTTCCGTATTTTTCACCGAAGAGCGCGATGGCACCGGAGGCTTTTGCGGATTCGATATCGGTTTCAAACGTGGAAACGGAAATGCCTTCCAGAATTTTTTCATTGACAAGAAGTTCAACTTTGGCAAGTTCTTCGGGTGTTACAGCAGAGAAGTGAGTAAAGTCAAAACGAGCCTCATTGTTATCAACGTAAGAGCCCGCCTGACGGATGTGTGTGCCGAGCACTTCGCGCAAAGCCGCATCCAAAAGGTGTACGGAAGAGTGGTTTCTTGCGATTGCTGCGCGTCTTGCGCTGTCCACACGGAGTGTTACGGTATCGCCGACGGAAAGGGAACCGGATTCCATCTTGCAGACGTGCATATAAACGCCGTTGTTTTTCTTGGTGTCGATAACGGTTGCTTTTCCGTTTTCGGATTCGATGGTACCGATATCGCCAACCTGACCGCCGCCTTCTCCGTAGAAGGGTGTGATATTTGTAATGATAACCGCGTTTTCATTTGTGATTTCGGTAAGCTTGTCGGTTTCGCTGTCGATGATAGCGATGATTTTGCTTTGGCAAACGGTTTCGGAGTAACCTGTGAATTCGGTGATTTCGGTGGTATCAACGAGGGAATTCATGCTGTCATCCCAACCGCTGATGTTTCCTCTTGCCGCGCGTGCGCGCTGTTTTTGAGCGAGAAGGTTTTCTTCAAAACCTTTTTCATCGATGCCCAGACCGTTTTCTTCGGCGATTTCACGGGTAAGGTCAAGCGGGAAACCGTAAGTATCAGAAAGTTTGAAAACGTCAGCGCCGCCGAGTTCGGTTTTACCGTCTGCTTTCGCCTGCGCCATCAATCCGTCAAGAAGATTCATTCCGGCTTCAACGGTGGCATTGAAGCGTTCTTCTTCCATGCGGACGATTTTTTGAACGTAATCGAGTTTTTCCGTCAGTTCGGGATATGCGGTTTTGTTTTCACGCGCAACGACAGCCATGATATCGCAGAGGAACGCGCCTTTGATGCCGAGGATTCTTCCGTGACGGCAAGCGCGTCTCATCAAGCGGCGCAAAACGTAACCGCGGCCTTCATTGGAGGGCATAACACCGTCTGCAATGAGGAATGCGGAAGCGCGCGCGTGGTCTGCGATGATACGCAGAGAAACGTCTGCTTTTTCGTTTGTCTTATAGGAAACGCCTGCTTTTTCGCTGATGGCTTTGATGATATTCTGAATGGTGTCAACTTCGAACATATTGTCAACGCCCTGCATAACGCAGGCGAGACGTTCAAGACCCATACCGGTGTCGATGTTTTTGTTTGCGAGTTCCGTATAATTGCCCGCGCCGTCATTATTGAACTGAGAGAATACGTTGTTCCAGATTTCCATGTAACGGTCGCAATCGCAGCCGGGACGGCAGTCGGGGCTTCCGCAGCCGTATTTTTCGCCGCGGTCGAAATAGATTTCCGAGCAGGGGCCGCAGGGACCGGATCCGTGTTCCCAGAAGTTGTCTGCTTTACCGAGACGTACGATGTGATCTTCTCTTACGCCGATCTTATCTCTCCAGATGGCGTAAGCTTCGTCGTCATGTTCGTAAACGGAGGGCCAAAGAAGGTCGGCGGGAATCGCAAGTGTTTCGGTCAGAAATTCCCATGCCCAAACGAGGGCTTCTTCTTTGAAATAATCGCCAAAGGAGAAGTTGCCGAGCATTTCAAAGAATGTGCCGTGGCGCGCGGTGTAGCCGACGTGCTCGATATCGTTGGTACGGATACATTTCTGGCAGGTTGCCATGCGGCGACGGGGAGGTTCCGCTTCGCCCGTGAAATATTTTTTCAGCGGTGCCATGCCCGCAACGATCAAAAGAAGCGATTTGTCGCTTTCGGGTACGAGCGGATAGCTTCCTCTGCTGAGATGTCCTTTGGATTCGAAAAATTTCAGAAACTTTTCACGCAGATCATTGAGTGATGTCCATTCCATAATGCTTTTCTTCCTTTTTATTTTTATAATAAATTTATGTCTTGATGAATTGTCCATTGCAGACAATTGGGAGCGGATTTTTTTGCGCTCACATGAATCTTCCGTTTTTTCGTCCTTTTTGGCAAACGAAAAACGAAAATACGCTTAAAAATACGTATACTCAAATTCATTATATTAGTATTTTTATAAAATGTCAAGATATTTGAAAAAAATTATGAAAAGTTCTTGACATATTGCGCTCTCGGTGCTATAATTATAAATTGCATTACAATCGCTTGCATTATCGTGGGCTTTTTTGAAAAGAATGGGCAAAAACGGTGCCGAAAGGGCAGTCCCCGTTCTTTTGCCGCGGCATTGCAGGCTGTGGAAAAATACAAATTTTACCAAAGTAAAGGCAAGCTTAAATTTAGAATGGAGTGATTTTATGAGGATCAAACCCCAGCAGCTTGGTAAAAATGTACGAATGAGCTTTTCCAAGATCGACGAAATTCTTCAAATGCCTGATCTTCTTGAGGTTCAGAAAAAATCGTACCAATGGCTTCTTGATAAGGGAATCACTGAAGTGTTGCAGGATGTTTCCCCGATCGTTGACTATTCCGGAAACTTTGTTATCGAATTCGTTGACTATTCCATCGATTCGAAACCGAAATATCCCGTCGAAGAATGCAAGGCGCGCGACGTAAACTATGCGGCAGCTTTGCGCGTAACCGTTCGTTTGACCAACAAAACAACAGGCAGCGTAAAACAGCAGGAAATTTTCATGGGTGACTTCCCGCTGATGACCGAAACGGGTACTTTCGTAATCAACGGCGCAGAACGTGTTGCCGTTTCTCAGCTTGTTCGTTCCCCCGGTATGTACTATACCTCCACTATGGATAAAACCGGTAAGAGCACGCAGACCGCGCAGATCATCCCTTACCGCGGCGCATGGCTCGAATATGAAACCGATATGAACGACGTTTTCTACGTTCGTATCGATAAAAACAGAAAAATCCCCGTAACCGTTCTCATCCGCGCGCTTGAACAGTCCGTTTCCACCTCCACGGACGTACGCGCTCTCTTCGGCGACGACGTCAAGATTTTGACAACGCTCGACAAAGACGGTATGCAGGCGGAAGCCGAGAAGAACGGAACAACCGCTTACGAGGAATCCCTCAAAGAAATTTATAAAAAACTGCGTCCCGGCGAACCTCCGCTCGTGGAATCCGCGCAGATCCTTCTCAACAACCTCTTCTTTGATCCCAAGCGTTACGACCTGGGTACCGTCGGCAGATATAAGTTTGACAAGAAAGTTGCCCTTGGCAGAAGACTTTCCGGCAAAAAACTTTCCCGTCCCGTTATCAGCCCCTTGACAGGCGAAATCCTTTTCGACGCCGATAAGGTTTTGAACTTCGACGACGCTATGCAGATCGAAAATGCGGGCGTAAACGAAGCTTACGTTTACATTGCCGATGACAAGGAAATCAAAGTGTTCGGCAACGGCATGGTTGATCCTGCAAAATTGTTCGGCGATGTTTGCGACTTGCGCGAAGTTGGCATCAATGAAAAAGTAAAACTCAATCTCTTCCTTGAAATTCTGGAAGAAGTCGGCGGCGATTTCGATGCGGTAAAGAGAATCGCAAAAGAAAGAGTTGCGGAACTTTCTCCCAAACATATTACAAAAGACGATATCTATGCATCCATCAACTACCTGATCTGTCTCTCTCACGGAATCGGTACACCCGATGATATCGACCACCTTGGCAATCGCCGCGTTCGCGCTGTCGGCGAATTGCTCCAGAACCAGTTGCGCATCGGTTTCTCCAGAATGGATAAGATCATTAAGGAAAGAATGACCATTCAGGACGTGAATAACCTGACTCCTCAGGGACTCATCAATATCCGTCCGATCGTTGCGGCGATTCGTGAATTCTTCGGTTCTTCTCCGCTTTCTCAGTTCATGGACCAGAATAACCCTCTGGCAGAACTTACACATAAGCGCCGTCTTTCCGCGCTCGGTCCCGGTGGTCTTTCCAGAGACAGAGCTTCTTTTGAGGTTCGAGACGTTCACTATACGCACTACGGACGTATCTGCCCGATTGAAACCCCTGAAGGTCCGAATATCGGTCTGATTTCCTATCTCGCAACTTATGCGAAGATCAACGACTACGGCTTTATCGAAGCGCCTTACCGCAAGGTTGATAAAGCAACCGGCAAAGTTACCGACATCGTTGAATATATGACAGCCGACATGGAAGATAATTTCATTGTCGCGCAGGCAAACGAACCCTTGGATTCCGAAGGCCGTTTCGTGAACAAGCGTGTGCTTGCCCGTGATCGCGCCGAAATCGTTGAGGTTGAAGTTTCCAAAATCGATTACATTGACGTTTCTCCCAAGATGGTTATCTCCGTTGCAACAGGCTTTATCCCGTTCCTTGAAAACGACGACAACTCCCGTGCGCTCATGGGTTCCAACATGCAGAAGCAGGCAGTTCCGCTTCTCGTTACGGATTCCCCGATCGTCGGTACGGGTATGGAATACAAAGCCGCTATTGACTCCGGTGTTTGCGTTCTCGCAAAAGAATCCGGCTACGTTAAAATGGTCAGCGCCGACAGAATCGTCGTTACCGAAGACAGCGGTATGAACCGTCCTTACGACCTTCTCAAATTCCGCAGATCCAACCAGGGCAACTGTATTAACCAGCGTCCGATCGTCAACGTGGGCGACCGCGTGGAAAAGGGCGACGTTCTTGCAGACGGTCCCGCAACCAGCAACGGCGAAATCGCGCTCGGTAAAAACGCTTTGATCGGCTTTATGACCTGGGAAGGTTACAACTATGAAGACGCCGTTCTTCTGAACGAAAATCTCGTTCGCAATGACGTTTATACATCCATTCACATTGAAGAATATACGCTCGAATCCAGAGACACCAAGCTCGGACCGGAAGAAATCACAAGAGAAGTTCCGAACTGCGGCGAAGATGCGCTCAAAGATCTCGACGAAAGAGGTATTATCCGCAACGGTACGGAAGTTCATGCGGGCGATATCCTTGTCGGCAAGGTAACACCCAAGGGTGAAACCGAACTGACTGCCGAAGAAAGATTGCTCCGCGCGATCTTCGGCGAAAAGGCAAGAGAAGTAAGAGATACTTCCATGCGTTTGCCTCACGGTGAATCCGGTATCGTTGTCGATGTCCGCGTATTCTCCCGCGAAAATTCCGATGAACTTCCCACAGGCGTTAACCAGTCCGTCCGCGTTTATATCGCGCAGAAGAGAAAGATCTCCGTCGGCGATAAGATGGCGGGACGCCACGGTAACAAAGGTGTCGTTTCCAGAATTCTTCCTCCCGAAGATATGCCTTTCCTGGAAGACGGTACACCGCTCGATATCGTTTTGAACCCTCTGGGCGTACCTTCCCGTATGAACATCGGTCAGGTGCTTGAGGTTCACCTCGGTATTGCCGCAAGAGAACTCGGCTATAAGGTTATGACCCCCGCGTTCGACGGCGCAAAAGAAAGCGATATTACCGAAATGCTGACCGAAGCAAAACTTTTCAGACCCGTTTTGCGCGGCGAAGCACTTACCGGTAAAAAATTCTACGAAGAAATCGTTGATGAAGAAACGGGCGAAAAACGCTACGAGCTTCTCGGCGAAGACAAACTCGGCAACAAAGCATGGGTTGCGCAGATGATTGAAGCGAAGAAGCTGAAAACCGTTGACGGTAAGCGTATTCTTTACGATGGCCGTACGGGCGAACCCTTTGATAACCCCGTAACCGTCGGTATCATGTACTATCTGAAGCTCCATCACCTTGTTGACGATAAGATTCACGCGCGAAGCGTCGGTCCTTACTCTCTCGTTACACAGCAGCCTCTCGGCGGTAAAGCGCAGTTCGGCGGTCAGCGTTTCGGAGAAATGGAAGTTTGGGCGCTTGAAGCTTACGGCGCGGCTTACACACTTCAGGAAATCTTGACGGTTAAGTCCGACGACGTGACCGGACGTGTCAAGACTTACGAAGCCATCGTAAAAGGTCAGAATATCCCGACGCCGGGTGTTCCCGAATCCTTCCGTGTGCTTGTTAAGGAATTGCAGTCTCTCGGTCTGGATATCCGCGTTCTCGACGATGCGGGCGAAGAAATCGAACTTTCTCAGATTGGCGACGATCTCTTTGATGACAACCGCGGTTATGTAACCGACGATGAGCGCGACGTTACCGAAGAAGCAGTCGGAACCACCGTTTTGGAAGACGGCGATGAAAATAATTTCTCCTTGGTTGACGAGGATGAAGTCAACGAATCTTTTGAAAATTCCGATGATGAATTCGATGATGAATTCGACGACGATTACGAAGACGATAACTACGACGAAGAATAAATTGGAGGCGAGATAAGATGGGTAAAAATGTTTTTGATTCAATCAAGATTGGCCTGGCATCTCCCGAAATGATAAGAAGCTGGTCTTACGGCGAGGTTACCAAGCCCGAGACCATCAACTACCGTACACTTCGACCCGAACGCGACGGCTTGTTCTGCGAAAAAATCTTTGGTCCTACCAAAGACTGGGAATGTGCGTGCGGCAAATATAAAAGAGTGCGTTATAAAGACAAAGTCTGCGACCGATGCGGCGTTCAGGTAACCACGAAAAAGGTTCGTCGCGAACGTATGGGACACATTGAGCTTGCCGCTCCCGTATCTCATATCTGGTACTTCAAGGCAACGCCCTCCAGAATGGGCCTTTTGCTTGATATCTCTCCCAGACTTTTGGAAAAGGTTATTTACTTTGGACAGTACATCGTGCTGGATCAGGGCAATACACCTCTTGAGAAAAAACAAATGCTGACCGAAACGGAATATCATCAGATGTATGAAAAATACGAAAATGATTTCCGCGTCGGCATGGGCGCGGAAGCCATCAAGGAACTTCTTCAGGAAATTGACCTTGAACAGCTTTCCGAACAGCTTAAAACGGAGCTGAGCACCGCAAGCGGTCAGAAAAAACTCCGTATTATCAAAAGACTCGAAGTTGTGGAAGCTTTCCGCAAATCGAACAATAAACCCGAATGGATGGTGCTGGATGTTCTTCCCGTCATCCCTCCGGACCTTCGCGCAATGGTACAGCTCGACGGCGGCAGATTCGCAACCTCCGACCTCAACGACCTTTACCGCCGCGTAATTAACAGAAACAACCGACTCAAAAAGCTCCTTGAGCTTTACGCTCCCGATATTATCATCAAAAACGAAAAGAGAATGCTTCAGGAAGCTGTTGACGCGCTCATCGATAACGGCAGACACGGAAAACCCGTTACAGGTTCTTCCAACCGTCCTCTGAAATCTCTTTCCGAAGGACTTCGCGGTAAGCAGGGCCGTTTCCGTCAGAACCTTCTCGGTAAACGTGTTGACTACTCCGGACGTTCCGTTATCGTCGTTGGTCCTACTTTGAAGATCTATCAGTGCGGTCTTCCTAAAGAAATGGCGCTCGAACTCTTCAAGCCTTTCGTCATGAAACGTCTTGTGGAAACGCAGAACGCTTCCAATATCAGAGATGCAAAGAAGAAAGTAGACAAGGCAAGCGCTGAAGTCTGGGATGCACTTGAAAACGTAATCAAGGACCACCCCGTTCTTCTGAACCGTGCGCCTACGCTTCACCGTCTTTCCATTCAGGCATTCGAACCCGTGCTTGTAGAAGGCAGAGCAATTAAGCTTCATCCTCTCGTATGTACCGCGTTCAACGCCGACTTCGACGGTGACCAGATGCCTGTTCACGTTCCGCTTTCCAACGAAGCGCAGGCGGAAGCAAGATTCCTTATGCTTTCCGCAAACAACTTCCTGAAGCCTGTGGACGGTAAAGCCGTAACCGTTCCTTCTCAGGATATGGTCCTCGGTTCCTATTATCTTACCATTGACCGCGCCGGCGAACTCGGCGAAGGTGCATATTTCCGTGATTTTGATGAAGCTATGATGGCTCACGCCAACGGCTTGCTCGGCTTGCACGCGCCCATCAAGGTTCGTGTGACCAAAGAAATCGACGGTGTCGTTCATTCCGGTGTGATCGATGCAACACTCGGTCGATTGATCTTCAACGCACCGATTCCTCAGGACCTCGGTTTTGTGGACAGATCCAAACCCGAAAATCTCCTGAAGCTTGAAATCGACTTCACAACCAAAAAGAAACAGCTCGGTCAGATCATTGACCGTACCATTAAAAAGCACGGTCCTACCGTTACCGCTCAGGTGCTTGACGCCATCAAGGAAAACGGTTACAAATACTCCACTCTTGCGGCAATCTCCATTTCCGTCCTCGATATGACGGTTCCGGATTTGAAGAAAGTGATCATTTCTCAGGCTGAAAAAGACGTAGAAAGAATCACGCGCAGCTTCCGCAGAGGTTTGCTCTCTGAAGACGAACGTTACAACTGTGTTATCCGCGTTTGGGAAAATGCAACCAACGACGTTATCGAAGCGCTCAAAAATTGTATGGACCGTTACAACTCCATCAATATGATGAGTGACTCCGGTGCCCGTGGTTCCATGGCACAGATGAGACAGCTTGCAGGTATGCGTGGTCTTATGTTTGCGACCAACGGCCGTACGATGGAAATTCCGATTAAATCCTGCTTCCGTGAAGGTCTTTCCGTTTTGGAATACTTTGTGGGTGCAAGAGGTTCCCGTAAATCTCTTTCCGATACGGCTTTGAAAACTGCCGACTCCGGTTATTTGACCAGACGTCTTGTTGACGTTTCTCAGGACGTTATCGTCAGAGAAGAAGACTGCGGTTCCACAGAAGGTATCTGGGTATCCGACGTTAAGGACGGTAACGAAGTTATCGAACCTTTGGCGGACAGACTTCCCGGCAGATTCGTTATCGGTGACGTTGTGGATAAAGACGGCAACGTTCTTGCACATGACGGCGATATGCTTGATCTTGCGCAGACCGAAGCAATCGTTGCGGCAGGTATTGAACGCGTTCACGTTCGTTCCATTCTGAAATGTAAATGCAAACACGGCGTTTGCGCTCACTGCTACGGTGCGGACCTTGCAACGAGCAAAAAAGTCAGCGTCGGCGAAGCGGTCGGTATTATTGCTGCTCAGTCTATCGGTGAGCCCGGTACACAGCTTACGATGAGAACCTTCCACACCGGTGGTATCGCGGGCGCGGATATTACACAGGGCCTTCCCCGTGTTGAAGAAATCTTCGAAGCGCGCCGTCCCAAGAAAACAGCGATTATTTCCGAATATTCCGGTGTCGTTGACATTCAGGATGCAAAACGCACAAGAAACTTTATTATCCGCAATACCGTGGAAACAGGCGTAGACTTTATTTATCCCATTCCGTACGGCGTGAAGATTCTCGTGGAATCCGGAAGTTATGTCAGCCGAGGCGACGTTATCACCGAAGGCGGTCTTGCTCCGATGGATATCACGAAGATCAAAGGTCTTACAGAAACCTATGAATATATCATCCGTGAAGTTCAGCGTGTATACCGTATTCAGGATATTGAAATTAACGATAAGCACATTGAAGTTATCGCAAGACAGATGACACGAAAGGTTCGTATCGACGAAGGCGGCGACACCGAACTTCTCTTCGGTACCGTCGTTGATATTTCCGAATTTGAGGCTGCAAACGCAGAAATCGCGGCTCGTGTTGCAAACGGCGAGTTTGCGCTTCGTCCCGCAAAAGCAACTCCGATCCTTCTCGGTATCACGAAAGCCGCATTGCAAACGGAATCCTTCCTTTCTGCCGCTTCCTTCCAGGAAACCACCCGTGTTCTTACGGAAGCTGCAATCAAGGGTAAGGTTGACCATTTGATCGGTTTGAAAGAGAACGTTATCATCGGTAAGCTTATTCCCGCCGGTACCGGACTTCAGATCTACCGCGACATTGAGGTTGAGAAGAGTCCTTCCGACATCCTTGAGGATGAAGACATCGTGGGCGCGGTTGCAAACCAATAAAACAAAATTTTACGGAGCGGCTTCGGCTGCTCCGTTTGCCTTTGTTTGCAAATAAAAACGGCATGATTTGAAAAAAGAGGTATAAGCCATTCAAAAAAGCTGTCGGTTTTTGAAAAAAATCTGAAAAAATCTCCATTTTTTTATGAAATACAGTTGACAAAAAGCAAAAATAGTGTTATTATTAGTATAGCTGTGTATGCGAAAATGCTGTGCTTATACAGCAAGAAAAACAAAGCATAATTTGAGTGAAAGGAATTTCGATTCAAAATGCCGTCTGAAAATTATGCGACCGCAGTTGTTGCGGGTTTTAATCAATCCAAAAAGTGCATTCGAAGCGGAAGAGCAAAGCACGTTTACGTTGCTTTTGATGCGGACGGGCATATCCTTTCCGAAATCATCTCCCTTTGCGAACGTTTCGGCGTGAAGCTCGATACATCGAAAACGAAAAGCGAGCTTGGTGTACTTTGCGGAATCAAAGTGGATTGCGCGGTCTGCGCTTTCCTTCAATAATGCGTACAACCGAGAAAAAGGGCTTTTGTCCCGCGCTTGGTGGTATATATAAACAATAATATTTATTCTGAAATAAGGAGGTTCAACAAGACATGCCAACATTCAACCAGCTTGTTCGTAACGGTCGTGATCAGAAAGTTTTCAAGTCTAAAGCGCCTGCTCTTCAAAAAGGCTTCAACTCTCTTGAAAAAACTCCCACTGATCTCAGCGCACCTCAGAAAAGAGGCGTTTGCACAAAGGTTTACACAACCACACCGAAGAAGCCGAACTCTGCTCTTCGTAAAGTTGCAAAAGTTAAACTCACCAACGGTTTTGAAGCAATTTGCTACATTCCCGGTATCGGCCACAACCTTCAGGAGCACTCTGTAGTGCTTATCCGAGGAGGTAGAGTACGTGACCTTCCTGGTGTACGTTATCACATCATTCGTGGTACACTTGATACCCAGGGCGTTGCTAACCGCAAGCAGAGCCGCTCCAAATACGGCGCAAAACGCGGTAAAAAGAAGGCTAAATAATTTTTTATTCAAGCCTGCACTCTGATCGCATGTGATTTCTGTTTTATGATTAAATATTTTGTTTATATCCAAAGCGATATGGCATATACATCATTGAAATGGGACAATCGCACGGTCGGAAGGAAACTTTCGAGTACCAATGATATCATTAAAATATTATGAAGGAGGGAATAACAGTGCCAAGAAGAGGTCAAATTTCCAAGAGAGATGTATTGCCGGATCCGCTTTACAATTCCAAGCTCGTAACAAAGCTTATCAATAACGTAATGCTCGACGGCAAGAAAGGTGTTGCACAGAAGATCGTTTACGATGCATTTGCAACCGTAGAAGAAAAGTCGGGCAAGCCCGCACTTGAAGCATTCCAGAATGCTCTTGAAAACATTATGCCGGTCCTTGAAGTAAAAGCTCGCCGTATCGGCGGTTCTACTTACCAGGTTCCGATGGAGGTTCGCGCTGAGAGAAGACAGACTCTCGGTCTCCGTTGGCTCGTTCTTTATTCGAGAAAACGCGGCGAAAAGACTATGTCTGACAGACTCGCTGCCGAAATTCTCGATGCAATCGCAAATACCGGTGCGGCTGTAAAGAAAAAAGAAGAAACTCACAAGATGGCAGAAGCAAACAGAGCTTTTGCACACTTCAGATATTGATAATTCACCCATCGGTGTTATCAATACATTCATTGATAAAAATAAAGGAGCAGAAATATGGCTAGAGAATATTCACTTGAAAATACAAGAAATATTGGTATCATGGCTCATATCGACGCAGGTAAAACAACAACAACGGAAAGAATTCTTTTCTATACCGGTAAAACCCACAAAATCGGCGAAACCCACGACGGTTCCGCTACGATGGACTGGATGGAACAGGAACAGGAAAGAGGTATTACCATTACTTCCGCTGCTACAACTTGCTTCTGGAAGGGCAATCGTATCAACATCATCGATACCCCCGGACACGTTGACTTTACAGTAGAAGTAGAACGTTCGCTTCGTGTACTTGACGGTGCTGTTACCGTTCTTTGCGCAAAAGGCGGTGTAGAACCTCAGTCTGAAACCGTATGGCGTCAGGCTGACAAGTATCGCGTTCCGAGAATGGCTTACATCAACAAGATGGACATTACCGGTGCAGACTTCTATCGTGTTGTAAACATGATGAAAGAACGTTTGAAAGCAAATGCAGTTCCGATCCAGCTTCCCATTGGTAAGGAAGATACTTTCCGCGGCATTGTTGACCTCATCAATATGGAAGCCGACGTTTACTATGACGACCTCGGTAAAGATGTTCGCATTGAACCTATCCCCGCAGATATGGTGGACGATGCTGAAAGATACCGTGAGGAATTGGTGGAAGCTGTTGCAGGCAGCGATGAAGAATTGATGGAAAAATACCTTGAAGAAGGCGAACTTACCATCGAAGAACTCAAAGCAGGTCTCAGAAAAGCAACCATCGCTAACGAAATCATCCCCGTAGTTTGCGGTACTTCTTATAAGAATAAAGGCGTTCAGAAGCTCCTTGATGCTGTCATCGACTTCATGCCTGCTCCTATCGATGTCCCCGACATCACGGGTATCAACCCCGAAACTGAAGAAGAAGAAGTAAGACCTTCTTCCGATGAAGAACCTTTCGCAGCTCTCGCATTCAAGATCATGACCGACCCCTACGTTGGTAAGCTCTGCTTCTTCCGTGTTTACTCCGGTTCTATTGCAGCAGGCGAAACCGCTTTCAACCCCAAGAAGAAAGGCGTTAAGGAACGTTTCGGCCGTATCCTTCAGATGCATGCTAACGAAAGAAAAGATATCGATCGCGTATATGCCGGCGATATCGCTGCAGTCGTAGGTACAAAGGGTACCACTACAGGTGACACTCTCTGCGACGAAAAGCATCCTATTATTCTCGAATCTATGGAATTCCCGGAACCTGTTATCAAGGTTGCTATTGAACCTAAGACCAAAGCAGGTCAGGAAAAGATGGGTATTGCTCTTGCAAAACTTGCAGAAGAAGACCCGACATTCCGCGCTTACACCGATGAAGAAACCGGTCAGACCATCATCGCCGGCATGGGTGAACTTCACCTTGAAATCATCGTTGACCGTTTGCTCCGTGAATTCAAAGTAGAAGCTAACGTAGGTAAACCTCAGGTATCCTACAAAGAAACCATTACAAAATCTGCAGACGAAGACTGCAAATACGCTCGTCAGTCCGGTGGTAAAGGTCAGTACGGTCACGTTAAGATCACCCTCGAACCTAACGAAGCAGGTAAGGGCTACGAATTTATCAATAAAGTTGTCGGCGGTGCTATTCCGAAGGAATATATTCCCGCTGTTGACGCAGGTATCCAGGGCGCTATGCAGTCCGGTGTTCTTGCAGGTTACAACGTAGTTGACGTTAAGGTTACACTTTACGATGGTTCTTACCATGAAGTCGACTCTTCTGAAATGGCATTTAAGATTGCCGGTTCTATGGCATTCAAGAACGCTATGAGAAAAGCGAACCCCATTCTTACCGAGCCGATCATGAAAGTTGTTATCGTTACTCCCGACGATTACATGGGCTCTGTTATGGGCGACGTAAACTCCCGCCGCGGTCAGATTCAGTCTATGGACGAAATCTCCGGCGCACAGCAGATTACTGCTATGATCCCGCTTTCCAACATGTTCGGTTATGCAACCGACCTCCGTTCCAACACTCAGGGACGCGGTCAGTATTCTATGGAACCCAGCCACTTCGCTGAAATTCCGAAGAACATTGCTGCTGAAATCATTGCAGGCAAAGCTAAGGGTTAATTATATATCATTCTTGTATCTGATTTGGCAAGTCCAAGTTACGATAACCAAAAAAATCTCAAAAAACAAAAAAATACGCGAATTATAATTCGCAATTAAGGAGGAACTTTACAATGGCAAAGTCTACATTCGAAAGAACCAAACCCCATGTAAACATCGGTACCATCGGTCACGTTGACCACGGTAAGACCACTCTCACTGCTGCTATCACTAAGACCCTTTCTCTCGGTGACTCTAACGTTGAATCTCTCGCATACGACCAGATCGACAACGCTCCCGAAGAAAGAGCTCGTGGTATCACAATCAACACCAGACACGTTGAATACGAAACTGAAGAACGTCACTACGCTCACGTTGACTGCCCCGGACACGCAGACTACGTTAAGAACATGATTACCGGTGCTGCTCAGATGGACGGCGCTATCCTCGTTGTTGCTGCTTCCGACGGTCCTCTGCAGCAGACTCGTGAACACGTACTTCTTGCTCGTCAGGTAGGTGTTCCTGCAATCGTTGTATTCATGAACAAATGCGACCTCGTTGACGACGAAGAACTTCTCGAACTCGTAGAAATGGATATCCGTGATCTCCTTTCTCAGTACGACTTCCCCGGCGATGACACTCCCGTTATTCGTGGTTCCGCAAGAGAAGCTCTTGTTTCCACCAACACCGATCCTTCCGCTCCTGAATACGAATGCATTCTCGAACTCATGAGCGAAGTTGACTCCTTCATTCCTACTCCTGAAAGAAAATCCGACCTTCCCTTCCTTATGCCTGTCGAAGACGTATTCTCCATCACAGGCCGTGGTACCGTTGCTACTGGTAGAGTAGAAAGAGGTACTGTTAAGGTTGGCGACGAAGTTGAACTCGTTGGTCTTACTGATGAAAGCAGAAAGACAACCGTTACCGGTGTTGAAATGTTCAAGAAGCTTCTTCCCCAGGCTGAAGCAGGTGACAACATCGGTGCTCTTCTCCGTGGTATCCAGAAGAACGAAATCGAAAGAGGTCAGGTTCTCTGCAAACCCGGCACTGTTAAACCCCACACCAAGTTCCTTGGCCAGGTTTACGTATTGACTGAAAAAGAAGGCGGTCGTAAAAAACCCTTCCTCGCTGGTTACAGACCTCAGTTCTACTTCAGAACAACTGACGTTACCGGTGTTATCAATCTTCCCGACGGTGTTGAAATGTGCCGCCCCGGCGATAACGTTGATATGACTGTTGAACTCATTTCTCCTATCGCTATGGAAAAAGGTCTCCGTTTCGCTATCCGTGAAGGCGGTAGAACCGTTGGTTCCGGCGTTGTTTCTGAAATCCTTGCATAATTTGGTATTATACTGAATATGATAAAGAAAGGACGCCTTGGCGTCCTTTCTTTAACTATAGGAATTTGCTCAATTTTGATCTCGCCGTTTTATATTCTTGAAATACAAGAAAAACTGCGAGAGACGAGCACACAGCTTGCAAAGCAAGCCGTTTTATTCCGGTGGGCGTTGCCCACTCTTTGGGGGTTGGTGAAATTCCACATCGGCGGTAAAGTCCGCGCGCGTTTTTGCTGAACAGGTGAGATTCCTGTACCGACGGTTAAAGTCCGGATGAGAAAAGACAAAAGCTCTGTATTTTTGCGGATTTGAATTGCAATTCTGCGAATTTTCCCCCATTTTTAAAATGGGGTTTTTGTTTTTTCCAATATTTTTATGAGAGGAAAAAATAAAAATGAATCAAAAAAATTCTCTGCGCGGTTATACGCGTCCGATGGCTGTCGTTGCCGTGATGTCTGCGCTTTCCATTGTTCTGATGATGCTCGAATTTTCTGTTCCCGTTGTTCCGAGCTTTCTGAAATTTGATATTTCCGATTTTCCCGCGCTTTTGACTTCCTTTGCGGTTTCTCCTCTTGCGGGTGTTGCCGTGTGTTTTTTGAAGAATGTTCTCCATCTCTTTTTCACAGCGACAAGCGGTGTCGGAGAACTTGCCAATTTCATCATCAGCTCTGCATTCGTTTTTCCTGCCGGCTTGCTTTATAAGCGTTTTCATACCAAATTCGGCGCGGTTCTCGCTTCCTTTGTCGGTGCGGTGGCAGCAGCTTTGATGTGCGTTCCCGTTAATTATTTTATTACGTATCCTTTTTATGCAAAGGTTATGATTCCGATGGATGCAATCATTGGAATGTACCAGGCAATTTTACCTTCCGTTGACGGTTTACTTGAAGCCCTTCTTGTTTTTAATCTTCCTTTTACTTTCGTGAAAGGTTCGATTTGTATTTTGTTGACGTTTCTTGTTTATAAACCGTTGTCTCCGATTCTGAAGGGCAAAGTGAGAAAATAAAAAGAAAAGCTCCTCGTTTAGGCTGGTTGTCGTAAGGATGTTTACCGTAGGGGCGATTCACGAATCGCCCGCAAACAACCGCAAAACCAAAATTACAAACAAATTTCGGCAGAGAACTTGCTTTCTCTGCTGATTTGTGTTATAATGGGGTATATCGTAGAGCTGGGGCTTGCTCCCGCCGTAACATAGGATCTAAGCCAACAAGGCGGCGGGAGTAAACCCCCGCCCTATAAGGGGTATGGGCTTTGCCCTGTGCCTTTGTAAAACAAAGGCGAAACTTGCGATAAAACAAAATGATAAATTGGAATTTGATGAGGAGGTAAAAAATGAAAACACAGACAATTAAAAGTGGCTCGGTTGTTTTCTTGATACATGCTTTATCAGTAGTAAATATACTGTTGTGTAAGAATGATTTGATCACTGATGTTGCTTGGTTTGCATTTCAAATAATTTTATGTATAATTGCAATACCAATATATTTTTTCGTAAAAAATGACACGACAAACAAATGGATTTATACATTAACATCGCTTATCGCTCATTCCTTTTTTACACTTCTTGTCTGCTTTGTTTTAGGAAACGTATTTAACGGCTGGGACAATGCCATTATTTATTGGACTGAGATATTTCTCTCTGTGACCTTTGGGATTGTTCTTTTGATCGATATAATTGTCAATGTAAAATCATAAATTATAGTTTATCGAACAACGAACCCCGACAGATCTGTCGGGGTTCTATTTGTTTTCTGTGGATCAAATTTTTGCGCTAACGGACAGTCGAGGACGCCTGTCCCTACAAAACAGGTACAAACTTCCTTATGAGAAGGAGCCGTTGGGGAGCTTTTTGAATTTCTCACAAATGAGGAATTTTTCTCACAAAATGAGTTATTCCAATTTTCTTATTTATCATGTATAATATAATTGTAAGCAGTGCACGGCTACAAAAATTCATTTTGAAGGAGAAGCGAGTTATGAAACTGAATTTTGCTGAAAATTTAAGAAAACTTCGCCGTGAGCGAGGCTTTACACAAGAGGCGCTTGCGGAAAAATTGGGTGTTTCTTTCCAGACGGTCAGCCGTTGGGAAACGAATGTCGTTTATCCCGATATTGAACTTTTGCCTGTGATTGCGGAGCTTTTTGAAATCCGTGTGGATGAATTGCTCGGTTGCACGAGAGAAGACAAAGATAAAGATCAAAAGAGAAGATGGGAAGAATACGAAAAGCTTTCCGATCCCGAGGCACAGTATGCTTTTCTGAAGGCGATGAAACGTGATTTCCCGAAGACGTATTTGATCCCGTTTCGTATGCTTCGTATCATGTATGTGGATCGCATTCATATCGACGAGCTTTGCTCCGTTTTTGAAGACTTTTCCGCTTTATGTACGGATAAATATTATATTGACTGGGTACAGACAATGTATATTTCTTTGGAAGAAGAAAACGCCGTAAAAGCCTATATAGCAAAATCCGGATTGAGTGATAACGATGCGGAAACCTATTTGGAAAAAAGATATTTTTATCGCAGGGAATGGGAAAAATACGATCTGCAAAGACAGTTGAATTTGTGTCATAGGATTCATGAAATCTGTTTTGAAGAATTGCGCAAAAGAAATCCGTGGTCCGCAGAGAACAGTGCGTGGGCAATGAAAAAAGCGTTGGAGATATTGAATTCTCTTTCCGATTCGCAAGGGGGAGATCTCGTTACGGGCGGAAAAGGGCTCGATCTTTGGTTTGCAACCCGTTATTTGCTTGGTTTCCGTCTTGCGGCCGCATTGGCGGGGAGCGGTAAGAAAGAGGAAGCTTATGAGGTTCTTGAGAGTACGATTGAAATCATTGAGAACGTATCTGCTTTGCCCGAAGGAACGGTACTCGGCTACCATTCTCCCACCTTGGACAGAATTACGGGAAGATTGACTACAGGGTATGACAGCGATGGCGGAGTATATAAACATTTTTCTCTTTACGATGGAGAAGAAAAACTTGACAGGGGTTTTAGCGCTTTTCTTGCAAATGACCTGAATGTTCTTGAAGAGAGAAAAGGCTGGGAATGGTTTGATTCCATCCGCGGGGAAGAACGGTACAAAGAGCTGACGGAACGCTTTCGAGAAGCCATTCGTTAATTTTTACAGGAAAACAGAGAATAATTGCAAAAATTCGCTGAAAAAATCTGCAAAAAAATTCGATTTTTACAAAAAAACCTATTGAAATTTGTTGAATTTTATGATATAATAAAACGGAACTTATCAAGAGTGGCTGAGTGACTGGCACGATGAAGCCCGGCAACCTGTTTTTTCAAGGTGCTAATTCCCGATAGATGAGTGTTTTATTGTGAGTACAAACTCTCTTTCGGGCTGAACGAAGGAGAGTTTTTATATTGATAAGTTGAAGAGATGAACGAAATAAGTATGAAAAAAGAAAAGGAGTAAAAATCATGGCAGAGAAAAGATATTTTTCCAGTGAATCCGTAACGGAAGGACATCCCGACAAGGTTTGCGATAAAATTTCCGATTCCGTTCTTGATGCAATTTTCGCGCAGGACTCCATGGCGCGTGTTGCTTGCGAAACCTGCGCAACCACAGATTACGTTATGGTAATGGGCGAAATTACAACGACTGCTAAAATCGACGTAGAAGCAACCGTTCGCAAAGCGATCAATGAAATTGGTTATAATAAAGAAGAATATGGCTTTAACGCAAACACTTGCACAGTTGTGAACCGCATTCACAAGCAGTCTCCCGACATTGCAATGGGTGTTGACAAGTGTATTGAAGCAAAAACCGGCACGCAGGCGGATGAATATGACACCGGCGCAGGCGACCAGGGTATGATGTTTGGCTTTGCGACCGATGAAACCGAAAATCTTATGCCTCTCGGTTATGCAATGGCTACCAATATGGCAAAACAGCTTACCAAGGTTCGTAAGGACGGTACCCTTTCTTATCTCCGTCCCGACGGAAAAACACAGGTTACCGTGGAATATGACGGCGATACCCCCGTTCGTCTGGAAAACATCGTTGTTTCCACACAGCACGATGAAGACGTTTCTTTGGAACAGATTCGCGCTGATATCATTGAATATGTCATCAAACCCATCGTTCCCGCAAAATTCATGGATGAAAATACCGAAATTTTCGTGAACCCCACGGGCAGATTCGTCATCGGCGGTCCTCAGGGCGACAGCGGTTTGACGGGACGTAAGATCATCGTTGATACATACGGCGGTTACGGCAGACACGGCGGCGGTGCTTTCTCCGGTAAAGACCCGACCAAGGTGGACAGAAGCGCTTGCTATGCGGCTCGTTACGTTGCAAAAAATATCGTTGCGGCAAAGCTTGCAAAGAAATGTGAAGTGCAGATTTCTTATGCCATCGGTGTTGCAAAGCCCCTTTGCGTCAACGTCAATACATTCGGTACGGGTGTGATTGCCGATGAAAAAATTGCGGAAATCGTTACCGAAACCGTGGACCTCCGTCCTGCGGCAATCATTGATTATTTTGAACTCCGTAAACCGATTTATGCGCCCCTTTCCGCTTACGGCCATTTCGGCAGAGAAGAACTCGGCGTAAAATGGGAAAAGACCGATATTGCCGAAACGCTTCGCGCAAAAGCAGGAATTTAATGTATTATTGATAAGATTCACACAAAAAGCCTCTTTTTCATATGATGGGATATACCCAATGAAAGGGAGGCTTTTTATGGATTTTACACCGTTGCAGACGGTTTGTTTGTCTGCTATTGCAATCGCTTTTGTTTATTTGTTTTTTTATTTTTTGTTTTTTCGCTTTGCTCATGCGGAATTGAAAAAAATCAATGCTTCATGGGAAGAAAACGCAATTTTGCTTTATGTGGAAGCGGAGGCGTTGGAATACTATCTGCGTATGGCGCTTGCCGCAAGCGGAAATAAGCGGCAGGATATTATTGTAAATATTCCGAGAACGGACAGCAGAAAAGATGAAATGAAAGCAATCGTTTGCGCCATGCGGCGTAAGCATAAGAATATTTTTTACAGAATGATTTGAAGGGAGGCGCTTATGATGGACAGAGAGTCGGAAAAAGAGCTTTTTTCCATCGAAGGCTCGGTGGAAAAACTGATTTATCAAAATGAAGAAAACGGATATACGGTATGTGAACTTTTAACGCCTTCCGAGGAGCTTTTCGTGCTTGTCGGTGCTATGCCGTATCTTTGTGAAGGAGAATCCATTGCGGCGCTCGGTGATTGGGTAACCCATCCTTCTTTCGGAAAACAGTTCAAGGTTGAATATTATGAAAAAAAACTTCCCGCAACGGCAAATCTGATTTTGAAATATCTCTCTTCCGGCGCAATCAAAGGCATCGGTCCTTCAACAGCGAAAAAAATTGTCGGTCAATACGGAGATGATACGCTGGACGTTCTGGAAAACCATCCCGAATGGCTCGCAGATATTTCCGGAATTTCTCCGCGCAAGGCGAGAGAGATCGGAGAAACGTTCCGCGCGCAATTCGGCATGAGAAACGTCATGATGTTTTGCAGCAATTATCTCAGCCCCGCAACATCCATGAAGGTTTTTCGCAAATGGGGTGTGGGCGCGATTGATGTTATCAAGGAAAATCCCTATATGTTATGCGGCAATATCCCCGGCATCGGGTTTGATAAAGCGGATATGATTGCCAGAGATCTTGGTATGCGCGAAAATTGCGCCGAGCGTATTGCGGCGGGACTTTCCTTCGTGCTTTCCTATAATATGAATCAGAACGGTCACGTTTATTTGCCGCAGGAAAAACTGATTCCCGCGGCGGTTACGCTTCTCGGATGTACGGAGGAGGAAGCGGAGGACGAGCTGGAGCAACAGGTTTCGCTGAGAAAACTCCGTTCCGTGAAAATTGGCGGAAGAACCTGCGTATATCTGAGAGAAGCTTTTGAAGCCGAACGCTATATTTGCACGAAAATGGATGCGCTGGAAATGACCAATCATCTTTCCGATGCGGACAGCCTTCACTTTTTGATTGAGAAAACGGAACTGGAAAATGGGATTCATTATGAAAATTTGCAGAAGAAAGCCATCAGAGAAGCTGTCAGCAATTCCGTGTTTATTTTGACGGGCGGTCCCGGTACGGGTAAAACGACGGTTGTCCGCGCGATTTTGCGCATTTTTGAAAGCATGGGCTTGGAAATTGCTTTGGCTACCCCGACGGGAAGAGCGGCAAAACGTCTTTCCGAAGCTTCCGGCAGGGAAGCGAAAACCATTCACCGCATGCTGGAAATGGATTACAAAGCGGATGAAGGTCCTGTTTTTCACAGAGATGAGAATTGTTTTTTGGATGAGGACGTCATTATTCTGGACGAGGCTTCCATGATCGACCTTTATTTGATGGAGGCGCTTTTGCGTGCCATGCGCCCCGGCACAAGACTGATCATGATCGGTGACGCCAATCAGCTTCCGCCTGTCGGCGCGGGCTGTATTTTCAAGGATATTATCACGAGCGAACGTTTTTCCACGGTTGAGTTGACGCACATTTTCCGTCAGGCAAGAGAAAGTCTGATCGTAACGAACGCGCATATGGTCAACCGCGGAGAACACATTGATTTGACGAAAAGAGACGGCGATTTCTTTTTTCTGGCAACGGAAAAGGACGAGCAGACTGCAAGCTTGATCCAGTCTCTTTGCAAAACCCGGTTGCCGCGTGCTTACGGTTTGAGTGTTTTTGATGGAATCCAGGTCATCACGCCTTCCCGCAAGGGACAAAACGGAACGGAAATGCTGAACGCTTCTTTGCAATCGGCAATCAATCCGAGTGCGTACGGAAAAAAAGAAAAAAAATTTCATGACACGATCTATCGTGAGGGCGATAAGGTCATGCAAAATAAAAACAATTACGATATTCCGTGGAAGAAAAACGGTTTGGACGGATTCGGTATCTATAACGGCGATATCGGCATCATTCGTTCCATTGATTTGATGGGGCAAACGATTTCCGTTGATTTTGAGGGAAGACTTGCTGAATATGATTTTTCCATGGCGGAGGAATTGGAACTGGCGTACGCCATCACAGTTCACAAGAGCCAAGGCAGTGAATATCCGATCGTGGTCATTCCGCTTTATCGCTATACGCCGAAGCTCCTGACGAGAAATTTATTTTATACGGCAATCACGCGCGCACAGCAGATGGTCGTTTTGGTCGGAAACGGGGAAGTGGCGGCCATGATGACGGATAACAACAGACAAACCAAGCGCTATACGGGGCTCGGTTATTTTATGACACAGTATGAATGAATTATTGAAAAGCCTTTTCTTTGTCCGCACTTGTCTCGGTTGCGGAACGGCATTGCCCGATGCGGGAAAAGACACTGTTTTTTGCCCGGAATGCTTCCGTCTTTATTCTCAACTGCGGAGCGAAGAGTGCTTGCATTGCGAAAAAAGAATGGATAAATGCCGTTGTGTTCCCGAAAATTTAAGAGGGAAAGTTGGTTGGTCGGCACATCTTTTTTCTTATTACGGCAAGCTTTCGAGACAAATTATTTTCACGTTAAAAATGAAAAATTATTTGCCGTTGCAACGTTTTTTATCCGCGGAACTTGCCGCTTTGATTCTGGAAGCAACGGGTGGGGATCTTTCGGATTATACCGTTACCTTCGCGCCGAGAAAACCGGGAAGTGTTTGCGTTTACGGCTTCGATCAGGCAAAAATTCTGGCGAAAATGACGGCGGCGCGTTTAGATCTTCCCGTTGAGCATATGTTTGGGCATACGTATTTTTCCAAAACGCAAAAACGGCTGAAAGCCTTTGAACGGAAAAAGAATGCAAAGAACAGCTATTTTTTGAAGAAGCATGCTTGCCGCCGAACGGATAAACTTTTGATTTTTGACGATATCATTACGACGGGAAGCACGCTTGCGGTACTCGTTTCCTTGGCAGAGGCGCTGGGCTACCGTGAGATCGCCGTTGTTTCCGTTGCGAAGGCACTTTGATTCGTGCAAATTTTGCAAGGAAATAAAATAGAATATATCAAAAGGCGCTTGCGATTTTCGTAAGTGCCTTTATTTTCCATTGAAAAACTTGATAAAAGAAAGATTGACTCTTGACTTTCCTTTTTTCCTTTGATATACTGAAAATGCAATAAAAACAGAGTTTGTTTGAGAAATGATGGAAAACGACGTTTTTCAAACAAGTCTTAGGAAGAAAGAGGTTTTTACCATGAAGCATTTTGATTCGTTCGGTGTGATGATCGACTGTTCCCGGAATGCGGTTCCGAGTGTTGACGGCTTGAAACGCTTTTTTGATACGATTTCCAAAATGGGCTATAACTGTGCTATGCTTTATACGGAAGATACGTATGAAGTGAAAGGCGAGCCCCGTTTTGGCTATAAGAGAGGCAGATATTCGGTCGAAGAATTGAAAGAGATCGACCGTTACGCCGCTTCCGTGGGCATTGAGCTTATTCCCTGCATTCAGACACTTGCGCATTTGAACGCCATTTTCCGTTGGG
The DNA here is from genome assembly GCA_015064845.1 of Oscillospiraceae bacterium. Classification (GTDB taxonomy): domain Bacteria; phylum Bacillota; class Clostridia; order Oscillospirales; family CAG-272; genus QALR01. The sequence goes on along the minus strand of SVRL01000012.1, from coordinate 12,943 downwards.
GAGAATACAGAAAGATCCAAGATATTGACGATATTCTGCTGATGGAAGATGAACGCACCGAGATTTTGCTTGAAAATATGTTTGCGACACTTTCGGAAGCGATTTCTTCCAGAAAAATTCATATCGGTATGGACGAAGCACATAACGTCGGCAGAGGCAAATATCTTGACAGACACGGACTTTGCGACCGCTATGAAATTTTGCTCCGCCATCTGAACCGTGTTTGCGAGATTGCGAGAAAATACGGTTATGAGCCTATGATGTGGAGCGATATGTTTTTCCGTCTCGGCAACAAGGGAGAATACTATTTGGACGAACCGATCAAATTTTCAAAAGAAATCACAGAAAAAGTTCCTGCCGATTGCACGATGGTGTACTGGGACTATTACAGCAATAACGCGACACGTTACGATGCCATGATAGAATCTCACAAAAATCTTTCCGATAAGGTATGGTTTGCGGGCGGTTCCTGGGTATGGGGCGGATTTGCTCCTCACAGCCGTTACAGCAACGTGAGAAACGCGCTTGCTATTCCCGCATGTATCCGTCACGGTGTTCGCAACGTATTCCTTACGATGTGGGGAGATAACGGCGGCGAATGTCCTTACGCTTCCGCTCTTGCCGGATTGATGTATGCGGCGGCTCTTGCCGAAGAAATGAACGAAGCTGAAATGAAAGCAAAGTTCAAGGAAATCACGGGTGAAGAATACGATGCATTCCTCGAACTTGATCTTCCAAATTATATTTTCGGGGAGAATACGACGGTCGGAACAGCAAACTACAGCAAGAACCGTCTGTACGACGATCCCTTCCTTGCAATGCTCAGCGCAAATACCAGAGAAGAAGTTGATGGCTCAATTTATGCGGATTATGCAGCCCGCTTGCACACAAGCGCAAAAGAGAGCAATACGGAATATTCTTATCTCTATGAATCCATGGCGTGTCTGTGCGATGTGCTGACGGTGAAATTCAATCTCGGTAACCGCACGAGAGCGCTTTATGCGGCTGGTGATAAAGAAGGCTTGCGCATGCTTGCAGAAAATGATTATACAAAAACACTTGCGCTTCTGGAGAAATTCTATGAGGCTTACAGAAAACAGTGGTATAACTTTAATAAAACTTACGGGTTTGAAATTCAGGATGCCCGTCTCGGCGGTCTTGAACGCCGTCTGAAAAACTGTAAAGAACAGCTCATCGCTTATGCGGATGGCGAAATCACTGTAATTGAAGAATTGAAAGAAGAAATTATTCCGATCAAGGACGGAAATTATCCGATGTGGCATTTGACCGTCAGTGCCAATATTACGTAAAATCAAAATCCCGATTGCATTCGCTGCAATCGGGATTTTTGTCAATGAATATTTGATAAGGTATTTGAAATCATGCTGCCCGTGAGAAAAAATGCCGGCATATACATGAGGGAAAATACCGCATCAAGGCAAACACCGAAGGATGAGGGCTTTTTACTGCGGAGCTTACGATAGAGAGCCATTAACAGGATAAATCCGAGCAAAGCTGCCATGCCGACACAAATGCTTGACGGAAATGCAATCGGATGCTTTGATGGATTCGTCATAATAAAGCACGAGGCAAAAATCAAGAGAGAGCAAATGCCGAGAGAGGCACAAGCGGAAAGTGCGAGCGCAGTTGATGTGGTTGGGATTGTGCAGTTTTTCTTTACCGCGTTGGAAAAGATCAGCACGAAGAGACCGGAAAATGCAGTGGGAAAGCCGAAGGCTATCAGTAAGCTGTATGCATTGTTCAGAATTTCACGGATACGGAGATTCACGGTCGGACGGTCTGCGCCTCCGATGATTCCGACAGTATCTCCGTCAGGAAGAAACGCTGACAAAAGACCTGTGAAATGCAATCCTGCAAATATAAAGAGCAAGGAAAGGATGAAGATCATCAAAGCGGATTTTTTCATGGTAGTATTCTCCTTTTGGATGTTTGTGGGTTAACGTTCAAGCCGAAAACGGCGTTTCATCTCATCCGTGCGGAGCTTATCGGCGGCGTATGCGCGGCGGAGAAGCTCAGGCGGAATACAAGGGTCATATTTTTCAAAAATCGGACATTCGCTTTTTCCGACGAGATCAATGGTTTCAATCGTATCACGGGTAATTTTTCTTTGAATCATCCGCAAAAGCTCTTCGGCATCCTTTTCGCATTTGAAGGTCATATAATAACATCCGTCGTATTCCAAGCCGTATATACCAAAATAAGCGGCGTTCGTTTGCAGATATTTGCGAAGCGTGCGGAACGAGCGTGTACCAAGCCACGGAAGCAAACATTTCGTGTTTCCTCCCAAAGAAATCAGCATGGTTTGCGTCATTCCCGCATTCTGAAAAACGCGGCGCGCGGCGGCAAGTCTTTCTTTTGCGTTTGGTTTCAAATAGGGATACTCCTTATCTGAAGTCAAAATTTTATACATCATTTCCAGTACTTTTGTATGGATTTCGCCGTAATCGCCCGGCCATGCTACCTGCATTTTTCCGGGGACGGGATGAACGTAGATCAGTTTTCTCGTCAGATCGAGTTCTTCCACTTCCCAGACTCTTCCCGCAAGGGCAAAACGGTCGCCGACGGGAGGCGGGGAAGAAATGGTACCGATCTCTTCGCTTTCATGCTTGACGGAATAATCCTCGCTATCTTTGAAAACAGCATAGAATTTGAAGCTTTTCGTCAGTTTTTCTCCGCGCAGACCGAGGATCAATCCTTTGCTTTCCGTCATTTCCACGTATTCGTTTTTGACCATGGAAATGAGTAGCTCACGGTAGTCCTCTTTTTCCACGTGAGAAAAAGGCGAGAGTGAGAAAATCTTCTCGGCAAGCCGTTTCGGCGTATTTTCTCCCGAAGAAGCCAGAATGCTGAGTGTTTGCTGAAACATCAGGCTGAGGGGCATTTTTTTCACGGACGGCGGTTCAATAAATTTTTCTTCGATATAGAGCTGAATCACGGCAATTCCGCGGATGAGCTCCCAAGGTATCAATTGCGGAAGAGGGGTATCGGGCAGAGGTTTTTCTTCGCGGAACACCATGAAAAGCTCGGAAATTCCTGTTTTTCTTCCGCTTCTGCCAAGACGTTGTAAGAAGCTTGAAACGGTTGTCGGCGCGCCGACGTTGAGAATCCGTTCAATCTTGCCGATATCTATGCCAAGTTCCAGCGTTACCGTTGCGCAGGCAACGCATTTTTGTTCGGTTTTCAGTTTTTGCTCCGCTTCTTCGCGGATGGCGGCGGAAAGATTTCCGTGGTGGATATAAAAAATATCTTCATCGCCTCTGTTGGAGGCGATTTGTCGGAGCGTGGCGGTTACATATTCCGTTTCTTCACGCGAATTGGAAAAAACAATGCTTTTTTTATCTTTGGCGCAATCGTAAATATATTCATAACCCGCATCGATGGCAATGGCGGATTCGGGATGTTCCGCAGGGGATATTTCGCGGTTATTGCTGTTATCCTGAATATAAAAATGTTCGACTGCAAGGCGGACGCGGTGTTTGGTGGAAGGAACGGTGGGAACAGCGGTATTTCTTCCGCTGTTTCCCGTCAACCAGATTCTTGCTTTTTCCAGATTGCCGATGGTTGCGGAAAGTCCGATTCTGCGCGGATGGTAGCCGATGATTTCGGCAATACGGTCAAGCTGGCAAAGAATCTGATTGCCTCTGTCTGCACTCATAAGTGTGTGAATTTCATCAATAATAACAAAGCGGAGTCTGCCGAACAGTCGGATGATATCGCTGTGTTTGTTCATCAGCATACTTTCCAGAGATTCGGGTGTGATCTGCAAAACGCCCGAAGGATTTTTCAAAAGCTTATTTTTATGGGAAGCGGCAACGTCGCCGTGCCAATGAAAAACGGGAATACCGCTATCCCGAAGAAGTGTGTCAATGCGCTCAAACTGGTCGTTGATCAAGCTTTTCAGGGGCGCGATATAGAGAACCTCGACCGATTCTCCGAATGAACCTTCCATTTCGCTGATGATGGGGAAAAAGACAGCTTCTGTCTTTCCCGAAGCCGTATCGGAAGAAAGAATCAGGTTATCGTTCGTATCAAAAATGATTTTTGCCGCTTCGATCTGAATGGGACGAATGGTTTCCCATCCGTTTGCATAAATAAAATCCTGAACGAGAGGGGAGAAACGGTAGAAAATTTGGGAAGAATCCATGAGATATCCTTTCTGAATAAAAATTCCGCCCGTGCCGTATGGGCGCAGACGGAATTTTCATTTTACATTTTTAAATCAAGAAGCCTTTTCAACGGTAACGATGAAGCCGTTCATATTATCGCCCGAAATGGTGTAAGTGCCTTCGGAAGCGGGAGGCACGGGGATGGAGGTAAAGGTTGCGTTTTCCGTAGCGGGTACGTAGTAAACGAGATAATCCTTTTCTCCTGCCTTGATTTCAAGGGGTGTTTTATCATAAGTATGAGAGGTGCGGAGCATTTCAAGATATTCTTCAAGACAGAGTAAATGCTCGGTCATGTAGGTTGCATGGGGAACGCCGACGTAACGGTAATGCCAGGGTTCATCCAAAATGCCGGTAAGATCCGCTTTGCTGCCATCGTAACGGATGACGAAGCCGTATTCCGCGCAATGTGCTTCCATCCATTCCTGTTCAGCATCTCTGAGAAGCACGGTGGCGTTTTTGCTTGTAAACACCTGAATGTCAACGGCGTAACCCGTGTGGTGTTCGCTGTGTCCGGGTCTTGCGGAGTATCCTTCGGGATTTTTTTCGAAAAGCTCGGTTTGTTTTATGGTATCGCGGTAACCGCTTGTAATGATAATGCGGTCGGTACCGGATTCTTTGCCGAGCGTTTCGGGATTGGCATCAACCAATGCGAAAATCATATCTTTCAGAGCGGAAACAATGGAAGAACGTACTTTTATATCGCGTGTTCCCAAAACGAAATAGGAGCTGTAACCCTCCTGATCGGCAAGGGCTTTGAGATTGTTGGAGTTGAGGGAATCTGCATAAGGATAAGCATGATTGAAATTGACGAGAATCAGATCGCCGACTGCGATGTTGGTATTTGCGTGTTCAACGGCAACGTAAGCATTGTTCCAAGGGAGTACCGGCGGTTGACTGTTATCGGAAGAGGCAGTTGTGGTTTCTTCCTGATTGTTATTGACAACGTAAATGATACCTTTGGCAATGAAAATAATGGCGACGACGACGAGCGCGACAACGAGGAGCAGACCAAGGAGCGCGATCATACCTTCTTTGTTGGGTTTGATTCGGATTCTTCTGCGTCTTTTGGGCGGTTTCGGCTGGGTGTTTTTCTGTGCCGAGGGAGCTGATTTATATTGTTCAGCACTTTGCGGCTGAGTGTTTTTGTTCATAAATTTAACATCCTTTCTTTCGTTATTCGGTGAGAAATCATTTCATCTATTATTATATTATAAAAACGTTCAGAACACAAGAGAATTTTACAAAAAAATATTAAAAATTTATAAATATTTATAAGCAAATTATTTTGCATTGCATTTATACAACATAAGAGAAATCTATTGACAAACGGTAAGAATGAGATATAATAAGAATAAGCGACAAAATTCCCCATAATCAGGGAGAAAGGAGAGGAATATGAGAAGATTATCTTTATTTTTTTCGATTTTTGTTTTGGCGGTTTTCTTTTTTGCGTTCGGTGCGTATTCGAATGCCGTTTATGCGGACACCTTGCAATGCAACCATGCCAAAGAGAAATATGAATTTACGCGCATAAAAAAGCCTTCCACTTGTATTTATCAAGGTCTGGGTGTTTATACCTGCCCCTCGTGCGGAAAGGAAGAAACGAGAAGAATGCCGTTTGCCGCCCATATTCCCGGAGAGTGGAAAGTGAAAACGGATTCCACCTGTTCGCGTATCGGAACAGAGGAGTGTTACTGTCAGGTTTGCAATGAGGTTTTCGAAACGAGAGATCTTGATAAAAAAGCGCACAGTTTTGGTGAATGGGGTATCACGACCAAGCCGACATGCTGTGAAGAAGGCGTTCAAAAACGGATTTGCAAATATTGCGGTTTTTGGGAAAGCAAGGCGGTTTTGCCGACCGGTGTGCACGTGTTCGGCGAATTTTCGCTGACGAGTTTACCGAACTGCTCTGCCCATGGATATAAAACGAGAACCTGCCTGACTTGCGATGAAAGCATTTATCTCACTTTGGCGATGAACGAGCAGGAGCACAGCTTTACGGAGGGTGAGATTCTGATTAAAAATTCAGGACTCTTTGAAGGAAAGATCCGCTACGTTTGCACGGATTGCGGCGAAGTCAGGGAGCAGACGATTCCCGCGGCAGGACACCGATTGACTTCCGTTGAAAAAAACAAAGCCGTTTGCGCATGCGGTTATTCGGAAACCAAAACGAAAAGCTTTGGTGTATCTAAACAAGTTTTTGCTTGTGAAAAAGGAACGCTGACACTCAAAACTTCCGAACCGGTAAACGGAGAATACATTTTTGATTTTTGTGAAATGACGGAAGCGCTTTCTGCGGAATACAAGAAATTTTACCCTGCTTTTTCGAAGGGATATCTTTTCCGTCTGGAGTGCGGGGGCAAACCCTGCGATACGACGGAGGAAATGACGCTTTCCATTGCTTTGGATGAAGAATGGGAAGATCATCACGTGAAGATTGCCGTTTTGCGTTCGGGTAAATTCTATTATCTTGAAAACTTCAAAATCAAAAACGGCGAAATTCGCATCGGGGGCGCAGAGCTTGCGGGAGCGGAAGCTGTTTTTTTGGAAAAGGGCGAACGGATCACCATGAGCATTGCCGTTCCGATTACCGTAACCGTCGTTACCGTGATTGCGGCGGCAGGCGCTGTTCTTTGGATTTTGTCCCGAAGAAAACCAAATGAAAATGCCGAAACAACGCAAAACGAAAATATTTGATGAAATGAAAGAACCGAAGCGGAGAAATCCGGGGAGGTTCTTTTTTGTTCTATGGGAAATTGCGCAAATCAATTACGCCGTCGAGGAAAGTGTAAAGTTTGAATAAACTGCGATACGGCGGTAACTATCAGCGGCGATTCGCCGCTTTTTTGAACGCGGAATGCAGAATCGGGAAAATAAACGGGAATTTATAAGCCTTCCCCAGCGGGGGAAGGTGCCTCCCGATTCTTGAATCGGAAGAGAGGCGGATGAGGTGTGATGCAAAATATTTTGCACTTTTGCGAAGCAAAACAACTACTCATCCACCATAAATGGTCCCCCTTCCCTCGCAAGGGAAGGCTAACTAAACCCCATCTTTCGGCAACAGACAAACCCATAAACGATCATTTACCATACTGTCATCGGATCGAGGAAAGCTTCAACGAATAGATACACAGATTGCTTCGCAATTCATTGTCCTGCGGACGTTGTCCGCTTTTTAATTTTTTTGAAAAAAATGAGAAATTCTGTTGATTCCGAGAAAATTTTGTTGTATAATAAATATGTATGTTATTTTTGTTATGGTGGTTTCCGACTGCCGTTCTTAAAATGAACTTTATGAAATGGAAGGTATGAAAATGTCAAATCAAGCAAACCAAACGCCCGAAACTCGTTATCTCGCGGCGAAGCGCGCTCTTTTTGATCGAAAATACGCTTTTTTGAACGAAAAACAAAGAGAGGCGGTTTATACGACCCAAGGCCCTCTGCTTGTGCTTGCAGGTGCGGGCACGGGTAAAACAACTCTGCTTGTTAATCGTATTGCTTATATATTGAAATACGGGAATACTTATTTTTCGGATTACGTTCCTTACGGTGTTTCCGAAGAAACGCTTGCGGAAATGGAACAGGCGAAAAATCTTTCCGAAGAAGATCTGGATACATATCTGGATTCTTTTGTCGACCGTTCGGCTCTCGTTGCTCCCTGGAATATTCTTGCCATTACCTTTACAAATAAGGCGGCAAACGAGATGAAAACCCGTCTGGGTAAAATTCTCGGCGAAGGCGCGAATGATATTTGGTGTGGCACTTTCCATTCGATGTGCTTGCGCATACTTCGCAAATATGCAAAAAACATCGGATATGAAAGCAATTTCACGATTTATGATGCGGACGATACAAAAAAACTCATCGGCGAATGTATGAAGCAGATGGGTGTGGATGAGAAAAATATTTCGTTGCGCACCATGATGAACCGCATCAGCATGGCAAAAAATACGCTGATGACACCGCAGGATTTTGATGCGGAAGTCGGACACGACGTAAAAATGCAGCAGATCTCCTCCGTCTATACCCTTTACGATCATAAGATGAAGGGCGCTATGGCGATGGATTTTGACGATATCATCATGAATACGGTTCTTTTGCTCCGTGAAAATTCGGATGCGCTTTCGTATTATCAGCGCCAATTCCGTTATATCATGATTGATGAATTTCAAGATACCAACTTTGCGCAGTTTGAACTTGCCCTTTTGCTTTCGGGCGGTTGGGATAACCTGATGGTTGTCGGCGATGACGACCAGAGTATTTATAAATTCCGCGGCGCAACCATTGAAAACATTTTGCATTTCGATGAAAAGGTACGCGGTACGAAGATCATCAAGCTGGAAGAAAATTACCGTTCCACCGAAAATATTCTCAATGCGGCAAACTCCGTTATCCGCCATAATTTCGGCAGAAGAGGAAAAGAGCTTTGGTCCAAAAAGGGCGAGGGCGAAAAAGTGGTGGTCAAGCAGTTTGAAAATCAGAACGATGAAGCGCGTTTTATCGTCAATAAAATCATGGAGCTTGTGATCCGCGAAAAGAAAAAATACAGCGATTTTGCCATTCTTTACAGAACGAACGCGCAATCCAACGCCATTGAAAGCGTGCTTGCCAGAAGCGCGGTTCCTTACCGCATTGTGGGCGGACACCGTTTCTTTGAACGCAAGGAAATCAAGGATATTCTTGCTTACCTCAGCGTAGTCAATAATCCCGACGACAATCTCCGTCTGGAACGCATCATCAACGAACCGAAGCGTAAAATCGGCGAGGCAACCATTTCTGCGGTGCGCAGAATTTCAGAAGACCGCGGTGTTTCCATGTTCAGCGTCATGGAAAATGCAGACCGTTATCCGACCGTTTCCAAGGCTTACAGTAAATTTGTGATTTTTGTGGCTTTGATTCGCAGATTGCAGAATATGCAGGGGAAAGAAAAGCTTTCCGAACTTGTTCGCGCAACCATCGAACTTTCCGGATATATGGAAATGCTTCGCGTACAGGAAGAAAACGGAGAAAGTTCAGAACGCCGCGAAAACGTGGAGGAATTGATTTCCAGCGTGATGGAATATGAGGAAAAGACGGAAAATCCTTCTTTGCAAGGATTTTTGGAAGAAATTTCCCTTGTTACCGATATTGATAATTATGATAAGACTTCCGAAGCAATCGTGCTGATGACCATTCACAGCGCAAAAGGTTTGGAATTCCCCGTTGTTTTCCTCCCCGGTATGGAAGAAGGTATTTTCCCGAGCCAGCAGTCTGCTTTCGTTCCCGATGAATTGGAAGAAGAACGCCGTTTGGCATACGTAGCTTTGACACGCGCGGAACAGAGAGTGTTTGCGCTTTGCGCAAAGGAAAGACTTCTTTTCGGTAAAACACAGTTCAATCCCGCTTCCCGATTCATCACTGAAATTGCCGATCAATATAAAACCGGCGATGCCGTCAACCAGAAGACTCCGATGAAAACGGAATTCGGCGAGAAAACCAAAAAGTTTACGCTTTCCAATGCGTTTACTTCGAAATCTTCGCTTTCCAGCGAAGTCGGAAAAACAAAGGTCGTTGAAAGCTTCGTTGTCGGCGACCGTGTCAGCCATTATATGTTTGGCGCAGGTACCGTGCGCGTCGTGAAAGAAATGGGCGCGGACGTATATTATGAGATCGATTTTGATAAAGTTGGCACAAAGAAGCTTATGGCTACTTTCGCAAAACTTCGTAAAATTTAATTATAATCAATCATGAAATAAATGCCCGGCTTTTTGGAAAGTTGGGCATTTGTTTTCAGTATTATGGGTGAGACGATGATAAAAGCAGAATTCGGAATTATTGAAAACTTTGATGAAAGCGCAGATTATACGGAATATTCTCCGAAGAAATATCATTGCGTTGCGATTGATGATGATTTATACATGAACGATTGGTGGAACGCGCTTTTGCAAATTGACACGTTCAACGTTTATACCAAAGGCGTTTTACAGCCGCAAAAGGCGCTTTCCCGTTGGGGGATCACGATCATTCCGCCTTCTTCTTTGCCTGCGCTTCTGGATATTGTGCTTTCGGATAGGAGATCCAAAAGAGATAAAAGATTGATTGCGTTTGCAGGTTTGATTCATCAGGCAATCATTGAGAATAAGTATATGATTCACTACGGAGTGTAAATTCCTGAGCAACCGATCGTTGCCGCTATGTTGTGTCCTCTTTGGATTATGCTGACGGTTTGCGGATTTTTGCTGATAATACGGTAAATTTTTTGAATCTGAATATAAAAATGCCCAACCTCTTTTGAGGTTGGGCAAACTTTTTTAGAGAATCAGAAAATTGTTTTTAATCTCGCCGTTAGTTTTACATCGATATAGAGCGATTTATACGATAGGCGAGCAATTTCCTGCGGGCGTTGCCCGCTTAAAGACCGCGTTTGATATAGTGGGTGTGAAGAACTTCGTGAGCAACGTGGCTTCCGGGTTTTTCAAGGAATTCGTCGTAAAGCTTCTGAACAGCGAGGTTTTCGTGAGATTTACGGAGTTCCATCTTGCTGTCTGCATTGTAAAGGATGGAAGCGCGTTTTTCTTTGAGGTTGATCGCTGCTTTGGTAGCTGCGCTCTGAACGGGCTGACCGCCGCCGTTGACACAACCGCCGGGACAAGCCATGATTTCGATGAAATCAACTTTGAGTTCGCCGGATTTTACCTTGTTGAGAAGTTCTTTTGCGTTTGCTGTACCGGAAGCAACGGCAACACGTACTTCAACGTCGCCGAGCTTATAGGTTGCTGTCTTGATGGGAGCAGTACCGCGAACATCGTTGAATTCGAGTTTTTCGAGCTTGGTACCGAGGATTACTTCAGCAGCCGTACGGAGAGCCGCTTCCATAACACCGCCGGTTGCACCGAAGATTGCGCCTGCGCCGGAACCGATATCGAAGGGCTTGTCGAATGCTTCATCATCGAGAGCTTTGTAATTGATACCTGCTTTTTCGATCATTCTGCCGAGTTCGCGTGTGGTGATTGCATAGTCAACGTCATAGATACCGTCGCCTGCTGCGCTCTGACCGGGACGGCGAACTTCGAATTTCTTCGCTGTGCAGGGGATTGCGGAAACGAATACGATGTCGTTGGGATCAAGACCGCGTTTGCGCGCATAGTATGTTTTATACATTGCGCCGAACATCTGCTGAGGAGATTTGCAGGTGGAAAGATTTTCGGTAAATTCGGGGAAGTAGTGTTCGCAGTATTTGATCCAACCGGGAGAGCAAGAAGTGATGAGGGGGAGGTTTTTGCCTTCCTTCATTCTGCCGAGGAATTCGGTTGCTTCTTCCATGATGGTAAGGTCTGCGGTAAGGTTCATATCGTAAACGCCGTCGAAGCCGAGACGTTTGAGAGCGGCAACCATCTTGCCTTCGGTATCCACACCGGGTTCAATGCCGAAGCATTCGCCGAGTGTTGCACGGATGGAAGGAGCAGTACAGATGGCAACGTGCTTGGTGGGGTCGCTGAGAGCTTCCCAGATGGGCTGTGTATCGTCTTTTTCATAGAGCGCGCCAACGGGGCAGGCAACGATACACTGACCGCAGGAGATACAGGTAGATGCTGCGAGCGGATTTTCGAATGCAGTGCCGATTACGGTATCGAAACCGCGGTTGAGCGCTTCGATGACACCGATGCCCTGCATCTTCTTACAAGCGGCAACACAACGGCGGCAAAGGATACATTTATCGTTATCACGAACGAGGAATGCGGTGCTTTCGTCTTTTGTGTGCTTGATATTTTTGCCTGCGAAACGGTCTTCGTTTTCTACGCCGAGGTCGCGGCAGAGCTTCTGCAATTCACAGCTGCCGCTGCGGATGCAGGAGAGACATTCTTTCTTGTGTGTGGAAAGGATGAGTTCAAGGTTGGTCTTTCTGGAAGCCATAACCTTGGGAGTATTCGTATAAATTTCCATGCCGTCCGCTACTTCGGTAACGCAGGCAGCCATAAGACCTCTTGCGCCCTTTACTTCAACGAGGCAAAGACGGCAAGCGCCGATTTCATTTACGTCTTTGAGATAGCAGAGAGTGGGAATATCAATTTTTGCGATTCTGGCAGCGTCGATGATCTTACTGCCTGCGGGAACTTCGTAATCGCGTCCGTTAATTTTTACAGTAACCATATCCATGAGTGCGAGTCCTCCTTATTTAAGCTTTGATGATGGCGCCGAACTTACAGCTGGAAATACATACGCCGCACTTGATACACTTGGAAGTATCAATAACGTGAGGATTCTTAACTGTACCGGAAATTGCGCCGACAGGACATTTTCTGGAGCAGAGCGTACAGCCTTTGCAGAGTTCGGGAACGATCTGATATTTCATCAGGTTCTTACATACGTGAGCAGGGCAGGTCTTGTCCACAACGTGAGCGATATATTCGTCACGGAAGAATTTCAATGTGGAAAGTACGGGGTTGGGGGCTGTCTGACCGAGAGCGCAGAGAGAAGCGGATTTGATGTAATCGCTGAGTTCTTCGAGCTTGTCGATGTCTTCGAGTGTACCGTTGCCGTTTGTGATCTTTTCGAGTGTTTCGAGAAGACGAACGGTACCTACACGGCAGGGAACGCATTTACCGCAGGATTCGTCAACGGTAAATTCAAGGAAGAATTTCGCAATGTCGACCATACAGTCGTCTTCGTCCATGACGATCAGACCGCCGGAACCCATCATGGAGCCGATCTTGGTCAGGTTATCATAGTCGATGGGGGTATCGATGAGGGAAGCGGGGATACAACCGCCGGAAGGA
>SVRL01000074.1 GCA_015064845.1 Oscillospiraceae bacterium | reverse complement strand
CTATGGGGGCAACAACTGGTACTATGCGTACGGCAAAAGCTCTTATGAAGAGATCATCTCGGACGCCTCCCTGCAAGCAAAGCTTGCCGAGGGTCTTGATAATCCACCCTTCATGGTGATCGACGACGGATGGCAGCTCAAATCTTGTGCAGGTCCTTGGATCGCTAACGAAAAATACGGCGACATGAAAATAGTTGCCGACGAATTCAAAAAAATGGGCGTTCGCCCCGGTATCTGGGTGCGCTTCCTTCGCGACGATACCGATGCCATTCCAGCAGAGTGGCGCTTTGAAAACTACAATAATAAGCTTGATCCTTCGCGTCCCGAAGTCATTGCTCACATCAAAGAGACGGTGCGCCGCCTCGTGTTCGATTGGGGTTACGAGCTGATCAAGCATGACTTTTCCTCGAATGACATTTTTGGCCTTTGGGGCAAAGATGCCAACAAGTATTTGACATGCGGTGAGTGGAAATTCCATGACCGTACCAGGACCACTGCCGAAATCTACGTGGATTTTTGCAAGGCAATTCTCGATGCAACCGAGGGCAAAGCGTATATACTCGGTTGCAACTGCGTATCTCATCTAACAGCAGGTCTTTGCCACATCAACCGCATAGGCGACGATACCAGTGGTGTGGACTTTGACAGAACCCGTCGTATGGGCGTCAATACTCTCGCCTTCCGTCTGCCTCAGAACGGTAAGTTCTACATGGTAGATGCCGACTGCGCAGGCTTCATCAAGGGCATGATTCCTTTCTCTCTCAATAAGGAATGGGTCACACTCCTTGCCAAGAGCGGCACGCCCCTTTTTATTTCCGCACCCAACGGCGCTTTCACAGACGAGGAATTTGCCTACATGCAGGAAATGTACAAAATCGCCTCAGAGCAAAAGAATGTCGCCATTCCGCTTGATTGGCAATATAACGCTACCCCCGCCAAATGGTCTATTGACGGTAAAGAAACCTCTTTCGTTTGGTTCGATGAAACCGGCGCAAGTTTTTAAGACCATAAAGGAGACTTACTGACAAGGTGTGTCTCCTTTTTCTCTGCCATCTGACTGTAGTAGGAATTTTTGTGAATCCACCAACCGATTGTCATAGACACACAGCATAACGGAGAAACGCGTTCCTTATGTCTTTTTCCTTGCCGCACGTATGTAGCGATTTTTTTGTTCCATAGGAAATTGCTCAAAATCGACCTTGCTGTTTTGCATTGCCGGAATACAAACAAAACTCAGATAGGCAAGCGGTTTCGAACGGGCGTTGCCCGTTTTTTTGTTTTGCAAAACAATTGATATTTGCGAATATTTATGGTAAAATATATACATGAAAAGAAGGGAGAAGGATTATGGATAGCCGTACATACTACTATGCGAGAGTTTCCGGTAGGGAACAAATTTGGACAGATAAATTTTAGCGTTTCAATCTTTGGGGGCTGATGAGCGCTCCATCTTTACGGATCACGAAAGCGGAAAGAATTTGGGGCGACCGCAGTATCAGGCTCTGAAAAATGCTGTTTTGAGAAGAGGTGATACCCCGGTAATTAAATCGTTGGACCGTTTCAGCAGAAACAAAAGCGATATTTATAAAGAACTGCAATATTTTAAGGAAAACAATATTCGGTTAAAGGTTATCGATTTGCCAACAACAATGCTCGATCTATCTGCGGAACAAAATTGGGTATTCGACATGGTAAACAATATTCTCATCGAGGTCCTGGGAACGATAGCGGAACAGGAACGAGAAATGATTTGCAAGCGTCAGGCGGAAGGAATTGAAGCCGCCAAACAAAAAGGCAAGAAATTGGGACGTCCTGCATTGACGTTCCCTGAAAATTGAGATGAAGTTTATACGGATTGGAAGGCAGGCAAAATTACAGCTAAGCGCGCGATGGAGCTAACCGGTACCCAAAGGACGAGCTTTTATAAACTGGTTGGTAAAACAAATTGAAAGAATATATCATGAGAAAGAAGGGAAAAAGATGAAAGTTGTAATCGTTGGCGGCGTGGCTGTCGGAGCAACGGCAGCGGCAAGAATTCGCAGATTGGATGAACAAGCGGAAATCATAGTATTTGAACGAACGGGGTATATTTCCTATGCAAACTGCGGTTTGCCGTATTATATTGGTGATGTGATCACCGATCCGGAAGATCTGACGCTTCAGACACCGGAGAGTTTCTTTACCCGATTCTGGGTACGAATGAAGACACGGCATGAAGTGATTGCGATTCATTCAGAACGAAAAACCGTTTCCGTAAAGAATTTGGAAAACGGAGAGATATTTGAGGAAAGTTACGATAAACTGATTCTATCTCCGGGCGCAAAGCCTGCACAGCCTCGTTTGCCGGGAGTGGAAATTGATAAACTGTTCACACTTCGCACCGTAGAGGATACGCTGCGAATCAAGAACTATATTCAGAAGTATAAGCCCAAATCAGCAGTGTTGGCGGGCGGCGGTTTTATCGGATTGGAGCTCGCGGAAAATTTGCGTGAATTGGGTATGGACGTTACCATCGTTCAGCGCCCGAAACAATTGATGAAGCCTTTCGATGCAGATATGGCGGCACTGATTCATAACGAGATGAGGAAACACGGTGTCAAGCTTGCGCTCGGTTACACAGTGGAAGGCTTTGAGGAAAGCGGAGATGGTGTAGACGTACTCCTGAAGGATCATGCGCCGCTTCATGCCGATATGGTGGTGCTGGCGATTGGCGTGGTTCCCGATACCGTTCTTGCCAAGGAAGCAGGATTGGAACTGGGACTCAAGGGCAGTATCGTAGTCAACGACCGTATGGAAACCTCCGTGCCCGATATATATGCGGGAGGAGATGCGGTTCAGGTAAAACATTACGTTACGGGTGAGGACACTCTGATTTCTCTGGCGGGCCCCGCCAATAAGCAAGGACGAATCATTGCGGATAATATTTGCGGTGGAAACAGTCAATATTCAGGCAGTCAGGGAAGCTGTGTAATTAAGATTTTTGATATGACCGCGGCTGCTACAGGAATCAACGAAACCCATGCCAAAGAGTTCGGATTGGATGTGGATACTGTAATCCTCTCTCCTATGAGCCATGCAGGTTATTATCCCGGCGGTAAGGTCATGACGGTAAAAGTGGTTTTTGAAAAAGAAACATATCGCTTGCTCGGCGCGCAAATTGTGGGTTATGATGGTGTGGACAAGCGTATTGATGTATTGGCTACAGCTATCCACGCGGGTATGATGGCAACGGAGTTGAAAGATCTGGATCTTGCGTATGCGCCTCCTTATTCCTCCGCCAAGGATCCTGTAAATATGGCGGGGTTTATGATTGATAATATTGCCAACGGTACGCTGAAACAGTGGCATTTGGCGGACGAGAGTCAAATACGCGGAAACGGTAGCGTAACTTTGCTGGATACCAGAACGGTCGGCGAATATAGCCGTGGGCATATTGAGGGCTTCAGAAATATTCCCGTGGATGAACTGCGCAAACGGCTTGATGAAATTGAAGAGGGTAAGCCTGTCTATGTAATCTGTCAGAGTGGTCTGCGCAGTTACATTGCCTGCCGTATTCTGGAGGGTAACGGTTTTGAAGCTTATAATTTTTCCGGAGGCTTTCGTTTTTATGATGCCGTGATCAATGACCGCGCGCTGATCGAAAGAGCATATTCCTGCGGAATGGACAAATAATATTACAATTGTTTTGGTAGCTTCTTCTTTCTGATCTTCCTTTTTGTAGAAGAAAAATACTTCATTTCCTTCTTTTTTTCATTAGAGAAGAAGAGAAAAGGGAAAAAGGAGAGACGGGAGAAGAATACAAGAAACTGAAAAATTACTGACATCGATTTTTTCATACTTAAGTCAGAGGGAGAAGTTTGGAGATAAACAGAATTTCTGATTTTATCTCCATTTCTTTTTCTCGTTTCCTTTCCTCTCATTTTTTCATTTAAAAGAAATAAAAAAGGAAAATGGAATTTTTTAAAGATAAACAAACATTCAGCCATGTTCTGAAGCTCCTAAATCGTGATAAGGTTTCAAGTCCTTTCACTGATTCGGAATTTCAGAGGGGTAAAATTCAACCGGTATCAAAAAAATTTTGGAAAAATTTTTGATTTGCTCCTCGTTTCATGGTGTTTCAGAGAATACGGAGAATTACAGTAAAAAAAGCTCGCAAATTCGTTCTGAGAAAAACGAATTTGCGAGCTTTGAGAGACTTTGGTATGGATAGTGGTGGTATCAATTTGGTATCAACGAGCGATTTTCATTGATTTTTTTTGATTTTGAAGAGCCGAAAACCCTTGTAATATCAAGGTTTTTTCGACTACTCAACAGCCACTTTGTGTTCTTGCATTTTTCTTTTATCCTCCAAAAGGCAATCTCCTTTATCCTCCCATCTTTCCCCCTCATTTTCTCTCCAAAAAAGAAAAGAAGAAGGAATAAAAAAGAACAAAGAAAAGAAATTTAAGAAGAAAAAGAGGAAGAATTTCCTTCAAATTTTCCAGTTGCTCCTCTCATTTTTCTCTCTCAAAAAGGAAGAGAATTAGAAAAAGAAGAGGAATTTTTTCTGCTCTAATTCTCTCTCTTGAATAAGAAAAAGAAGGAGAAAAGAAACAAAAGAAAAGGAAAAAGAGGAGAAAAAGGAAAAAATAATTCATTCTTTCGCTCTCCTGCTCCCTCTCCTTCCCGAAGAAGAAAAGATGAGGAAAAAAGAGGGAAGAGAAAAAGAAAAAATGGAAGAAAATATGCGCTTTCAAGGTCATTTCAGATGCAAAAAAGACCTCATTTCATCTTTCGATGAAACAAGGTCTTTTCAATTTTTACTATTCAAAATATCTCATATCGAGGATAAAGATTTTTACCTCGGACGGGATAAATCAAATTTGCGAGAACATAGTATGACCTTGTAATATCCATTATACATGATTTTGAGGATATTGTCAACAAATTTTTCGATAAGAGGATATAGGAAAAGTGTGTGATAGTAAAGCTATTAGAAACTCTAATAGAAATTATAACATGAATATTGACATTATAACATTAGAATGTTATAATGATAAAAATAATGTTATAAAGGAGGTTACCATGGATCAGTATATCAAATCGGTTCTTGGATATGACATTCAAAAATTATCTTATGCTTTACCACCCAAAATGCCGCAATATCTTTTGAACAATTATTCATTTCAAAAATATTTGATTGGAACGCAAGAATGCTTGTTTGTGGTTCCGATTGAATTTTCATTTGCCGGATATAAAAAGCAATGTCAAAAGATCAAACAAGTGACAGGGATTCCGGTTGTGCTACAACTGAAAAGCATAACGAAATATCAAAGACAAGTCTTGATCGAGGAGCATATTCCATTTGTGGTGGAAAATTCGCAGATATATCTCCCTTTTCTCGGAATATCATTGAATGAAAAATTTCAAGAAGTACAAGAAATTGAAAAATTCACCCCAATTACGCAACTTGTTTTTCTCTATCTTTTCTATTATAGAGAAAAAATAAGCGCAACTGAATTGGCTCAAAAAATAAAATGCACAGCGATGTCCGTTTCCCGCGCATATAAGGCTTTGGTGGATACCGGATTGTTTTATACGGAAAATAGCGGTGTAAAAAAATATATCGTTCCCAATAGCGAAGGCGGAGAACTTTTGAGAAATGCAGAATCGTTTTTGATGAATCCTGTTGAGAAAAACATTTATTTGCAAAAAGGTGTTCAATTGCAGGAATCGATTGCTTCTGGAATTTATGCTTTAAGCAAAAAAACGATGCTGAATGCCACAGAGCAGGATGAAGCTTATGCTGTTCATCGCAAAATTCATTTTTCTGCCGAGGAATGTGTATCTAAAACAGCATATCTTTCCGGTGCCGGTTTGAAAGTGGAGATTTGGAGTTATGATCCGTCCGTATTGTCTGATGATGGTGTTGTAGATGACATTTCATTGATTCTCTCACTAAAGGACAACCGGGACGAAAGAATACAAATGGAATTGGATGTTTTAAGGAGTAAATACGAATGGTAAGAGGTTTAGAAAAATTCAAGTCACATTTTGAGGGGTTCGAAGGAAAATATACGCTGATCGGCGGTGTTGCTTGCGGATTGCTGTTTGAGGACGCAGGATTGGATTTCAGAGGAACACAAGATTTTGATATTGTTTTGATTGTGGAAGCGATGGACGATATTTTTGGACGAGCAATTTGGGATTTTATCAAAGCAGGGCAGTATGAGATTCGAGAAAAAAGCAATGGGAGCCTGAATTTTACAGATTTAAAAATCCAAAAGATATTTCCTTCCCGAAAGAAATCGAACTTTTTTCGAGAAAAAGCCATGTTTTGAAATATGAAGAAGCCGATAGATTGACCCCGATCCATATTTCGGATGAAATCTCCAGCCTTTCGGCAATTCTTTTGAATGATGAATATTACCAATTTTTAATTGGTGGTGTAGAGGAAATAGATGGCATTCAAGTTTTGAACTATACTCACATCATTCCGTTCAAGGCAAAAGCATGGTTGGATTTGAAGTCCAGAAAAGAAAATGGCGAGCAAGTCGATACGAAAAACATTACCAAACATAAGAACGATGTATTTCGCTTGTCGCAGCTGATCACAGGAGCGGATGCCATTGAATTGACTGGTGAAATTCAATCGGATATGAAAACATTTCTGCTCGCTATGATTGATGAGAATGTCGATCTGAAGAATCTTCGTATCAAAGGCAAGAAACGGGATATTTTGGAACGGATTGCGAAAGTATATAGTATTGATTTTTAATAAAAATGGAAGAGGGCGGCTCGTGTGAGTCGCCCTCGGTTTGTTATGGAGATTGATATTAAGATCAATAGAAAGAACTACTTTGAAATTAGGCTAAAATTATTTATCAATGCTTGCGACCAATTTTGCGGTCACCGCTTCCGACTCATCCGTAACGGCACCCTCTGCGGTCAGAATCGGCGTATCCAAAACGGCTTTGATCGAGATCGCCGTAGCCGCTGCAGACGCAATCACCTTTTTACTTGCAAGCGAATACTTCGCGTAATCAATGCCTTCCTTTTCAACGATTTCTTCCATCGCGTGAATCAAAGGCAAGAAATAAGCATCCAAACGTGCCAAAAGATTATGGAACATATACGTTCTTCTGCGTATGGCGATACATTGCATTGCACCCGTTTCAAGTTGCGCGCAAATAACGTCCGCTTCCGCCGCATGAGACTTTGCTTCTTCCAGTCCCTTTCCTGCAGTCGCGCCCGTGATAATTCCCATGACCAAAAGTGCAGGACCGGCAACAAGCCCTCCAAGGACAGCAACGCCGCCAGCCATACCAAGTCCACCGGTTGCCAAGGATCCTCCGCCAAAGAATGCGAGAGTGGCATTGGTTGCCGCGGCTCCGCTCAAGGTACTGATAGCAGTTCCCGTAGACGCGGTGGCAAAGGTTGCCGCGGCGCTATATGCACCGAGAGCCGTTAATGCTCCACCTGCCGCACCGGCGATCGAGCCTGCCGCCAGTGAAGTTGCGAAGTGACCGAGTTCACCGATTTCATCAAAAGATGTTTCGTCAATATGAAACTTAGATAATTCCGAAAGCCCTTCCGAGTTCGCAAAGTCTACATTTTTAATTTTGGTAAACGTATTCAAAAAAGATGTGATGCTATTTGTCAAAACAAATAATTTTTCTTCACCAAGTCCCTGCAAAGCCTCGCCGCACTGTCCTCGCAATACTTCGAGATGGTTGGCGGCTTGGGTAATGCGTTCTTCCGCATTGGCATTGATCTTCTTTGCCTTGTCATGGTCTACGCCGGCCTTCACAGTTGCGCCCGCGCCCGTAACACCGGTAGCGACCGCGATTCCGATAAATATAAGTGGTAATGGCATTTTGTCCTCCTTATTCCTCAAAGTTCACTTCAGTGATCTCCGTGGCACCCGCGTAGGATTCATTTTTTGCTGATTTCCGTCCACCGAACAAACCTTTCGTCTGCTTGCCAAGTGAGCGAGTCATCTCGGCAGTTTTTTTACCAATTGTGTTTGTTGTCTGCACCATAGCGTTTCCGAATTTGTTCATCGCATGCGCCGCACCGACATACAAGCCATTTCCCGGAAGTGCGGATTTTTCCACGGGAATATATAATTCATCCTCGATCAATTGCTTGGCGCAATTCAGCACCACCTTTTGACGGCGCTCCAGCTCATCAACGATGGGGCGCACCTCGGAATACGGACGATTGCTTTGATTGGTATATTCCAATTCGGCCATAATATCCGCATGAGTTTTGATGATCTGCTCCATTTCCAAGAAAACGGTGCGATCCATATTCCAAACTCTGACGATATGCTTGATCAGCTTTCTTTCAAAAGAAGAATAGTTTTTATTACTAAAGGCGATAACAAGCAAATTCCAAATCAAAAATCGAACGGAAACTCCATTTTCAGATTCTCCGATCTGGGCTGACAAAGCCTTATCAACACCTTCAAGAATCACCTCGTAATAATCCTCGTCATCAATGATGGTTTTCATTTGCTTTTCGCACTCATCAATGATTTCATCCCGGTATTTGGGAAAATCAACGGGATCAAGCTCGTTGCCGATTTCGTCAAAACAAGCAACTTCATCAGCAGCGATGGCACCATCAACTGCCATCAGATAATAAAAAGCTTTGATTGCGGCTTTCTTTTCAAATAAGATCATACTTATACCTCACAGTTTCAATGGCGCGTCCAACGCCATCAGATCATCAAATTCGTTTTGTGTTTCAAATTCCGCTTGTTTGCCGAGTTGACTCTGTATTGCAGCATTACCCTGTAAATATTTTTCAGAGTCGCCTTCCGCAAGAGCTTCCTTGTTTGTACTCATACCGATAAAGCCCATATTCATAATCACATTTACTGGAACGCTGTCTCGCTTGACGGGAAAAAGAAGTTTCGGGATTTTCGCAGATCGCACAGAGCTGTCTCACGATTGAGCGA
>SVRL01000073.1 GCA_015064845.1 Oscillospiraceae bacterium | reverse complement strand
CTCGCCGTCAGGCGAATATCACTCTTTCAGAATATCACTGTGCGAAAGCACAATATCACTTGCCGTAGGCAAATATCACTGCGTATTTCCTTTCGAGGAAATACGCTAAATTCTCATTTATTTTTCTTCATCCAACGCACGAAAAAAGACTTGCAAAGGATTTTCCAATGCAAGTCTTTATTGTTTTCATGATTGAATTGTAATTTCTCCATCGGAGCAAATGACGGTTTTCAAGTCATATGCGCCTTGTTTCCAATTCTTATGGATCTCAACAGTTGCCCACTGTGCTTTCGTTCCTTTATAGCGTACGGTTGTCAAAGCACGGCACTCAAACGCATACTCTCCAATACTTTTCAAGGTTTCCGGCAATTCAATGCTCGGCAAAGCAAAACAGCCCAAAAAAGCGTATCGGTCTATCGTTTCCACATGATTGCCCAGCTTAACGTTGGTTAATGCATTACAATTGGCAAACGTCCATTCCGGTATATTCGTAACGCCGTTACCAATTTCAGCGCTTTCCAATTTTAAGCACTTCTGGAAAACATGATAGCCCAGATTTGTTACGCTATCCGGAATTTTAATGCTCTTCAAGCTACGGCAATTATAAAAAGCCTCATCGCCCAACATCGTCAGACTTTCGGGAAGTTCGATGTTTTCCAGACGGGTACAATCATAAAATGCCCACAACCCGATCTTCTCCACGCTGTTACCCAATTGCACGTCTGTCAAAACAACGCACTTATAAAACGCATACGAGCCGATTGTGGTTACGCCATTACCGATTAC
The DNA here is from genome assembly GCA_015064845.1 of Oscillospiraceae bacterium. Taxonomy (GTDB): domain Bacteria; phylum Bacillota; class Clostridia; order Oscillospirales; family CAG-272; genus QALR01. Next base: position 8,434 of record SVRL01000073.1, on the reverse strand, counting down.
TACTTTTTCCAATTTATTGCATCCGGCAAAAACGCCATCACTTTCAAATCCCGTAGCGCCTGTTTCTGTGGTACCCAATACCGTAACGCTGTCGGGAATCACAATGCTCTCCAAATTCAAGCATTGGGAAAATGCTCCTGCGCCGATGGTAGTAACACTATCGGGAATCTCAATACTTTTCAACTGGGTACACATTTCAAACGCTCTGGCGTTAATGAACGTTACGGTATTCGGTATTTTAATACTTTCCACATTAAAATCGGAGATTCTTTCGATTCCTGTTACCGTATAACCGTCTATTGTCTCGGGAACTACAACTTTCTTTTCTTTCGTAGAGGACAATGCGATCATACAGGTTTTTCCATCCGGATTCACACTATAACGAAATTTTGACGTGCTTGTGGGATTTCCCGGGTTCTGCGGATCGCCGCTAATTGATGAACTGCCCGATGAATTCGTCGTATCATCGGATGAATTGCTTTCGTCGCACGACGTCAGAAATGCAAAACAAAGCAAGCAAAGCAAACTCATCAAAAATATTGATTTCAAAGTTTTCTTCATTGGCCTTCCTCCTTATCCAAAACACACATATTTCTTTTTATTTGTGTGTTTACTATTATTTTCAGTATATCATGGTATATTTTATTTGTCAAGGTGATACAAAAAATTTGAGTAAACACGAAAAAGCGAATTGCAAAGATAAAGGATTGTTTATGTAACCTCTTCCGTCGGCTACGCCGCCACCTTCCCCTTTGGGGCAATATCATTTAGTTAACAATTTCTCTCCTTCCGTCTCGCGTCGCGAGCCACCTCCCTCGTCAGAGGGAGGCAAAAAGTGGCTCCCTCTGTACATTATGCTACGCAAAATGTGGGGAGACTGTCAGCATAGCTGAGCTGAGTACTCTCACGCAAGCGTGAGAGGGCGAAATTTTGCAGAACTAATGGTCGCTTAACTTAATGACATTGCCCTTTGGGGAAGGTGGATTGCGAAGCAAGACGGAAGAGGTTGTAAATTCCCTTTTATCTTTCCAATTGCCCTTACATTCGGCATTATTTGCAAAACGTTTATTTTGCAAGAAAAAGTCAATGTTTTTGTTCGGAAGCATTTTAGCAAAAACTATTGAAAAAATGTAAGAAATATGATATGATATAGTTAATTATATAAATAAGGAGGAATTTCTCATGCCGCCTCAGGTTGCAGTAAAATTGATTTCTTCATTGGAAAGCTGTTTTTTGGATGAAAAAATTGAAAACAAACCGGAAAAAACACATTTTCTGATGTATCGAAACGAAAAACTTTCCTTTCAGCTTGCCTGCGTAAATCTGAAAAATGAAAATCCCGATCCCCCCTACTTTTATCTGCGTATCACAGGTGCGCTTGCGGATTACGTCAAAGTCAGAGAAATGATCTGCGTTCCCAATCATTACCCTGCCGCGCCGCAAAAGTTAGATGACAATTATATGCGCACAGAACCGGGATTATATCCGAATCTGCTCCGTCCTTTGCGCTACAGAGGATATAATTACAAGCGTTATATTCCCATTGAAGAAGGTTGCTTCCGTTTGCCGCAAGGACAGCTTCATTCTCTTTGGCTGGATGTGGAAATTCCCGAAAACATTGAAGTTCCCAAAGAAGAAACCACGCTGACTTTCACCGTATATTGCAGAGAATTTGAAATGGCAAAAGCCGAAGCGCACATCCGCGTTTCTTCGCTCAAATTGCCCAAGCAAAAGCTCATTCACACCGAATGGTTCTACTGCGATTGCATTGCCGAAGCGCATCGCGCGGAGGTTTTTTCCGACCGTCATTTCGCTTTGATTGAAAAATACATCAAAACCGCTGTGGAAAACGGTATTAACATGATCATGATGCCCGTTTTCACACAGGAGCTTGATACTTACGTTGGCGGCGAACGCTTGACGACACAGCTTCTCGGCATTACCGTGGAAGAAAACGGAAAATATTCCTTTGATTTCACGCTCATTGACAGATGGATCGATATGTGTGAGCGTTTGGGTGTTGAATATTATGAAATTCCGCATTTCTTCACGCAATGGGGCGCCGATCATGCGCCGAAATTCATGGCAAAAGTAAACGGCGAAGAAAAACGCATTTTCGGTTGGGAAACCGATTCCATGAGCGACGAATACAGAGATTTCCTTGCCGCTTTGCTCCCCGCTCTGACAGCTCATTTCAAAAAGCGCGGTATTGACAAACGCTGTTTCTTCCATATTTCCGACGAGCCGAAGCTGAGTCAGCTGGATAAATATCTGGCTTGCAAAGAAAGGATCGCGCCGTATCTGGAAGGTTATCACATCATTGACGCGCTTTCCGATTTCCAATTCTACGGTCTCGGCGTTTTGAAAAAACCGATTCCCTCCATTCACGCCATTCAGGAATTCCTTGACCACGACATTGAAGGTCTTTGGGCGTATTACTGCGGCGCGGGCGGTAAACAGGAAACCACCGACCGTTATCTTGCAATGCCGATGGCAAGAACGAGAATCCTCGGCGTACAGCTTTATCTGAATCACATCGAAGGCTTTTTGCATTGGGGATATAATTATTATCACAACCAATATTCTTACGATTACGTAGACGTTCTTTCTTGCACGGACGGCGATTATTTCGCGCCTGCCGGAGACAGCTGTCTCGTTTATCCCGGAACGGATGATACCGTTTGGGAAACCATGCGTTTGAATGCTATGCGCGAAGCGATGGACGATATCCGTGCGCTGACTCTTGCGGAAGAAATGCTCGGCAGAGAAAAAACAGAAGCGCTCGTACAGGAAGGTCTTTCCGAGCCTCTTACCTTCTTCCGTTATCCGAAAGAAGCTTCTTATCTTCTTGATCTGCGCGAACGCATTTTGCTTGCGGCTGAGGAAAGCTTGAAATAATTTCTGATTTTATCAATATTTTTCCGCAGTTTTCCATAAAATAACTGTAAAAATGCGATGTTTGCTGTAAAAATGTATTTTGCTTATTTTCCGAAAAATTGCGGGAGAATTTCTCCCGCAACATTAAATTACATAAAATAAGGAGATCAATTATGACGACTTTTGAGGACATCATTTACCGTGGCTTAGAGTTTCGTATAGAAGCAGAGCCTGGTCTTTACGGTGCATTTCATATCATTTGCATTTTGCTGACGATTGCGCTTACGGTATGTATGGTCGTATTTTTCCGCGACGCAAAGGACAGCACCATGCGCACGATCGTCTTTGTCGGTTGGCTGATTATGATTTTGCTTGAAATCGGCAAGCAAGTGATCGGCGCCATGAATTACGACGGTACAACGCTCACCTGGTCGTATTACTGGCATTGGTTCCCGTTCCAATTTTGCTCTACTCCGATGTATACGTTCCCCTTCGTTTTCCTTATGAAAGATTGCAAATTCCGCAAAGCGATCATGGCGTATATTGCAACATTCTCTCTTTTCGCAGGTATTATCGTTATGATCCTGCCCACAACGGTATTCAGCACACGCGCTTTTACCAACGTACAGACGATGGTACATCACGGTTTCCAGGTTGTTTTCGGTGTATATATGGCTGCATATAACCGCCATCACCTGAACAAGCGCTTCTTTGCGTGGTGCATGATGGTATTCGGCGCCTTTGCTTCCATAGCCATGATTCTGAACCTTACCCTTTACCCCGTTTTGTTGGAAAAAGGTTTGAGCAAAAACTTTAATATGTTTTACATAAGCCCCTACGTAAACAACGACCTCCCCATACTTTCTTCCATCTATCCCTTAGTACCTTACCCCGTTTATCTGATTATTTATATATTTGGCTTTACATTGGTCGCTGCCCTTGTTTACGCCATTGAGAAAGGAATTGTAGCGCTTACGCTCCGCAAGAAAAACCGTGTCCAAGATCCAATTGAAACCCAACAATGAAAAACAATTAACCGCTCTCGTGTCGATTTTTGTAATTCTGCAAATATTCAATTTTCTGATGCGTGAGTTTGAAAACTCACTTTTCAATTATATTTGCATTATTACGTCCTGCTTATTTTGCGCTTTCTTATCCGATGGCTCACAAAGATACCGTTTTACGCAAATTGGCTTGATTGCCACGGTCGGCGCAGATTTTTTCCTCGTCTTTCTGCCGTTTCAGCTCAAAGTACCGGGAATGATTTGCTTCTGTGTAACACAGACGGCTTATTTTCTGCTGACTTATGTTGAAGACGAGAATCTTTTCAGGAAAAAAATTCATCTCATTCTGCGCATTGCCTTTTCGGTTTTAAGCATTGTCCTTACGGTTTTCGTTCTCGGCAGCCGTGTGGATGTGCTTTCGATCATTTCCGTTTTCTATTACGCGCATTTGATTCTGAACGTGATTTTTTCCTATCTTCAATTCAAAAAATTGCGTGTGTTTGCTATCGCGTTGACTTTATTTATCGTTTCCGATACTTTGATTGGTTTTGATAACCTCAGTTCTTATTTATTGATTCCGAGAGGTTCTATCATTTTCTTTCTGAAAAGATTATTCAAAGGTTGGGTAATGCCTCTTTATATCATAGCGCAAGTGATGATTCCTTTGAGTCTTTTGCCGCAAAAACGTAAATCTTTGCAAAAAGAAAAAACAAACGGCTGATTTTTCAAATTCAAAAGAGAGAACAAAACGGTTTTTCCGCTGAGTTCTCTCTTTTTTGTTCTTGCGTGAGTTTGGCAGGAAGATCAATGATTGTTTATACGTTATCTCTCCCTCCGGCGCCACAGACAAGCAAAGCTGACTGAGGGAGAGATACCTCACACAACTATTACACGCTAAATTCCCGTTTATCGTACATTCCGTATTTTTCGAATCTTTCACAAATAATAGCAAAAAACTATTGCTTTTTTCGTGAAAATTTGTTAAAATAGATGGCAGTAAGAGCCGTTTCGGAATTGGGCAAACGGCAGGAGGGAAAAATCCCATATACATAAAACATATCAGATTGCAGAGGAGGTCATTATGAAATTAACGTTTATGGGTGCGGGAAGCTCGGTATTTGCGCGTAACGTCATTGGCGACTGCTTGTGTTCGGAAATTCTCCGCGACAGTGTTTTCGCTTTATATGACATTGATCCCGTGCGATTGGAACAGAGCCGCACGATTCTGGAAGCAATGAGAACTTCCCTCGGCGGATACGGTAAGATCGAATGTTACTGCGGTGTGGAAAACAGAAAAGACGCGCTCCGCGGCGCTGATTTCGTTGTCAATGCCATTCAGGTCGGTCTTTACGATCCTTGCACGATCATTGACTTTGAAGTTCCGAAAAAATACGGACTTCGTCAGACCATTGCCGATACACTCGGTATCGGCGGTATCATGCGCGCACTTCGCACCATTCCCGTTATGAAAGATTTTGCGGACGATATGGCTGAGGTTTGTCCGAACGCGCTGTTTTTGAACTATACCAATCCGATGGCAATGCTTGCGGGCTTTATGCAAAGATATACACCCATTCAAACCGTCGGTCTTTGCCACAGCGTTCAGGTTTGTTCCGAAAGTCTTTTGAAAACGCTGGATATGACCGAATATCTGGAAGGCAAACAGGAAAAGATTGCAGGAATCAACCATATGGGTTGGCTTCTTGAACTGAAAGACAAAAACGGCGTTGATCTTTATCCCGAAATCAAAAAGAGAGTTGCGGCAAAGATGGCTGATCCCGAATGTAAAAATAAAGTCCGTCTGGATTATATCAATCATTTCGGTTATTACTGCACCGAATCCAGCGAACACAATGCGGAATACAATATGTTCTATATCAAATCCAAATATCCCGAGCTGATCGAACGCTACAACATTCCGCTTGATGAATATCCGAGAAGATGCATCAACCAGATCGCAGGTTGGGAAAAGGAATACGCTTCCATTCTCGAAACAGGAATAAAGGAACACAACCGTTCCCGTGAATACGCTTCCCGTATCATGGAAGCCGTAATGACGGATACTCCTTATCAGATCGGCGGCAACGTCCTCAACGATCAGTTCTATATCTCCAATCTCCCCCGCGAAGCCTGCGTAGAAGTACCTTGCATCGTCAAAGGAAACGGAATCAATCCTTTGCACGTGGGTGCGCTTCCCGTTCAATGCGCGGCTATGAATATGACCAACATCAACGTACAGCTTCTGACCATTGAAGCAGCCGTTACGGGTAAAAAAGAACACATTTATCAGGCGGCTATGCTTGATCCGCATACGGGCAGTGAATTGGATATTGACACCATCAAGAAAATGGTGGATGATCTCATTGAAGCACACGGAAATTATTTGCCGAAATATCATTGATCGCCACAAAAGGTCAATGGCAATAAATAAAAGTAAAAACCTGTCAGCACTCAGTGCTGACAGGTTTTTTGAATTTGATGGGAAGATAAATGAGAATTTATGCGAGTTAAAACCTCATCCGTCTTTTTGATACGCTTCGCTATCAAAAATCCACCTTCCCCAAGGGGGAAGGGCTGAAGGCTCAAAATTAGTTAAGATAAAAAAATCTCAAATCTTTGTAACCTACGCGCCGCGAGCCCTTCCCCTCCGCTAACGTAAATAATCTGTATATCTTTGGCGTATGGGGAAGGTGTCGTTTTGCACACGAAAGGCTTTTCGTGTAGCATAACGACGGATGAGGCAAGTACCATAAACAATCATTTACCGTTCCATCATTCCGTGATTTTGAACGGCAGGAAATTACGTTCGGCATATTTATGCGCGAAACTATCTTTTTCGCATAAAAGCGTCAGTTTTTTACATTCAAAAAATGCTTGTACGCCGATATTCGTTACGCTTTTGGGAAGGAATATCGTTTCCAGCTTTTCACAATAATAAAAAAGTTGCGGATTTATGACGGTAATTCCTTCGGGAAGCGTAATGTTTTGCAAGTTCAGACAACCCACAAACGCGGCAGGCGCAATCGTTTTGACGGTATTCGGAAGATGAAGCTCTTGCAGATTTTCACAACTGCGAAACGCGCCGATGCCAATGCCCGTGATGCCTTCGGAAAGTGTAACGCTTTGCAAATTCTCACAACCGAAAAATGCAAAATTACCAATCGTGGTTACCCCTTCTCCGATAGTAACGTCTGTAATATGCTTACATTGATAAAACGCTTTTTCTCCGATACAAACGGGAATTCCGCCAATGGTTCCGGGAATAAATACCGTTTCTTCTTTGGCATGATATTTGATGATGACATATACCCCGTTTTCTTTTTTGATGGAATACGTTGATTTATAATCGGCAAGTGTTTTTTCACGCAAGCCGAAATCTTTTTCCATTTGAATCTCCTGCATTCTTTCCAATACTTCCGCAGGATACAGCCGATTTTTATATTCCAACAACAAAACTCTGCTTTCGGGACGGTCTTCGGCTTTCTCAATATAACCGTCAATTTCTTCCACGGACATTTTTTTTACCATGGAAAGCAATTTGGAAAGTGCTGCCGTTTCCGCTTTTTCAATCAGTTCGGGAATAAATTTTTCACGGAATCTTTTATTCGGTATACGGCTTTTTAATTTTTCCGTGATGATTGCATTCGTTTCCAAGGTATCGGACAAAAAAGCAAGCGCAAATCTTTCCGTTCCCAAGGATTGGAGCAGCATATTGCATTGTTTTTCATCCTCGGAATCCGGGGCAACGACAAAACGACGGGGATTTATTTTTTCCGAAAATGCGTCTTTATCAATCCGTTGGATCTGATTTCCTATCACGAGTTCTTCTAAATAGATACAAGCATCAAACGCCCAATATTCAATATCCGTTACACCTTCGGGTATCACAAGACGGGTTAATTGACAGCCGAAAAAGGTTAGCGGTTTGATTTTCGTTATTTTTTTTGGAAGTGTTACGTCCTTTAATTTTAAGCAAAACGCAAAGGCTTCTTTTCCGATTTCCGTGATATTTTCGGAAATAATGACGCTTTCCAGATCGGAACAATAATAAAACGCTTGGAGTCCAATGCTCGTTACACTTGCCGGCATCACAACGCTTTTGATATCCTGATCGTAAAATGCGCGCTTTCCGATCTCTTTTACGCCCTCGGGTATGATAACGTATTCATCTTTTCCTCGGTATTTTTTCAAAATACCGTTTTCTATTTCAAATTCCAATGCAATCACCTCCTTGTGAAAATGCAGAATCCTCAGATAAACGGGAATTTACGGGTGTAATAGTTGTGAGCGGTGTCTCTCCCTCAGTCAGCTTTGCTGACAGTCTCCCCACATTAAGCACAGCTTAATGTACAGAGGGAGCCTTGAATTGCCTCCCTCTGACGAGGGAGGTGGCGCTACAGAGAAGCGTTGCTTGTCTGTGGCGTCGGAGGGAGAGATAACGGTAAACAATCATTTATCTTTCCATCGAACTTACGTCATTTACCGTTTTTCGGTTTATTTTTGCGCAAATTTCCATAGCATAAAAAAATCGAAAATTTTTTTGTAAGGTATTG
>SVRL01000072.1 GCA_015064845.1 Oscillospiraceae bacterium | reverse complement strand
TACTTTCGGTTTTCGCAAACAGACAGATGTTAGCAAAACTTTTTTATTAACACCTCATCCACCGCAAGCGGTCCCCCTTCCCCCGCTGGGGAAGGCTTATAAATTCCCGTTTATCTCAGCAATTCTTCATTCTGCATTCAAAAACTCCCACGGAAAATCCAATCAAGGATACCGTGGGAGTTTTGTTTTTCATACTATAGGAAAGTTACCCGCATTTTCAAGTTATTTTGTTTCGGGTTCTTCGGGCAAATATTCGGACTCCTCTTCGGATTCGGCTTTGGGAAGCTCGCATTTTTGCAATGAGGAAACCAAAACGAAAGAAACGGAAATCATATAACAAAGTGCGCCGAGTTCCACAGCTTCAAAAAGGAAATGCAATTCGGAAGTCAATTCCCAATATGCAAACAAAATGTAGTTTGGCAGGACATAGACCATGCACATCACGGTTGCAAGCAAAGAAAAAATGAAATATACGGGCTTTGTTTTTTTCAAAGCAGTACCTTTGGCTTCATATAAAAAGAAAAATGTCAACGCGCAAACGGATGCATTGCAAGTCATGCGGTTAAAATCGTTATAAAGATATAACGGATTGGTATAGCTTGCCAACGCAAAAGCCACACCCCAAAGAGGAATCAAAAAAGCAATCACTTTCTTGATTTTTTCCAAACGCGGAGAGCCCATCGCATTGATAATAAAATATGCGGCAACAAAGAAAAGAAGGATATAAGCCGCAAGCTGCGTATATTTATAAATGATATACTTTGTCGGCGCAAGCATGGAAGGCAAAGAAAAGGAAACAAAAATGCAAACGGCAAGACACACGAAGCCAAGCAAAGCGCTTGTAAAGGTGGTTGATTGATGTTCGGCGGCGGAAAATTCCGAAAATTCATACGCCCAACCGATCATTTTCAGACGAATAAAGAAAAAGGAAGCCGTCGCAAGCAAAAGAAGCGTAAAAAACGTAACGTAACCAAAGGTTTTCAAAGCAGGCGCCGCTTCCAAAACGAATTCTTTCGTATACGGATCATAATACTGAAGCATTAAAATCATTCGCCAAACGGAAAGTCCCAAACCGAAAATAAGCGAAGCAATGCAATATCCGAATAAAAATTTTTTTGTACGCAATGAAAAAACACATCCTTACTGTATATATATTTGAATTTTCAGGCTTTTTCTGATCAGCCTTGCTTATTATACCATAAATTTATGAAAAAGGTGTAGATAAATACAAAAAAATTAAAATATTTTTTTAACGTTCTTCCCCATGCAAAAATGATACCGTAAACGAGGAATAAACGGGAATTTATGGGTGTAATAGTTGTGAGCGGTGTCTCTCCCTCAGTCAGCTTTGCTGACAGTCTCCCCACATTTTGCGTAGCATAATGTACAGAGGGAGCCTTGAATTGCCTCCCTCTGACGAGGGAGGTGGCGCTACAGAGAAGCGTTGCTTGTCTGTGGCGTCGGAGGGAGAGATAACGGTAAACAATCATTTATCCTCACAAATGAAACACCCTCAACGTATTTTCAAAAACCGACGTTTCAACCGCTGAAACGTCCAAATCCTTCAAACGCGCAATTTCCTGAATGACGTTTGGCAAAATCAAGGAAGAATTGCGCATTTTTTGTTTCTGCTTATCCGAAGCCTCCACAGCCGAAAGATCGGGTGGAACGTAAGGCGCATCGGTTTCAACCAAAACGGAAGAAAGCGGAAGTCCCTGCACGGTTTTTTTAAGGAGCGCGGAGTCTTTTTCTTTCTGTAAAAGTCTGCCGCCGATTCCGAGCGTAAATCCAAGCGCAATATAAGCCTTTGCGGTTTGTAAATCCCCTCCAAAACAGTGAACAACACCGCCAAACGGAAATTTTTCACGGTTCAGAATCTCCAAAGCGGCTTCATCGGCGTCGCGGATATGCAAAATCAAAGGCAAACGCAATTCACGGGCAATGGAAAGCTGATAGGAAAACCAATTTTTCTGCGTTTCCTTTTCTTCATCGGTCAGTTCTATGCTGTAATCCAAGCCGGTTTCCCCGATGGCAATCGCATGATGTTCTTCGGCAAATCTGCGAATCGTTTCCCGTTCTTCCCAAGGCGCATATAAACAGTATTTCGGATGAACGCCCACCGCCGAGCGGATAAAAGACGGATATTCCGAAGCCAACGAAAGCTGATTTTCCAGATTTTCAAAGCGCACGGAGGGTTCGATGAAAAACGCGATATTTTCCTCTTTCATACGCGCAAAAAGTTCTTTTTTCGCGCCGTGATTGCGAAATAAAACGCCGTCTTTTCCATCCACGAAAGGAAATTGATTTTTGTATTGAAAAACAGAATAATGCGCGTGAGAATCAATGATCATTGCCCTTTTCCAGCCTTTCGATTTCACTCAAAACGTCCGAAGCAATGGTATTCATGCCGTCAAGATTGGGATGATAACCGTCAATCGTGTCGTAAGGCGCTTCGGGATGAAAAATATCCAACAGTTTGCAAGCGTTTTCCGCCGCACATTGACGGATGATATCGCAATATTCCGAAAGATGATGTCCGCGGCGCACAAGCGGTTTTCTTTCGCTCGGATTCTTGCTTTCATATCCGTAAGGCAAGGTAATACACCAGATTTCCGCTTCGGGATAATTGCGCTTGATTTTTTTCAGCATGGTATCGTAAGCAACATAGAAAACGGAAAGTCCGTTTTCTTCTTCCGTGGGAAAAAGACGGACGTTGGAACCGAAATCATTGAGTCCCATTAAAATCATAACTACGTCGGGATTTTCTTCGTACGTACCCAAATTGCCCGTCCGTTCATCGCTGCAACCGTAGGATTCAAAATCACAGAAAATATCTTTGCAAACCATACTTCCCGAAAAAGAATTGTTGATGAGAAGATAACCGCCGAGCGCTTCAATCACCTTTCCCCACCACGTATCGGCAGAAGAAAAAACGTTGGCAGCTTCACATTCTTCCCAGCGGTAAAAAACTTCATATCCCGAAGGATTGCACCCCCAAAGCGTGCTGATGGAATCTCCCATAATCGAAAAATTTTTGTTTTCATAAGAAAGAATTTTTCCCATGAAATCACCTCCTTGAATTGTTGTAAATGATGGTTTACGCGTTTGTCTGTTGCCGAAAGATGAGGTTTAGTTAGCCTTCCCCGGTGGGGGAAGGGGGAACATTATGCCGCAAAGCGGCAAAATGGTGGATGAGGCGTTTGTAAAAAAGTTTTGCACACATCCGTCTGTTTGCAGAAATCGAAAGTAACACCTCATCCGTCGCCTTACGGCGCCACCTTCCCCCGCTGGGGAAGGCTTTCGATGTCTTTGCTTTTTCAAACGAACACACTCATAAATTCCCGTTTATCTGCATTCAGCATTCCCTTGCTTTTCCCAAAAGCGAAATTTTTCCATCTTCGACCAAAAGCGCGCCTTTCATAAGCGGAAGCGTGTAAACGGATTTTTCCCGCTCGGTTTTCACTTTTTGAATGGCGGCAATCTGTTCGGGCGCACCCGTATCATGCACCTCAAGGAAAAAGCCGTCAACCAATCCTAAACCTTTTCCGTATTGAAATGCGGGATAATCGTGATCGGGCGAAAGATGATATTCCGAAAGCAAAATCAAAGCGCCTGCGCTGTATCCCATAAAAATCCCCGTATGCGCGCAGATAACCGATTCCAATTCAAATTCCCGAATCCGCTCCATCATTTTGTCGGGAAGACCGCCGGGAAAATAAAGAACGTCCGCAGTTTTGATTTTTTCCATGGCGGACGTTTTGGTATCGGTAAAATAATTCAAAAAAGAAATCCGTTCGGATGAAATGCCGTAAGCGCAAAGTCCCGAAGTGATACCTTTGTAATTTTTGGAATCTTTGCCGTAAAAGCGTTCCCATTCCCGCGCCGAGCGGACCGCGTTCTCCCGAAAGGAAAACGCGATCACACAAACGGACATTTCGGGTTTCAGAATCCGCTTGAGTTCCCCGGAAAGATAAGGCGCGCGGATATTGTAACCCTCAAGAAAAAGACAGATCATATATCGTATTTTGCGAGAATTTCACTCGGTGTTTTTCTGAGAAGCGAAAGGATCGGAATCGTTCCGCAAATCAAACTCAGCGCGTAGAGCAACGCAAGAACCAAACCTGCCATCCAAATGGGATAATAGAATACGCTTGAAACTAGATCGGAAACGCTCATGCAAGCGAAAAGGAACGCGCTCGTTGCAAGATAGCCGAACAAAACGGTCAGCGATGCCAGCACGAAAGCTTCGGTCAGAAATTTGAAAACGAGATTCTTTTTGGAAACACCGATGGCGCGGTAGATACCGACTTCTTTGATACGGCTCATCAAAGAAGAACGCATGATGAAATACATACAAACGCTCATCACGGCAAGAATCACCACGATGGCAATCAAACCGCCCGTGATGGTTTCCATCTGATCTTCCACGATGGATTCAAAAACGAGATCGGGCGTGAGGATCGTATGCAAGAAGTCGTAACCGTTTTCCAGATGAGAAAAGTTTTCCATGAGAAAGGCTTCCGTTTCTTCGGGATTGACGGAATGGATCGCCGTATAGATGAGATAATCTCTGTATTCGGGCAAGCTTTCATGGCTTTCGCCCATACGCTTGGAAAGCATGATATAATCCTCGTCGGAAACGAGATAGGTCGTACCGCTCAGCCTTTGCGCGCCGAAATCGGTTCTGTAAAATTCTTCTTCGTAAAGCTCGTAATACGGCAGCATATCCAGACGTTGAAATTCCGAACGCTTTTCTTCCAGCTCGGAAAGCGAAGGCGTTTTGCCGTAACGCTGCTCGTACTGCTTGACGAGATAATAATTTTCGTCAACGTAAAGATAGTACATTTCTTCCAAGCCTTTTTCGTAATAAAGCCAAAGCTCAAAGGTATCGGGATAGAAACGGTATCTGTCTTTCATGAAATCTTTGACTTCAGCGTAATAATAATCATAATATTCGGCGTAACGCAAATCGGAAAGCTCACTGCATTTTGCTTGAAATTCCGCCGTACCCTCGGTCAGTTCGGGATATTCGGTTTTCACGATATGCAGGAAATATTCGTCGGGATTCAGTTTTTGGATGCCGTTGCCGTCGAGCCACATTCCATAGTAATGATAATCTCCGCGCAAAACGGAAGAAAGAAGAAACTGTTCTCCGCGAAGCAAAACCTTTTCTCCGAGCGTGGGTATATTTTCAAGCTCGCCGTATTTCAAAGCCAGCATGGTTTCGCCCGGAGCCACGGAAAGCCCGAATTCGGAAGCGGGTTTGACGGCATCCAGACCGAGATCCAGATTCATATATTCCGCCAAAGCCATCGCATCGCAATAAACGGAGGTTTCTTCGGATTCCACAATGCCCGCAATGCGCAAAGCTTTGCCGTCCACGGACATATGCGCAGAGGTAATGCCGATCAAATGCTTGTATTCGGAAATATGACCGTAAGGAGAAGCTTCCAGAAGTGCGTCGGCAACCTTGGAAGTGATCAGAATTTCTTCCTTTGCCAAGCCGTCAGCCTTACCCACGAGCAATTTTTTGCCCGAAGCAAGAAAACGGTCCAGAAGCGTGGCTCTTGCGGAAAAGTTTTCCGCATAGGAAGGAGAAAAGGTCTCAAAGCTTTGCATACGGAAGGAAATTTCCCTGTCGCCCAAAGAAGGATAGCCCAAACGGAGCGTCATAAAATCAAATCCGCCTTCGCCGTTTTTCATGGCGGCAATCAGCTTATCGGAAACCTCGCCGTCGGGGGTATAAAGATAAAACATATTGTGATTATAGGAATCCTTCGCTTCCAAAATCGCCTGAATGGAAGTACCGAAAACGGCAAACATAAAGACGATCACAGCCGCGAAAAGGCACATACAGGCGCGCAAAACCTTTTTGCCCTTCTTCCCTTTTTTGAAATTCATATCGTAACCGCTTTTCAGCGAGGAAGCGAGAGAAAAGAGCTTACCCGTTGCGGAAGCTTCCACGGGCGGAAGATCTTCCATTTCGATTTTCGCCAGCTTTTGCTCGGCTTCTTTTTCTTTTTCGTAAACACCCTCGTAAAGCTTGACTTCGGCAGAGGTGTCCAGAATATGAATCGTATCATTTTCAAATTCCGCGTAAAGCTTACCGCCGTGATTGACGATACGAAGACGGATGGGTACTTCGGGGCTCTCCCCGAAGTATTCGATTTCGGCAAAGGGTGTTGAAATTTCTTTCTTTTCCAATTCGCCGAGATAGATGTGATTTTTATTTTTTGCAGTGTAACCGTTGGCGTCGCTGTTGTTTTTCATACCGACGATCTTTCCGTCGGAAAGCTCAATCACGGTATCGCAATAATGGTCAACGAGGTCCGCCTCGTGCGTAACGAGCAAAACGAGATGGTCTTTCGCAATACTTTTCAAAAGGTCCATGATCATCACGGTATTCAGCTCGTCAAGATTACCCGTCGGTTCATCGGCAAGAATAATACGCGGATTTTTCACGATGGCGCGGGCAATGGCAATGCGTTGCTGCTGACCGCCCGAAAGCGTATCGGGGGTGCGCTTTGCATATTTATCCATTCCCACGTTTTCAAGCGCCTTCATCACGCGCCGTTCGATCTCGTTTTCATCCTTCATGCCGCAAAGCAAAAGCGCGTCGGCAACGTTTTCAAAGCAAGTGCGGTCCTTGTGGAGATTATAATTCTGGAAAATATAACCGATATAACGGTTGCGCAGATCATCCGTATCCGTGCGGATATCCTTGCCCTCCACGGTCAGCGTACCCGAAGCAAAAGAATCCAAACCGCCGATGACGTTGAGAAGCGTGGTTTTACCGCAGCCGCTTTTACCGAAAATGGCAGTCATCCCCTTTTCGGGCAATTCAAGCGTAATATCGTTGATGACGTGAATTTCGTTTTGTTTGCCCTTATTGAAATATTTGTGTAAGCCCTGAATACGAATCATTGCGCGTTACCTCCTTTCAGGGATTTTTTCACGCTTTCGCAGAAGAGCTTGCGTACCTGTTTGCGCGTGATTCGAACGGTCAGCAAAATCATGCCGAAAACGATCGCCGCGTATTGCCAGCCGTAAAGATAAACGAAATATTGATTAAACGTCGGAGACGTAAAGATCAGAACGGAAGAAAGCGCAAGACAAATGAAAGCGGGAATCAAAGAAATCATCATGCGTACGTACATACCAATGCGAATGACG
Organism: Oscillospiraceae bacterium; assembly: GCA_015064845.1. Lineage (GTDB taxonomy): Bacteria > Bacillota > Clostridia > Oscillospirales > CAG-272 > QALR01. The sequence goes on along the minus strand of SVRL01000072.1, from coordinate 2,135 downwards.
CGAACGGGAATACCCATGGAGCGCATGATCGCCATATCGCCCTTGAAAGCGCCAAGCGAACGGACGGAACAAAGATGAATGAAAAAGGCGAGGAAGAAAACGGCAATCAGCCAAAGAGCGCCCATAAAAATACAAGCGAGCATATTTTCAATGACGGAGAACGGATCGGGGGTATATTCCGTATCGGAAGGAACGGCAATGTAACCCTCTTCGCGCAAAGCCTCCGCGGCGCGGCGCGCTTCCCTGTCGTTTTCAAAGAAGAAAGAAACCTGACGGTAGGAGCGTTCGAGAACGGTTTCCGCCATTTCCACCAGAATATCGTCGCTGACGATCAGCGTGTTCGAATATTGACCGTATTCGCCCGCATAAGAAGGATCGGAAGAGATCTGCGAAGGCTCCAGAACCTTTCTGAAAACCAATTCTTTGGGTTTTTCGTTGTAATTGTTGAAATTGTATTCAAAATAATACGCGCTCATCGTCATACCCAAGGTATAATCGGGATATTGCGCCGCAAATTCCCGATACATACTTTCACTCAGATAAACCTTATTCGCGGGAATATCAAAAGAAGGGGAAATATCGTACAAAACGTGCGTTTGCGCCATGCCGTTCGCTTCGGACTGCAAAGAAAGCGTTGCCGTGAAAGAGGAACGGTCTAAAAGATAATGGAGCGCGGTCGCGGTGCGGAAGCCATCCTCCGTAAAAAGACATTCGGGGGTCAGATTGTTGTCGTAATAATATTTGACACCCGTAACCTTCAAAGTCAGATTGCCTTTTTCCACGGTCTCCATCAAAAGCGTATCTTTACCGAAAGCAGGCTGACAGGAGATGGGCAGATAGAGCAAAATTTCATTTTTCTCTTTGGGATAGGTACCCACGTCGGGCGTTCCGTAATCCTTACCGAAAACGCTGTTGAGGGAAATATAACGGTCGTAGCCGTCGTAATGATATAAAATACCCGTGGTCGCATAACTGTCCAAAAGCGAATCGAAGCGAAGAATGCTTTTTGCGCCGTGTTTTTCGGCAAGCGCGCGCCATTCTTCTTCCGAAAGCACCTCGCCGCTTTGTGTCGTCAGAACCACTCTGCCGTCCATATGATGAAACATATAATTCGGTTCAAATATATCGCCCATGGAACCGCAAAGCGCGGTAACGCCGAAAATGCCGAGCGTACCGATCAGCATAAGCAAACAAAGGAAAAAGGAAAGACGGGGTTTGGCGGCAAAGATCGTTCTGCCGAGCAAAAAGCCGTTTTTGAAATCTTTCTTTTTCAAATTTTTCTTTTTCGCTTTCGCAGATTTGGGCGCAGAGCGTTCCAAACGGGGTTTTTCTTCTTCGAAAACCTCGGAAACGGGAATCAAACGGGCATCGGATTCCACCGCGCCGTCGAAAACGCGGATGTGGCGCGTCGCGCAGTCTTCCACCTGTTCAAAATTATGTGTAACCACAATGAGCAATTTGTCTTTTGAAACCTCGCGCAAAAGCGAAATGATCTCTTTTGAGGTTGCCGAGTCCAAGTTACCCGTCGGTTCGTCGGCTAAAATGATAGGACTATCCTTGGCAAGCGCACGCGCAATGACGGTTCTCTGCTTCTGTCCACCCGAAAGCTTACTGCCTTTCTGACGGATATGGGAAGAAAGTCCCACGCGGTCAAGCAATTCCAATGCGCGTTTTCTGCGTTCTTTGGGGTCTTCCATATACATCAAAGCAAGCTCCACGTTTTGTAAAACAGTCAAGCTTTCAATGATATTATAATCCTGAAAAATGAATGAAATGTATTTTTCTCTGTAATCTTCCCATTCGGGCTGTAAATAATGGGAAGTAGGCGCACCTTCGATAAAAAGCTCACCTTCTTCATAAGAATCCATACCGCTGATCACATTCAGAAGCGTGGATTTACCCGAACCGGATTTACCCGTAATCGCAACGAATTCTCCGCGGTCAAAGGAGAGGTTTACCCCTCGGATCCCGACGGTTACGTTGTTTTCGGAAACGTAAATTTTTCCGATGTCCTTTAACGTAAGCAAAGCCATGGCAGTTTCCTTTCTTTTTCAATGTTTTTGATATGCTATTATATCATACTTTGATATAAAATTCAAGGAGAAAATTGTTAAATATTCAAACATTTCCCCTTT
>SVRL01000071.1 GCA_015064845.1 Oscillospiraceae bacterium | reverse complement strand
ATTCTTGCAATCCTTTTTTAGTCATGCTCTTTTTTATCCCCGAGAGGGATTTTTTTCTCTCCCAAACAAAAAAACAGAAAAAAGCTGCCTCAAATGCTCTAATTTTGGCATTTGAGACAGCCCCTTTCTGTGATGTGTGTCCGATTTAGATGCAAAGCCGTGTGTGGCTGATTTAGATGCACACTGTTTTTGCAGAGGGTACACTAACCCCTTGGCGATGATGGGGGTTAAAAGTATCCGCGTTCTACCGGACTTTTAACGCCATGCTTGTAACGAAGTCTATGTATTTACCTACGCCGTTGCAATTCCTCTGTTATTATTTTAATTTCATCATCACTATATAATTCTCGCTGGTCTTCTAAAATAAGTTTTAAATCTTCTGTTGAGGTGTTGCGAATTTCATCTTGAAAATCAGAAATGTCATCATATGTTTCAAAATCAATATTTTCGCCTTTATTGTTGAAATTTTGCTGGGGAACCTCCTCGTCAATATCCTCATTATCACCTTGTATATGAGTACTGTACTTTTTCATACTTTCAAAATTAGGAATTTCTTTGATTAGATGTATTCCATACTTAATTTCTTCTATACGATCAACAACGAAATTATATACAGCCTCAATAAGTTCATTAGTTATTCCGTTTTTATTAACTTCAAATGTAAACGTGTTTTCAGAAAACATATTATCGCTTTTATTATTCATCTGTAAAGAGGGGGTTTCAAACTGTAGATACCCAATTAAAAATCCTGATTTTTTAAACTGTACCCCCACTATATCAGATAAAAATATTGTTTTTTCACCGTCCGTAATGTTTCCTGTAATAAAGCTTCCTACAGTTTTCTTTGTGATAATTATCAATTTGTTATCGTATAATTTTAGAATTCTTCCTCTAACACCTTCAAAGTCACAAATAAAATTTGCCATTCTCAATTCCTCCATAGCATAAGTTTTTTACATTATATCATGTTTTCATATATATTTCAAGTGGTTTCGCAAATTCACATCTATTCTAAATGCCGTTGCATCTATGGCTTTGTAAATGTATTTTGATTTGGTAGGGGCGACCTGCGGTCGCCCGCGGGCGTTCACAGAACGCCCCTACGGTGTGACGGTCCGAATCTATCTACAGACCGAAAAAGTCCGAAATGCGTCTACAAAGTTTTGAAAAACTTCAGAGTCGAAAAGCTTTTAGTGAAATATTCGGCTTGCGCCGAATGTGAAATAATTTCCTTGCGGAAATTGTGAAATATTGCTCCCACAGGTCGCAATGTGAAATGAAATTTGCCCACATTCGCGAAGCGAATATTTCACACGCCGCAGGCGTATTTCACATTTCGCAGAAATATTTCACTTGCCCGCAAGGGCAAATTTCGTTGAAAAAAGCACTTGCTTGCGCAAGTGCTTTTTTCTGGCTGGGATAGTTGGACTCGAACCAACGAAATGCAAGAGTCAAAGTCTTGTGCCTTAACCGACTTGGCTATATCCCAATACAATATTTATTTCCCGTCTATTATATCACAGGAAAAATGGTTTTGTCAATATAAAAATTCAAATTATTTTAAAAAATTAAAAAGTATCGCATGATATCCCGATTGGAACATCATGCGATAATCGGTTATGTTATTTAAGCATTCACAGGTTTACGATTTTTGGTAATCAATTTCAAAACGAATGCTACGGCAATGGTCAATACAATGCCGAGAGGGAAACAAATCCAGATATTCTGAACGAAACCGGAAATCAAGAACATCACAAAGGAAATTCCCGCAACCGTAAGCGCATAAGGAATCTGTGTGGAAACGTGAGCAAGATGGTTGCACTGTGCGCCTGCAGAGGACATGATCGTGGTATCGGAAATGGGAGAACAATGGTCACCGCAAACAGCGCCGGCAAGACAAGCAGACATACCGATAATCAACAGTTCGCTTCCTGCGGGGAAAATGGCAACAACAATCGGAATCAGAATACCGAACGTACCCCAAGAAGTACCCGTGGAGAATGCAAGGAAACAAGCAACGACGAAAATGATTGCAGGGAGGAAGTTTGCAAGTCCTGCAGCAGCACCGCTCATCAGATCGTAAACATAATACTTCGTACCGAGCATGGAAGTCATATTTTTCAAACCGGTAGCAAACGTCAGAATCAAGATCGCGGGAACCATTGCATTGAAACCTTTGGGCAATGCCGCCATGCTTTCCTTAAAGGAGATCGTACCGCGCAAAGAAAGGTAAACAATGGTAATTACAATAGCAACCAAACCGCCCATCGGAAGTCCGACGGTCGCATCGGTATCAGCAAAAGCATCAATGAAGTTTTTGCCGTCCAGAATACCGCCAACGTAAACCAAAGCGAGGACAGAGCAAACAATCAAAGAAAGAACGGGGAAAATCAAATCAAAAACTTTACCGTTGGCATTGGGTGCTTCTGTTTCGGAAGCGCTTCCTGTTTCAACGGCATCGGGTTTGCCCGTGCTTTCAACCTGATATTCATACATACGCATTTTACCGTAATCAAAACCGATCAATGTGATCGAAACGATAAATACGAGTGTCAGAATCGCATAGAAGTTATAAGGAATTGCGGAAATGAAAAGTTCAAGACCTTTGCCTTCTTCCGCATAAGAGGAAACGGCAGCCGCCCAGCTGGAAATCGGCGCAATCATACAAACGGGCGCTGCAGTGGAGTCGATGATGTAAGAAAGTTTTGCGCGGGAAATTTTTTTGGAATCCGTTACGGGAAGCATAACGGAACCTACTGTCAGACAGTTAAAATAGTCGTCAATAAAAATCAAAATGCCAAGACAAAACGTTGCAAGAATTGCACCTGTTTTGGTTTTGATATTCTTTGCCGCCCATCTGCCGAATGCCGCAGAGCCGCCTGCGCGGTTAACAAGCGCAACAAGCATACCGAGTTCAACAAGGAATACGAAAATACCTGCATTTCCGACAACGGCATCGATCAAACCGCCGGAAATAACAGCATCCATCGTTCCGGTAAAATTAAAGTTGCTGTAAAGAAGCGCACCGGAAATGATACCGATGAAAAGAGAGCTGTAAACCTCTTTTGTGATCAAAGCAAGTCCGATTGCAATGACCGGAGGTACAATTGCCCAGATCGAACCGCGGACAACGGTTTCTCCGCCACAGGTTTCACAATCTGCGGCAGTTTCTGCGTTACAATCGGGACATCCTACCGTTCCCATTGCACCGCCCGTAACAGCGGCAACAATCAGAAGAGCGAGAATGATGACCGCAGCAATCGCAAGAACGATTTTTTTTGATTTTGTCATAAAAATTCTCCAATCTTTTTCATGTTTTGAAACAAAAAGAAACCGCAGATGCTGCGGTTTCATAACGTACTCTTATGAAAACCGATAGCGCTCCGCAACTGCGACAGTCTGCAAAATATTCTCCTGCAAACCAGCAAATAAAAATGCCGTCCATTTTTATCGCTTCGGCGAAAAGCCCTTTTACCGTTTCGATTCGGGAACTTGCTCGGCTACTCTTTCTTTTCGCGCCTCTATCTTTTCGTAATAACATAAGAAGTATACACATTTTATAACATTTTGTCAATAGATATGAAAAAGTTTTGTCATTTTTTCATGCAATTCTGCATTTTTCCTTATTTCCATACTATTATTCGAAAAAAAATCCGCATTTTGCAAAACAAAACGCGGATTTTCATACCATCCATATGTAATTTTATGAATCAAAGCTCCAGCTTCATATCGCCATCCTTGACAAGCTTGCATTTTCTGAAAATCGCATCGAAAATCAAAGAAAGCACTGCAGGAAGAACGAAACAAACCAAAATCAAGCCAATCCAATGGAGCGCGGTAACTTCTCCGGGATAACCGTTCGTCTTATCGTACCAACCGAGAATCATACCGACAGGGCCGAGCAAACCGCAGGTACCCATACCGGAATTGATGGCAACACCGTACATTTTCAAATCGAACACGCAAACGGCAAGAGGTCCCGTAATGGCGGAAGCCAGCGTGGGTGCAAGCCAAATGCAAGGATTTTTTATGATATTCGGTACTTGAAGCATACTGGTACCAATGCCTTGCGAAAGAAGACCGCCCCATTTATTCTCACGGAAGCTGATGACAGCAAAACCAACCATCTGCGCACAGCAACCCGCAACCGCTGCCGCGCCCGCAATGGCAAGACCTTCGGAGCTTCCTGCCGCAATCACGCTTCCCGTCATCACAAGACCCTGACAGATCGCCGCGCTGGAAATAGGAAGTGTGAGAACCATACCTACCACAACGGAAACGATCAAACCTGTGATAAACGGTGCCTGCAAAGCCGCCCAGCCAATGAATTTACTGATATAACCAACCCCGATGCCGATGTAAGGAGCAATCCAGACGGAAAGCAAACCGCCGACCAGAATGGTTACGAAAGGCGTTACAATAATATCAATTTTTGTTTTCTTGGAAACGAGCATACCGATTTCTACGGCAATAATGGCAATGATAAAGACGGCAAAGGGACCGCCCGCCGCACCCTGTGCGTTTGCGGCATATCCAACCGCCGCCGCAGAAAACATAACCAGAGGATGTGCTTTCAAAGAAAAAGCAATCGCAACGCCCATAGCGGCGCCTGCCATCGCTTTCGCAAAGCCGCCGATTGTCGTAAAAATTTCCAAATGGGGAATCATACCGATAGCACCGAAAATCGTACCGATCAGCAAAGAAGCAAAAAGACCGAGCGCCATTGCGCTCATGGCATCGATCAAATAACGTTTTACAAAGCGTTTCATGAGATTATCCTTTCTTTTTATATTGAAGTTTATTCTTTTTGTGCATATATATGTGTATATACATATGCGTATCATATCATGAAAAAACCGTCTTGTCAAGTACTTGCATTTTATTTTTTTTGTGTTATAATAAAAATATAGATTATTTTTGAATTTTTGAAGGAATCGGATTATGAACAGCGAACAAAGAAGAGAAAAAATCATATCTATATTGGAATCAAGCGATACCCCGATCAGTGCCAGTTGTTTTGCAAACGAATTTTCCGTTACCCGTCAGATCATCGTTGCGGATATCGCGCTTTTACGCGCAAGCGGACACCACATCCGCGCGGAACACAAGGGATATATTCTGGAAAAATCCGATGGCTGTTCCCTGCTCAAAAGACTTGTTGTGAAGCATGGAAAAAACGAAGTAACCGACGAATTATACGCAATCGTGGATCACGGCGGAAAAGTAATCAACGTTATCGTACAGCACTCCGTATACGGAAAAATCGTGGCAGAACTAAATTTGGCATCCCGTTATGACGTTGACCGTTTTGTCAATCACATTCGGGAAACCGATGCAAAGCCGCTCTTGTTGTTAACCGCAGGCTTACATATTCATACCATAGCAGTCAAGGATGAAGATTCTTTTCGTTGCATCCTTGAGAAATTGGCTGAATTGCATATTTTGGTAGAACACGATTGAATCCCGCCTCCCCTTTATAAACAAAAAACGCAGCATTTATGAATTTATACTTGACAATGCCGTTTTTTCATGTTATCATTATGTGTATATACACATGGATACACATGAAATATTTTCAAAACACTTGTATATTTCAAAAAATCCGTTATAATTAAGAACAAAACCGCCGCTTCGCGGCAGAATGGAGTTTATCATGTTTGAACACACAAATTATACAATGCTCTTAGACTTTTATGAACTGACAATGGCAAACGGCTATTTTTCTTCCGGCAAAAAGGATGAAATTGCTTATTTTGATGTTTTCTTCCGCGATATTCCCGACGGCGGAGGTTATGCCATTGCAGCTGGTTTGGACGAAGTCATTGATTATATTAAAAATTTGAAATTTACCGAAAAAGATATCGAATTTCTTCGCGGAAAAAAACTTTTTAAAGAAGAATTTCTGGAATATCTGCGCAATTTCCGTTTTACGGGCGATATCTACGCCGTTCCCGAAGGAACTCCCATTTTCCCCCGCGAACCGATGATGGTCGTACGCGCACCCTCCATGGAAGCGCAACTCATTGAAACGTTCATTCTGCTTGCGCTCAACCATCAATCCTTGATTGCCACAAAAGCCAGCCGTATCGTTCGCGCAGCAAACGGACGCGTCGTATCCGAATTCGGCGCACGCCGTGCGCAAGGTGCGGAATCTTCCATCTACGGCGCAAGAGCCGCTTATATCGGCGGTTGCCATTCCACCTCGAACACCATTGCCGACCGTGATTTCGGTGTAACCGCATCCGGCACCATGGCGCACGCATGGGTTCAGATGTTTGACACGGAATACGAAGCGTTTGAAACCTACTGCCGTATTTATCCTCATAACGCAACCCTTTTGATCGATACGTATAACGTTATGAAAAGCGGTCTGCCCAACGCCATCCGCGCATTTAAGGAAATTCTGGTTCCGCAGGGCATCCATAATTTCGCTGTTCGTCTGGACTCCGGCGATATTACGTATCTCACCAAAAAAATCCGCGCAGAACTGATCCGTCAAGGCTTGCCCGAATGTAAGATCATCGTTTCCAACTCTTTGGACGAGCATATTATCCGCGATATCATCGCACAGGGCGCGGAAGTTGACGGCTTCGGTGTCGGCGAGCGTTTGATTACGGCGAAGAGTAATCCCGTATTCGGCGGCGTTTATAAGCTCGTTGCCGTTGAGAAAAACGGAACCATCATCCCCAAAATCAAAATCAGCGAAAATCCCGAAAAAATTACCAATCCACACTTCAAGAAAATTTACCGTATTTATGATAATGAAAGCGGCGAAGCGGTTGCAGACCTGCTCTGCATTCACGATGAAGTTTTCGATGAATCTCAGCCGATTGAAATTTTCCATCCTCAACACATCTGGAAACGCAAAACGCTTACCAACTTCCATCTGAAAGAACTGCTCGTTCCCATTTTCAAAAACGGCGAATGCGTTTACGAATCCCCTTCCACAGAAGAAATTCGCACCTATTGCCAAAGTCAGATCGATCTGCTCTGGGATGAAGTAAAACGTTTTGAAAATCCCCATACGTATTATGTCGACCTTTCTCAGAAGCTCTGGGATCTCAAACAGAATATGCTTTTGGGTAAATAATTTTTAATATAACATTTAAGGCTGTTGCATACCTCATTGCTGTGCAACAGCCTTTGTTTGATACAAAATAAGCCCCGCCAAAGCGGGGCAAAAATTATTTCTTTTCAATGGGAAGCCAAAGCTCGCGGTATCTCTGATTACGCTTCTCGCCTCCAAACCAATGGGTTACCACAAGTTCGGGCGCATTTTTTAATTGATATCCCGAACCGGGAAGCCATTCACTTGCGATTTTTCGTCTCAAATCAAGAAATACCATTGTCGGCCAGGTACATCTTTCGGTTTCAAAAACAGCATAAGTACATTTAGGAATCGTAACATGCTCATAATTTTTCGCAAACTCTTCTCCTAAAATACCTTCCTTGTTAAGATTTTCACGAAAGAATTTCTTCAATCGGCTTGCGATATAAAAATCGTAACCGTTTTCATCAATATTCGTAATGATGTTAAAATCATTGTCGAGATCACCCGAAAGGTATTTAAGAACGTACTGTAACGGTCTGGTCTTTATATACATTTCTTTTTCTTGTTCCATGCGTTCACCGGGAATGCCGGAAAAACGACACTTATAACCCGTCAAAACCATTTCGTCTTTTTCTTCAATTCTGTAATTCATAGTGTTACCGCCTTCCAATAAAATTTTAATTGACAAGCGAGAGAAAGACTTGAGGTTACTTCCATCTGCGCGCGCTTGCGATGGAGTAATTCCATGGAATTTCTGAAATGCTTTGGCAAAGCTGTCCGGGCTTTCATAGCCGTATTTGAGTGCAATATCAATCACTTTTTCTTTACCGCCCGCAAGTTCCGCGCCTGCAAGCGATAGACGGCGCAGTCGAATATATTCTCCGAGAGTATAACCACAAAGAATGCTGAATACCCTTTGAAAATGATAGCTTGAAGAATAACTTTTTTCCGCAACCTTTTCGTAATGAATTTCTTCGGTCAAATTCTCCTCGACGTAATCAATTGCTTTTTGCATTCCTGTAATCCAATCCATATGCCATCCCTCCTGTCTGTCTATATTTTATCAGAAATACGTTTTTCATTCCCGACATTCTGTGCGAAGATATATCGGAAAATATTATTCAAAGCATTCGGCATATTTCGGATTTCTGCAAATGGCATCAACAACATCTTTCCGATATGTTCGCAATTCCTTTTTCCAAAAATCATCTCCGATAGGAGCAAGATCTCCTTTGTTTATCTTTGGCAATGCTGAAATCAAAGGGACTGAATATTGATATTCCTCTTCATGATAGATACGCATATATTCCTTACAATGATCAAATCCCCTATCAAAATAATGGAGAACCTTTTCCATACTGCCACCGTTGTCCATTTCATATTGAGCCAAAGTCAAATATGAATTCCCGATATCCCAATGCCAGCTTCCGCATCTGCCGTCAACAAAAACCGATTCGTAAAGGTTAATAACCGACAACAGAACCTGTCTTCCATATTCAGAAGATGAAACGGCAGGTCTTGTAGCCACAGCTTCGGAAACAGCGAATCGAAGATTTGAAAGAAGAGCCATAATTCTTTCGCCTTGATATCTTGCTTTTTCTTCACCGACCGTTGCCAAAGGTAACAACACTTCTTTGCAAATGACAAGTGGGTTCTGCGCGTTAGCAAGTGCTTTTGCTTTTTCGTATTCACCCATTCTGCAATAAAGCGGCGTGATTTGACGAATTGCAATTTTTCGATCTTCTGAAGACGGATTGCATTTCAAAAGCTTTTCATAAACACGAACAGCTTCTTGCCAATAAATATTTTGGGAGTTGTATTCAATATCGTCTTCTATGATGCCAAATGAATCGGAAGGATGTCCTTTTGCGCCGTATTTATGCCATCCCCACATATGGAGCGCTTGGGCAAGCTTCAAAAGAATTTTAGGCTCGTTCGGAAATTCCTCCGAAGCAGTACGAAGTGTATCGATGCATTCTTCAACATCCTCGGATAAACTTCCCGGATACATTGTAAACCCTTGTTTTGTAAGTGTTTTTGTTGCCGCTTCAAGAATTGCTTTGATTTTCTCCTCGCGTTCATCGTGATATCCAAACAGTTCGTCAATGGAAATATGAAAATAATTCGCAATCGCGGGAATCATCTCCATATCGGGATAACTGCCGCCGGCTTCACATAGTTAAAGATATTTCTTCTGTATGAGTGCCTATTTTGTGTTTCATAGGCACTCATATTCCATTTTTCAATCAATTTTACCGATAAAGCGGTAGTAG
>SVRL01000011.1 GCA_015064845.1 Oscillospiraceae bacterium | reverse complement strand
TTGCCATTTTTTTGATGCTTCCGCGTAATATTCACCGTTGAAATTATCCCGGTTCATATGCTCTTCCAAAACATTCCAAAGTTTTTTCGTATAGCCGTTTTGCGCCGGACTATCAGAGAGCAAACACCGACGGTTTTTGAAAAACAGTTCATAAAAAGCGGGGATACCGTTGCAATCAAAATTTTTGATCAGCAGTTTTGTACAGAGATATTCGCCTTTCTTTACGGATATACCGATGTCAAGGGATGACTCGTTCGTTCTGCACATTCTATAACATTTGGAACGTATGGCGGGAAACTGTACGGTAATTCTCCCACTTTCTACGGAGAATCCGATATTTTTGCCCTTGCACGCTTGCTCTGTGAAAACAAAAAAGGCTTTTTTCTTGTGCTTGAAGAGGACGCCGAAGCAAGGTACTGACAAATCTCCCGACGTAACCTCTATTTTGCCGGTGCCATCGGTATTTAACGCAGGAACATCGGATAAAAGCGGAGGGGCATTGACACCAAGATCCGATTCCTTATACATTGGTGGATAAGGAATCTTTGCCCGTTTGAATTTATTCCCGTTATACACGCAAGCAGGCAAAAAGATATACGCATCATTTTCCCATTCAAGAAATTCGATAGATAAAGAAAAACGCGTGTCGTCATAATTTTTTTCGGGGGCAAGAGTAACCGTGTTATCAGAAAACTTTACAAAACCGTTGTTGGAACGAAGTGTTATTTTATAATCCATATGTGATACCGTCCTTTTGCCATGATTCTAATGTGACGTCGATTATATTCAAACTGCTGTTTTCTGACTACATTGTATCATAAATCCGTAAATATTTCAACCGTTTTAGCAAGTTCGAAGCATTTAAGTCGAAAAAATATCAAACATGAAGCATGAAAATCAGGATAAAACGCGAAGTTGATGAGAACGATTTTCATATTAAAAACGGAGAAATCTTTCGAAATCTCCGTTTTTCTTCTTTGTGAATCAGCAGTGTTTTTGGTTTTCGGATTGCACAATTGTTTTAAACCCTTTTTTTAGCTTTGTCCAATAGGGAATGAAAAGCATCAATGCAACAAACATGGCAAGCATATCGGAGATCGGTGTTGCCCACGGAATACCGTCTGCGCCAAGTGTTGCATCCATAATAAACATGAACGGAATGTCAAAGCCGCCTTTTCTGAGGAGAGAAAGAATCATGGGTTGAAGCTTTCGTCCTGTTGCCTGAAAAATAGAAATGATCATCATGGTAATAGAAATAGCGGGGCAGGTAATGCTGATGATTCTTAAAAAGTGTTGACCGTATGCAACCGTTTCCGCATCGTTGATAAAGAATTTTACTACGGGAACTGCGCCGACGAAAAGAAATACAGCGCCGACTGAGGAAACGATCATGGTATAGAGAAAAGCAGTTTTGATAACCGAACGCATACGGATATGATTTCCTGAGGCGAAATTATACCCGATCAAAGGAAGCACACCCTGGGTCATACCGTTTGCAATGGCAAAGGCAAGCATATCGATCTTTTTTGCAATTCCCATTCCGGCGATTGCTTGGTTGGAGTATGAAACGACCATTTTATTGAGTACCAGATTAGAAAAGGTGCCCATCAGCATCATCATGAAGCTGGGAAATCCAACAAGCAGAATTTCCTTGGGAAATCCATTTAAAAGCGTATAATTTTTCAGAGAAAATTTGATAACGGTATTTTTTTCGTTTTTGTGGAGTAAACAAACAAAATAAATAACCGCAATCAGGTTGGAAAGCATGGTTGCAATAGCTGCGCCTTTGACACCGAGACCGAAAGCGAAAATGAAAATCGGGTCAAGAATGATATTCATAATGCCGCCGAGCGCAAGACCTATACTTGATTCTTTGGAATATCCCTCAGCGCGAACCAAATGTGCAAGACAAGCGTTCAATACAGTGGGAACACCGCCGATGGCAATGGTCCAAAGGAAATAGTCCGAACAGTAATCATAAGTAAAATGATCGGTTCCGAGCAGCGGAAAAAGCGTGGGACGGGACCAATACATCAAAAGACCGTAAATCAAAGCAACGGCAGCAGCAGTCCAAATGCTGAACGCCGCGCATTTTTTTGCTTTTTCACGGTTGCCCGCGCCAAGACTTCGGGAAATCAAACTGGAACCGCCGATGCCGAAAAGATTGGCAATACCTGTCAACATAACAAAAGGAGGCATTGCCAGAGTTGCGGCGGCAACTTGATTGGGGTCATCCATTTGTCCGATAAAAAAGGTGTCTGCCATGTTGTAAATAACCGTAATGATCTGACTGATGATCGTTGGAATTACAAGCGTGATGACTGCTTTTCGAACGGGCATTTTCTCAAAAAGATCAGTATTGTCTGTTTTCATAAGAATCCTTTCTTTTTTTATACTATAGGAAATTACGCAATTTAAACCTCGCCGTTTGCATTATTTAGATACAAGCAAAACTTGGATAGGCGAACAAGTGGGGGCGGCAGTTTGCCGCTTTTTGTATTTATATGGTTTTATTATAAACCTTATGGGAAATTTTGTCAATAACGCGGAACATAACTTCCAAAACAAAAAACTTCCCGGTATAAGATTTTCTTATACCGAAAAGTTTTTGCTTCAGAGGATGTAAGTTATTTTTTCAAAAGGGAACCGATCATGCCCAAAATACCGTCAACAATAAGCATAATGCCGGCAACCATGATAATGATATCAAGACCGTTACCGAATGCAAGCATAAGGCCGACTGCAACGGAAAAAATCGGGAAAATGATCTTGAAGAAATTCTTCTTGCGAGCACGCAATGCATCGATAAATGCAATCACGCCTTTAAGAGCAATCATGATACCCAAAACAAGCAGAACGATTTTTGTTGCTGTCCAGCCGAGTACAAGAATTGCAATACCGATGATCAAACTGATAGCGCCGCCTGCAAAATTGCCTTTTATAAGGTCAAGAATACCGAAGATGATGAAAAGAGCACCTGCGATTGTCATTGCCCAGCCCAAGGTTTGAGAACGGAAAATTACCAGAAGAACACCAATCAAAATATAAAGCAAGGAAGAGAAGAGCTCGGAATTTGATTTCTTTGCCATGATAAAACTCCTTTCTGTTTTTTGTAGGATAACCTTATATATCATATCACATTGTTTTTGAAAATGCAACTGTTTTTTTGAAAAAATTACAAAGTTTGACTGGATTTTTTAAAATTTCGATTGACAATATTCGAAAAAAGAGATAAAATGAACTCATTCTTATTTTTGAAATATTGTAAAATGTTATCGGGGGATATCAATTATGGAAGAAAATAAAAAAGAACTATTAGGAAATGCTCCCATTGGTAAGCTTCTGTTTCGGTTGGCTTTGCCAACGGTTACAGCTCAGCTCATCAATATGCTGTATAATATTGTTGACAGAATTTATATCGGGCATATTCCGGAAGTCGGAGACATCGCTTTAACGGGAGTTGGCGTTTGTTTGCCGATTATTATGATCGTTTCCGCATTTGCGGCGTTGATCAGCTCCGGCGGTGCGCCGAGAGCTTCCATTTTTATGGGGAAAAAAGATATGGAAAGCGCAGAGAAAACGCTTGGAAACTGTTTTATCGTGCAAATTTTGATTTCCGTAATTCTGACAGCGGTCTTGTTGATTTGGAATCGGGATTTTTTGCTTGCGTTCGGAGCAAGCGAAAATACGATTGATTATGCTTGTGATTACATGAATATATATGCCATTGGTACGATATTTGTGCAATTGACATTGGGAATGAATGCGTTCGTTACCGCGCAGGGATTTACAAATGTATCAATGTTTTCGGTGATCATCGGTGCGGTTGCCAATATCATTCTTGACCCGATTTTTATTTACGGAATGAATCTCGGCGTGAAGGGCGCAGCGCTTGCAACTGTTTTCTCACAATCACTTTCCTGTGTTTGGATTCTTTTCTTTTTGTTCGGTAAAAAAACATTGCTTCGATTGAGAAGAAATAATTTCCGCATTTCCGCAAAAATTATTTTCCCTTGTATCGCACTTGGATTTGCAACTTTTATCATGCAGGCAAGTGAAAGCGTGATTTCCGTTTGTTTCAATTCTTCTTTGTTGGAGTACGGCGGAGATATTGCCGTTGGAGCGATGACGATCCTTGCCAGCGTTATGCAGTTTGCAATGTTGCCATTGCAAGGAATTGCGCAAGGCGCGCAACCGATTCTGAGCTATAATTACGGAGCTAAAAACGCAAAACGTGTCAAAAAAACGTTCCGTTATCTCTTGTTTGTCTGTTTGATTTATTCGTTTACTCTTTGGTTGGCGGTTATGTTGTGTCCGAGATCATTTGGCGCAATGTTTACCGATAAAGCGGCTTTGCTGAATTTTACGGAGAACGTTATTCGCGTTTATTTCGGAGGAATGTGTTTGTTCGGTATCCAGATTGCTTGTCAGATGACATTTGTGTCGCTTGGAAAAGCACTTTCTTCCGTAACGGTTGCCGTAGTAAGAAAATTTGTTTTATTGCTTCCTTTGATCTATATTATGCCGCAACTCGTGTCGGACCGAACGCTCGGTGTATATCTTGCAGAACCGATTGCGGATATTGCAGCCGTCAGCTTTACTGTAGTCCTTTTTATTTTTCAATTCAGGAAAGCGTTAAGGAAAATCGAACGATAATTAAAAAAGCCAATTTGTTTCTTTTCGGTTTATAAAGCTTTTATATAATGAATAAAAAGTTTTAGATTTTTATCGGAGGGATTTTTGTGGCAGATTCCAATATAACGAAAAAAGCAATGGCATCGGCGCTGAAAGAATTAACGCAAAAAATGCCGCTTGCAAAAATCAGCGTTGGAAATATCTGTAAACATTGCGGGATGAACCGAAAAAGTTTCTATTATCATTTCAAAGATAAAGAGGATCTGGTCAATTGGATTTTTGAAACGGAGTTTATAGAAATTGCGCGTAATCATACATATGAATCGGTGTGGGAAGCAATAGATGATTTGATTCACTATTTTTATACTAACCGCATTTTTTACAGTAAAATTTTAGAATACGAAGGTCAAAATTCCTTTTCCGATTATTTCAATGAGTTGATTTATACCGTTTTTTTTGAACAGTTGCAAACGATCGTAAAAAATCCGCAAGCAAGAGATTTTCAAATCAATTTCGTAGCGGACGGAATGCTTTGCACACTGAAGCGTTGGCTGAGATCCGAAAACTGTATTCCTCCGGAAGAATTAATTGCAGGATTGGCATCGGGCGCGCATATGATGGCAAACTATATTTTTCAAACACTTGGAGAGCGAGATTTTGATTAAAAACAACGGAGTTGTTTCAAATGCTTTTATTGCACTTGAGACAACTCCGTTTATGTATTTGAATTCAATTAAAATTCCGAGTAAAGTTTATTTCGAAAAACGAATGAGCGCAAGAAAATCTTCTTCAAGATAGCTTTCCAAAACAATATTGGAGCCGAGTTTTTTGTGAAGTGCTCTGCGGTAAGTATCGTTTTTTTCAAGGCGGCTTACGCAAAGAGCACCCATCTTGACACCTGCGGAGATCTCGCTTCTGCCGTCGCCGATTACGATCACGTTTTTTCCGTCTGCGCCGAGCGTTTGAAGAAGTTTTTCCATAATCTGATCCTTGGGAATTTTATCCGTCCAAGTGGAGCCGATCAAATCCTCCACGATTTTTCCGTTTCCGATCTCAAATCCGAGCGTTTCCACTTCTTCGTGCATTCCCATGCCTTTTTCAACGACGGCGCCGGTTACGAAATAATTCTTGACTCCGTTTTTGTAAAGCAATTCAAGAAATTCTTTGGAACCGCTGACGATAAAACGGTCGGGATCTTTTTTTGCCAGTTCCAAATTTTTATCGCGGCAGAATCCATTGAGGACTTTTTCGTAGAATTTGAAAAGACGGGGTGTATGGATAGTCAGAAAAGCGCTCAGCTCTTCGGAATCGGGATTTTCAAAGATTTCCTCGCCTTTGCGGATCATTTCGATCTTACGGCGGTTTTCGTCTTTGTTGCAAGGCACGGAAATGTGTCCTGCATCGATGGCGCGGCGGATTGCCCATTCCATCTGTGTCAAAGCGGAAAGTCCTGCAGATTCAATGCAAAAACTGTCCGTTTCGGGGAGAGGCTTTGTTCCCGCAAGAGAAACGAGAGTCTTTACCTGTTCGTCACTGTCGTAACCATCCGGTACACCGTTTTCGGAAACGTAATGCAAAACGATGCTCATGACGGGGGGCCAATCTCTGATCAAGGAATGTGTTCCATCAATATCGTGGAAAGCATAGAGAATTTCTCTTTCTTCAAAAGCGCCGATAACAGAAGGAGAACCGGTATTAACAAATTTAATCATTCGGACATCCTCTCTTATTCTTCGGTTTTTTCATACTGTCTGGGTTCTGTGCAAAGCGCAAGCAGATCGTCGAGTTTTGCTGTTGCCATACGAACGATTGCGTCTCCGGCGCTGTAATAGATACGAACGGTATTATCATCTTCCAGAAGCATACCGCAGGGGAAGAGCGCGTTTGTGCGGTAACCTTCTTCCAGTTCCCAATAACCTTCGGGAACCATCAAGGGTTTCTTAGACATACCGATAACCTTGGAAGGATCTTCAAGATCGAGGAGTGCGATACCGATAACGTAACGTTTTCTCCAAGCAGCTTCCCAGCCGTTTTTACCTCTGTTCGGATCAACGTCGACAGAGTGGAAGATAATCAGCCAACCTTTATCCGTTTTAATGGGAGGCGCACCGGGACCGATCTTATCATTGCAGTAAGGCACGTCTTCCACACCCATAACCAGTTTGGAGTTGCCCCAATAAACAAGGTCGGGAGATTCGGAAAGCCAAATATCGAAAACATGACCGCCACGGGAATAAACAGGCATGGGACGTTCGAGACGAACGTATTTCCCATTGATTTTTTCAGGGAAGAGAACCATGTTTCTGTTTTCGGGGACAGAGATTGATTTTACATCAAAGTTTTTCAGATCTTTTGTGGTTGCCATGCCGCCGCATACACCGTGCTTGGTATCAACAGCGAAGCACATGCAGTATTCGCCGTCGATTTCCGTGATACGAGGGTCGTATACACGCATGATTTCGTCATCCTTCATTGCAAAGCAAGGCTCGTTTTCAACCTTCCAATGAATACCGTCGTTTGAGAAAGCGAGACCGAGGTTTGTTCCTTCAAGCGTTTGTTTGTCGTAATCGCCGATATCATTGCGGAAAATCATGACGTATTCGCCGTTTTCACGTTTCAATACACCCGCATTGAAGGTCAGCGCGGATTTATAAGGGACGTCATGACGGGAAAGAATAGTTTCAGGGTATCTCGTGATACAGGGTTCTGTTTTAAAAAGGGTTTCATCGACAGGTTTGTAAGGTCTTGGCATTTTGAAATTCCTCCGAAAATTATTTTTTGATGTGTATGGATGCGGATATTCACTGACAGAAATTTTTGTCGATTTTATTTTACCATATGAAAGAAAATACTGTCAACCCGATTTCGATTTTTACTATGAGAATCGACAAAAACAGAGAAAGAAAATTGAATTCTGAACGCAAGCGAAGGCGGATTCCCGTAATCCTGCGAAGCCTCTTGACAAAAGACTCACTGTATGCTACACTACGTAATACGAAGTATCTTTTTCAAAAAGAACGAATCCGCAAACTGCAGTTGTGTCGCCCTTGACGGCAAGTATGAGGATAGGAGGCATTATTCAAATTTCAAAGAAAAAATCTTTGCATCGCGCATACGGAAACGCAGACGAACGGGCTGTTTCTCATATGCGGAAAAATC
The DNA here is from genome assembly GCA_015064845.1 of Oscillospiraceae bacterium. Lineage (GTDB taxonomy): Bacteria > Bacillota > Clostridia > Oscillospirales > CAG-272 > QALR01. The sequence continues at coordinate 45,710 of SVRL01000011.1, read as the reverse complement.
GCTTCCGTCGGCAAAGCAAATCGTTCGGTCGAGGGTATCTCCGAAAACTTCAAAGCTTTCTTTTTCGGAAAGAGGATTGCCGTCTTCATCCAATACGTCAATATAAATATAACCGTAAGCGGATGTTTTGAAATTAAGATGTAGTTCCTTGCCTTCGAAAATCAAAGGGTTTGTTACGAGTATGCGCTCTTCTCCGTCTGCCATATAACAAGCAAAACCGTCCTTTCGGATTTCATAAAGATTCATCGGCTTCGGATAGCCGAAACTGCGGTGCCAGTCAATGGTATACATATAATAATTTTCTTTACCCGAATCCACAAATCCGTAAGCGGGGTAACAGTCGCCGTATATCCAATTATGTTCGTGTTCATAACCGGGGGTCATAAAAGCTTCGTTGAACCGATTCCAATTCTCGGTATCGCGGGAATGCATGAAAATACAGTCGGTAACGGCAAGACCGCTCCGTTTTTCATGATTTTCCATGGAATCGATTTTTACGGCGCGGCTTCCGATCTGATCGTTATTTGGAGTCCATTCTTTTCTTTCGCAATATCTTGTCGGGAAGCCTACCAAAATGTGAGGAGCGCGTTCGTAAGGAATAATGTTGTTCGTATAGAGCGGATAATCTTTTCCGTCATAGAACGAGATTCTTTTCGGTTCGGTCCACGTTCTGAAATCTTCGGAATACATTACCCTGATGTCACGAATAGCTTCATTGAGATTTTTGTAAGCGCCCGGGCGGTTGATATCATCAATGCCGTCAGACCACGGAACGTCTTTGATATTGTGGAAGTTACGGAAATAGCATACGTATCTTCCGTCTTCCCAATGCGCTGTATTCAGGGAATCAAAATATCCCGCTTTGGTCAGAATATGCGAACGAGTAAAATGATATCCGTCAGGAGAAACAAAACACCAGAGAGCTCTTTTCAATTTTCCTTCTTCATCGGGAAGTCTCAGCATACCGATTGCTTTATATTTTTCTTCAGCGGGGCAAGCGGGGTTGGTGTCATAAAAAACGAAGCAACCGTCCGGAAGATGATCGATCACAACATTGTTGCGTTCAAGTTCGGGATGGTTAAAAATATTGAGATTCGGTCTGCTCCAATGAATACCGTCCTTGCTCTCCACTACGGCTAAATATACTTTTGAACAATCATCATACCAAGGCAAGTAATACATTTTATAACCTTTGTCATCCTTGACGATGCAGGGATAACTGATGGTTTTCATTTCAGCTCCTTGATCGAAGAAAAAGCACGGTTCTTTTTGTGTGGGTTCCATTGATCTCAGAAATGCATTGGTTTTAGAAGTGTCTACAAGATAAGAATCCCAAAACATTTCTCTTTTTTTCCCAAGATAAATAGTATTCATAAAATATCACTCCTCAGAATTTATTTGGTTGGGTGGATTTTACGCCATTATTATAACAGGAAAAAGCCATATTTGTAAAGACTATTTTTTCTTTTCCTTTAATTTTATGATATTTGTTATATTTGAAAAGGGGGTTTTTATGCTTATTACACATCCTTTTGAACCGATATATGATAAAAATTCAAAAATTCTGATTTTGGGAAGCCTTCCGTCGGTTCGTTCCCGCGCAGACGGTTTTTATTACGGACATCCGAAAAACCGCTTTTGGCGATTGATGTCGGCGTTGTATCATGAAGATTTGAAAACGGTAGAAGAAAAGAAAAAGTTTTTATTGAAATACGGCATTGCGCTATGGGATGTGATTGCTTCCTGTGAGATTGAAAATTCTGCTGACAGCAGTATCCGAAATGCTGTTCCGAATGATTTGGATCGTATATTAAAAAATGCTGAAATCCGTATGATATATACGAACGGAAAAGCGGCGGATAAATTATACCGCAAATATTATCACGAAGCAGCGGTATGTCTGCCTTCCACAAGTCCTGCCAATGCAGCTTGGACATTTGAAAAATTATTACAAGAATGGAAGAAAATACTTTTATGAAAATGAAGTTTATTTTCGGTTTAGATTTTTCTGATATTATATTAAAATAAAAGTCGTTCAGGTTTTCTCGTGCCGATGATATAAAAAGTGGACAACGCCCATCGGGGGTTGATTTGCGCAATTTCCTATAGTTTAAAAGTTAAATCTTGGTTATGTTTCCGTACTGATCTAAAATAAAATACAACAGGGAGATGAAAAAGATGACTGATAAGAAAATACCGATATTTTATGCCTGTGATGATAATTTTGTAAAATACACGATTGTCTCATTGAAATCTATGATTGAAAACGCTTCCACTGAGTATCAATATCAAATTCACGTTCTGCATACGTTTATAACGGATGAAATGAAAGAGCGGTTGTTTGAATTGGAAAATGAAAATTTCAAAATCCGTTTTGATGATGTGTCGAAAAAACTGGAAGAAATTTCTGAAAAACTTCCTATCCGCGACTATTATTCGAAGACGACGTATTACAGATTTTTTATTGCGGAGTTGTTTCCCGAATATGAAAAGGCGATCTATATTGACAGCGATACCATTGTGCAAGGCGATATCAGCGAGTTATACCTGACGGATATCGGGGATTGTTATGCCGGCGCTTGCCATGAGCAGGCAATGGTTCAGGTGGACGAATACGGCACTTATGCAGAGAAGGTCGTGGGAGTTTCCAGACATAACTTTTTTAATGCGGGTATGATGTTGATCAATTGCGATCAATTCAGAAAAAAATCGGTTTTGGATCAGTTTATCCGATATCTCCACATTTATAATTTTGCTGTTACACAGGATGAAGATTACTTGAATTTGATCTGTAAAGACCACGTATATTGGTTGGATCAGAGATGGAATACGGAAATTTTCGGCGAGATTCCGTATCCGATTGAAGAGGCTAAAATTCTGCATTATATTATGACGAGCAAACCTTGGCATTACGGCGATTGCAGACATGGTAATATTTTCTGGAAATATGCGATGAAGACAAGCGTGAGCAAAGAGATTCAAGAGGTTTTGGATGCTTATACGGATGAAGAACGCGAAAGAGATAGAATTTCCGGAGAAAATCTTCTTGCGCTTGCAATCAAAGAAACGAACAGAGAAGATAATTATCTCAACCGTCTGAATCGTACGGTACGTGCGCGTGACAGAGTGGAAGTTCTTCAAAAGATTGAGGAATATGAACGAAAGGGAATTTTTGATCTCGACGTAGAACAGGATCCGCCCGGTAAGGTGTTGATGCCTGAAGATATCGATTATCTGAAGGAGAGTCCCGCTGAGAAGCTGAAAACAGAAATGGCCTTCCAAGCCGCACGAAAATTTGTAAAAGATCTGGTCAGAGACAAAAAACTGATTATCAAGGAGATCAAAGGCATTGAGAATTTCCAAAATCTTAGCAGCGGAGCTGTTATTACATGTAATCACTTCAATGCATTTGACAGCTTTGCAATCCAAATGGCCTATGATGCCGCGAAGCAACCGAAGAGAAAGTTTTATCGGGTAATCAGAGAAGGCAATTATACAAGTTTTCCCGGATTTTACGGCATGCTTATGCGTAGTTGCAATACGCTTCCGCTTTCCTCCAATTTTGAAACCATGAAAAAGTTTATGGTTGCTGTTGATAAGTTGCTTTCCGACGGCCATTTTATCCTGGTTTATCCCGAGCAGAGCATGTGGTGGAACTACAGAAAACCAAAACCGTTGAAAGCGGGCGCATATCAGTTTGCTGCAAAAAATAACGTTCCTGTTTTACCTTGCTTTATTACAATGAAAGATTCTGATATTATGGGACCGGATGGATTTTTCGTTCAGGAATATACCATTCATATCGGAAAACCGATTTATCCCGATAAAGCACTCGGAAGACGCGAACGGATTGTTAAAATGATGTCTGAAAATTCCGAAGTTTGGAAAAATATTTATGAAACGGAATACCAAATGCCGCTGTATTACACGACGGAAAAATCCGTTGAGAATGGTTAAAATCAAATAATATTATAAGAGAGGACCTCGCACGAATGCGAAGTCCTCTCCGTTTTCTTTCCTTGTGATTTGCTTAGATCTGTTCGTTGAGAAAAGCTTCGGCTTCTTCTCTTGTGGGGATGGAAGCACCGGCACCGGGACGGCTGACAGTAATGGCAGAGACCGCCGTTGCGAAACGAATGGCTTCATCCATGGTTTTTCCTTCCGCAATCGCAGAACAATAGCCACCGATAAAACTGTCTCCCGCAGCAGTGGAATCGATTGCTTTTACAGGAAATGCGCTTTGCTTTTTGATCGTAAGACCATCGTTGTAAAGGCATCCTTTGTTGCCGAGCGTGATAATGACAGTACGTTTTCCGTTATCCCAAAGAGCTTTGAGTGCTGTTTCTTCATCACTGTATCCTGTGATAATGGCTGCTTCATGTTCATTGGGAACGATAATATCACTGTAAGCCAGGAGTTCATCGGGAAGTTTTGCAGCCGGCGCGGGATTAAGAAGCACTTTGCATCCGAATTCTTTGGCTTTTTTTGCTGCATATATAATGGTTCCCATGGGGATTTCCAATTGGAAAATGACGATATCTGCATTTTTTATCAAATCGATATTGGCATCGATCCATGCGGGAGAAACTTCGTCATTTGCGCCTCCGTCCAAAATGATATGATTATCTCCGCCGCAGACGGTAATGACGGCAACGCCCGAATTGGTATCTGCGATCTTTACACCCTTGGTGCGAATAGCATTATTTTCAAGGTTTGTTTTTAAGAGTTTTCCGAATTCATCATTTCCGACAGCACCGATCATATCGGCTTCGCCATATAATTTGGCAACTGCGATGGCTTGGTTTGCGCCTTTTCCGCCGTAAGAAGTCATGAAATTTTTTCCGTGAACGGTTTCGCCGAGTTTCGGCAGAATATCCGTATTGATAACAAGATCGATATTAATGCTGCCGATAATCAGAATGTTTTTCATAAAATTCAAATCCTTTCGTTGATATAAAACAAATTTTATAAATATCATACCATAGATACAAAAAAATGTCAATAAAATGAAAAGGTTGATTTTGCACAATTTCTTATAGATTAAAAAATCATTTATGATTCATAATGATAAAATTTAAAATCTTAAAGGGAAAAGATTGATTTTAAGAGACAAGCATGCTATAATAAATACAAATATGAGAGAAATCATGAATAAAAAACTTCTTTGCGGGGGATGACTTTTATGAAAATTTTAATACTTTCCTGTAATACGGGAGGCGGACACAATTCGGCGGCTGCCGCTTTGAAAGAATATTTTAATTCCAAAGAAATTTTTTGTGAAATTCAAGATGCGCTTGCATTCGATTCTCGCTTGAAATCGGATATTATCAGTAAAGGCGATATTTTGCTTTATAAAAAGGCACCGAAACTGTTTGGTTTTGGATATCGTTTTGCAGAGAATCATCCTTCCAAACCCGGGTACGACTCTTTTCTCTATACCGTTATGAAGAGCGGAACTGCAAAATTGTACGAGTACTTGTGTGAAAATCACTTTCAGGTAGTTCTGTGTACACATGTGTTTGCAGGTATGATGATGACTGAAATCAAAAGACGGTATTGGTTGAATCTCCGTTTCTATTTTGTTGCCACGGATTATGCTTCTTATCCCGGCATTGAAGAAGTGAGGGCGGATGCCTTTTTCGTTGCGCATAAAAATCTGATTCCCGATTACACGGCTTACGGCATTCCCGAACATCTCGTCATTCCTGTCGGAATTCCGATCAAGAGAGCGTTTTATAAATCATTGACCAAAGAAAGAGCAAAAGAAATCTTGAATTTGCCGCAAGACAAGCGCGTCGTTCTTTTGATGTGCGGAAGTATCGGTTGCGGACCCGTCCATAAATTGGGTATGAAAATCTTAAAGAAACTTCCGGAAGATGCAGTTTTAGCCGTTATTTGCGGAAGCAATCTGAAACTTTTCAAAAAATTTGAAAAACATAACGCATCGGAAAATCTCCACGTTGTAGGTTACACCAATAAAATGAATATCTATATGGATGCATGTGATATTGTTGTAACTAAGCCGGGTGGTTTGAGTTCTACGGAATCTGCGACAAAATTGTTACCTATGGTTTTGATGGGTGAACCCGTGGCTTGTGAAGTCAGAAATATGGAATTTTTCTTGAAAAACGGTTTTGCGGTTACCGGGGATACATTAGAGGGCCTTGCCGATGAAACGGTTGCGCTCTTGACGGATGATGAAAAGACTTCATCTATGTCGGATATCCTGAAGGAATCTTTCTCGGTATATTCGGCAGGTGTGATCTGTGATTATGTGATTACTGCCGCAGGCAACGAGTGCAACATTGAGGAAAGTTAACCTAAAGGTTTATTGTATGCAATGAATGATGAAGTATGAGGAAACGCTCACATAATCGGGGGCGTTTCCATTCTTTTTGCCTATTAATTATATAAAATAAAAATTAGTTGCTAATTAAAAAGGTGGAATTATGTTGACAGATTTTGACTTGCGGATGAATCATAGTATTGATGTGTTCTATGATTTGGTAAATTGTGTACTCTTTCAATATCATTGTCAAGTATACTTTCTAAGAACTTTTTTAATTATTGGTAATTTTTTTCATAAATCCTCTTGACATTATCGATATTCGATATTATAATATAAATACAGAATATCGATATTCGACAATAGGGGGCAATACTATGCCAAGAGCAAAATTTCAGACCTTGACAGAGCAGATGTACTATATCCTTCTTTGTCTTTCCTCCGAGTGTTACGGAATGGACATTATGGATAAAGTACCGCAGATGACGGACGGCAGAGTGAAGGTCGGTTCGGGAACGCTGTATAACCTTCTTGAGCAATTCCTTGAAGCAGGAATGATAAAGGAAACCAAAGCGGAAGGCAGGCGCAGATGTTATATCCTCACCGACAAAGGACGAGAGCTGCTTGAATCAGAATACAAACGCTTGAATAGTCTTGTTTCTGACTATCAGCGCCTTATGGGAAAGGGGGACACCCAATGAAAGACATTAAAAAGAAAGTTGAATTTTTCACCTTTTACGACAAGACAGGAATAGAAAAGCATCTTGAAAAGATGGCTTCGGAAGGTTGGCTTCTTGAAAAGATGTCCGCTTTCCGTTGGACTTACCGCCGCATAGAGCCGAAGAAGATACACTTCTCGGTATCCTACTATGCCACCATAACCGACTTTGAACCCGAACCCACCGAAGAACAGCAGGCTTTTAACGAGTTCTGTGATCATTCTGGATGGAAACTCGCCACGCAGACGGTACAGATGCAAGTATTCTACAACGAGAACGAAAATCCCGTCCCGATTGAAACCGATCCAATGCTTGAAATTGAAAACATCCATATTTCCGTCAAGAAGACCGTGCTGGTGTCCTATTTCTTGATGCTGTTCCTCGGATTTATTATGGGTACGGGCTTTGTCAGCACGATGCTCGGCGATCCGATACTTCTTCTGTCGAGCGCATCGAGACTGTTCACGGGAATCTGGAGCATTCTCGCACTCGCCTATTCCTTGACCGAGTTGATCACTTACTTTGCATGGCGCAAAAAAGCAAAGGCATTGGCAGAGCAAGGTATATTTCTTGAAACGCGCGGACACAGAAAGCTCGGCTTTTCAATCGTAGTATTTATGCTTGCGTCAATCATTCTTTATTTGATCTCCCTTGCCGATTCCGGGTTGCAGTTCTATATGACCGCATATCTCTTGATCCTCCTTGCAGGATTCCCGTTGGTAAACGGTGTGAAAGCATTGCTCAAAAAGAAAAAGGTTAAGGCAGGTACGAATAAGGCGTTGACCTTTGCCGCAAGCTTTGTATTTGCATTTGCTTTGACAGGTGCATTGACTGCCGTGACGGTTATGGGCATAAAAAATGATGCCTTTGAAAGTGATCTGAAGGAGCTTCCGTTTACGATTGGAGAACTTCTCAAAGTTGATGACAGCGACTATCTCAAAACACACGTTGAGGACAATTCGATCATTCTCGGTCAGTACCGTTCCTCGCAACACCCGAACACCTACGAGCATTCGCCTACGATGCGGTACACCATCACCGAGGTGAAAATGCCGTTCCTCTATGATTTTGTAGCGGATACTCTTTACCATCATTATGACGAATGGAAAGGATGGAATTCCACATACGAATATGTCGAAACGGATGCAACGGCTTGGGGAGCAAATAAGGCTTGGGAACTCTACCGAAACGGAGAATCGGATAATGCCTTCCTCGTCTGCTACGATAAGTATATCCTTGAAATATCTGTCGATTGGAAATTAACCTCGGAACAAAAACAACTGATTTATGATAAACTGAATTGATTGAAAAACACCGTTCGCACGAATCTGCGGAACGGTGTTTTTCAGTATTAACATAGGAAATAAATATTATAAAAATCAATTTTCTTCCGTCAGAATTGCCGGAGCTGTCAAAATGCCCGTTCTGGTCAACATGTATTCATCTGTCCAGAATCGTCCTTTGGTTCTCCAGGAATCAGGACCCGTCCATGCCAGGTGTTCATTTGTTTTATGGAGTTGACCGAAAGTATTCATGCGGTTTCCGTAAAGAATCAAATCAACGGTATGTTCGCCTTCGGAAATTTCTCCGAGATCAAGTCTGTGAGGAGGAAAGTCAATGTACCCTTTTTCATTACCGTCCAAAAGAACTTTAATAACCGCACCGCGATATTTGGAGATTTCAATCGTTTTTTTGCCACCGCCCATAATTTGGAACGTATATTTCAGATTACCTCCGTAAAAGCCCATTTTCTGATTGGTAATGCTATCAAAATACAGTACGTCGGGAAGTGTTGTGATTTTTGCGTAATATCCGTGTACTTCTACACCGAAATTGCCAAGCAAATAATATGATTCCACAGAATCAATATTTCCGTAACGAAGTTTAATAATCAATTCATTACTGCCTTTTTTGATTTTGGGCATGAGGACAGTTTGAATGGCATCGTCAACGTATGTTCCGTCAACACGAACCGGAACATTTTCGCTGTTAAAGATGATTTCGGAATATTCAGGATATTCCATTGCAAGGTGCGCGCCTTCATATTCAATTTCCGATTCGAACGTGAAACGCAGAGAAACGAGTTCTTTTGGATTTTTATCCAAAGGAATCTGCCAAGGTTGAGGGCGTTTTCTTCTGTTTGTTGTATCTCCCAATGCACGGCGAATGGCTTCATCTATTTTCAAAACATCCGTCGGTTCACTCCAATCACTTCCTTTGAAAGAATAACTCGGTCTGTCAAGAAGTAAAACGTTGGGTTCTTCCATGCTGTATGCAGCTTGGTGTACGGGATGTTCGGTCTTGATGAATTTTTTACGATTACCGTAAGGCTTGGATTGTTCAGGCGCCCGTCCGGGTGTCAGTTCAAGAAGCAGGGAATCGCAAACGGCGTTGATCCAAGGGAATACGGTATTTCCGTTTTTATAAACGACGGAAAGGGGTTGCTTTTTGCCGTTCAAGGTATCGTATTCCTGAACGGTCCATTCACCTTTCAACGTAATGTTTGTTAAAATTACGGGTGCAACATCATAATCTTCTTTGTCAACGTGGCTGATGAAAAGATTTTTGCAACCGTTGTCATCGCGGAGTTGATAAATGAGATTGGAGGGCGCGTAACCGTCGTTTTTACGGATATCCAAGAATTTTTGGGATTCAATGGCTTCAAGGAGTGAAGAGTCCGACCACGGAATATTTTTGCATTCTTTGGAAAATTCAATGGCTTCATTGGAGGGAATGGCATCCACATAAATCGGTGCTTGTCCCATAAAAATGACTTCGCCGCCCGCTTTGCGGAATTTTTTCAAAGCATCCAATGTTGTTTTGCGGATCGTTTCAAGATAAGGAACGATGACGGTTTGATATTTCATTTTTCCGATTGTAAAACCGTTTTCCGATTCTTCATATTGTTCGGGAAGCAGGGATTCGCAAACGAAGTCGAAATCGTGAAGACCGAAAAGAAGCCATTTTGTCAATTCATCAAATCGATTGCCGATTGCGGAACGATGTGTTCCCGTTTGATCCGCGGGACCGAAATGGAGCCAATAGGATTCAATCGGATGGATTACAGCAATGCGAACGTCAGGCGTGCCTCTTGTCATGACTGTATTCACACGTGCGAAATGATTTTCGATATGCGGATATTCTTTGTACCATGGCGATTGATGTCCGATGGAAGCGGGATAGTCTCGTTTGGCTTCTCCGCCCATGGAAACCCAATATAAATGGGGAACTCTGTGCGTGATACCCATTGCCGCTTGCCAGTCGCCTTGCAGTTTATGTCCGCGGAAATCAAAATCCCAGTTGGTTACGCCGTAAAGCTCACTCATCACACCTTCTTTTCCGTATTGCCGCGCAGCGCTTTGTGCTTGTTTTGCGGTATTCAATTCGCGGTAATCGCAAAGCATATCAATGCCCGGAAGCTGGAAACCGCGATAGTGGCGCATAGCTTCGCCAACGGAGGTCGTCTGGCTGAAAAGTGTGCCTTCATTCATCATGTGTCCTGTAAAGATAATGCCGTTATCTTCACACCATTTGCCAATGTTATCACAAAAGGCTTCCGCGAAACGTTCCGTGGAATGATCGTGATAGTAATAGCGAATGGGAGAAACCGTTCCGTTTGAAAGTTCCCATACAAGAACAGGAAAATGATCTTCTATACTGATTCCATATTTTTCTTTGAATGTTTTATCAAAATCATTGGTGTAGGGAAAAGCGATTCCTGTTTTGTCAGAAGCATGGTCCAACACTTTCTTTGCGTACATTTGCGGCTCGTCCGTAAAGATGGTGGGCGCGTGTTCCTGGAATTCATTGCCGAAACGTTCTTTATATTTTTCGTGTGTCAGCTTAATGAAAGTATCGATGGTTTCTTTTCGCATCACATCGCAGTAACCGCCGTATTCCATATAAGCAAACCATTTCTCATGATTTTCCGGGACATCTGCTTCCAAAGGAATCCGTTTATAAGATACCAAACGGCTTTCTGAATTTAGGAGAATATCGAAGCAAGCAAGGAAAACGAATTTTTCATCCGTAACTTCTTTTGATTTTGAGATATCGGAAGGGGTTACGAGTGTGCCGTCATTATAAGGGGAATAGGTAAAATGCAGAACCTTTTGACGGTTTTCTTCCGATTCTTTGACAGTAAATCCGCCCGCTGTTCCAGATGGCCATCTGTCCTCGTCATAGAGATAGGAATTCATTCCGACTTCCTTGCCCTTTTCAATACAAGCGCCGATAAGATCCATGAATTCATCGGAAAGATAGGGCGTTGCCATGCCGACACGTGTATGCATATAGTATCCGCCAAATCCCATTTCCCGCATGATTTCAATCTGTTTTTCCAAAGTTTCTTTTTTCAATTCACAGTTCCATGACCAAAAAGGCGCAGCGCGATATTCCTTCGTTGGATTTTCGAACAAAGCAATATCGAGTTTTTCTGTATCTTTTTTCGGATAAAGCATAAAAATACCTCGCTCATTGATATAAATTTTTGAAATTTTACATTTCCATTATAAACGATTCCTTTTTTAATGTCAACATGAAAAAAATTAAAAAATTTGACAGGTGTTCATACTTAGTTTATAATTTTATGGTATAATCAAAAATAATATTTGTAGTTATGTGAATTGAAAAGGAGAGAGAAACATGATATACGAAGAATATGTAAAAGCGAGTCTTGAAGATTACGGAAGAAACGGAAGATTGGAGGAGAGATCCATTTTGCGTGTATTGGAGGATATCAGCTCCTATCATTCGGATTCGCTTGGTTACGGCGCAAGAAATATTGAAAAGACAAAACTTGCTTGGCTGCTGTTGGAGTGGCGTGTAAAAATCCATCTTCCTCTTCATTACGGCGAGAGTTATCGGGTAACAACCTGGAGCAGAGGGGTTTGTTCTCCCTGCACAACGCTTCGTGATTTTGAAATCTTTGATGAAGACGGAAATCTTTGTGTCAGTGCGTCTTCAAAATGGACTCCCGTTCATTCTGAGAACAAAAAAATACTGCGTGTCACAGAAGATTTATTGGCATTATACGGAACGGAAACAAGAACGGCTTTTGAAGACGGTGAACTTGTACGTATGAAAGAACCTAAAGAATATACTTATGAAATGCCTTACCATATTGACCGAAAGGAGATTGACCTGAACGGCCATCTGCACAATTTATGCTATCTGGATATTGCTTTGGAAACGATTCCCGAGGATATTTATCACATGAGAGATTTCAGAAATATTCGGATTACTTACAGAAAAGAGATCAAATCGGATGAAAAGGATATTCTTTCCCGCTATAGAGAAGACGAAGGCGTTCATACCGTGGGGATCTATGGAAAAGACGGCAAAATCCGCGCGATTGTTTCGTTGTCTTAAATCGGAAAAGAAATAAGAACAACGGAAGATAGTATATTTCCGTTGTTCTCACTTCATAGTTTACTTTTTGATATGAAAAAATTTTTTCAGTAAGGGTGAAATCATTTTAGGAGATTTCAAAACAATGATTTTCAATAGTCATCCATCCTTTCGATTTTCTATGATAGGATATTTTATGAAAAATCTACGCTCTTGGTGCAAAGGTTGATGAAAGAATTCGGAGCTTTTCATAAAAAATTTAGTGATTTTTAGAAAAAATTACTATTTTGTGAAAATATTTTTCCGTGAACTATTGCTTTTTTATTATATCTGTGGTATACTTAATGCATGTGAGATAAAGGTAATGTCGGGAGTGGGCGAAAGTCCACTCTCGCTTGCTTATTTCCCGAATTTTAATTAAGGAGGTTTTTATATGGCAAAAGGTTACAGTATTGCAGAACGTGTGGAGGCGCTCGTTGCGCCTTGCATTACCGAACTTGGATATCGGATCTGGGACGTGGAATACGTGAAAGAGGGTGCGGAATGGTATCTTCGTATCACTTTGGATTCCGATGACGGCATTGATATTGAGGATTGCGAAAAAGTAAGCCGAGCAATCAATCCCATTATCGACGAAGCTGATCCGATTGAAGATTTTTATTACTTGGAGGTTTCTTCTCCCGGTCTTGAAAGAGTGCTGCGCAAACCCGAACATTTTGAGGCCTCCATCGGCTTGGATGTAGAGATTCGTTTGTTTGCGCCCGATGAGAATAAAAAGAAATCTTATATCGGTATTTTGAGTGCCTATGATGCAGAAACGTTGACGATTGATACGGATTCGGCATCGTATAAGATTCCGATGAACAAAATTTCCAAAGTGCAAACGGTTTTTGATTTTTCTTCTTTGAATATGAAGGAAGATTAAATTGAAGAATTTCAGTGATTATGTTTATTTTACGAAAGGAATCATGATAAAAATATGAATACCGAATTTTTTAATGCTTTGGATGCGCTCGAACAGGAGAGAGGCATTTCAAAAGCGCATATGATAACAAAAATCGAAACGGCTTTGAAAAATGCTTATGAAAAAGAAAAAAACGGCTTGGAAAACGTAAAGGTCGTTATTGATGAATCAAAAAAGGAAATCAAAGTATATCAAACCAAAAGGGTTGTTGAATTTGTTGAAAAATTCGAAGAAGAAATTTCTCTTGAAGACGCCAGAAAAATCAAAAGCAGATATGCCCTCGATGATATTGTTGACGTTGAATTGAAAACCAAAGATTTCAGAAGAAGCGCTGCAAGAGCAGCAAAATCCGTTATTATCCAAGGCATTCGTGAAGCTGAAAGAGAAATGACGATTAAAGAATATACAAATAAGAGAGAAGAAGTTGTAACGGCGACGGTTCTTAAAGTAGATCCCGTTAACGGAAACGTTGTCGTTGATACGGGAACAAGCCAGACGGTGCTTCTCAAATCCGAACAGATCCCCGGAGAAAAATTTGAACCCGGCGATCGCATCAAAGTATTCATTATGGAAGTTAAAAATGAAAATAAAGGACCGATCGTTACACTTTCTAGAACACATTTCGGACTTGTAAAAAGACTTTTTGAACTTGAAATTCCGGAAATTCAGGATGCAACGGTTGTAATTAAAGGTATCTCCAGAGAAGCCGGTTCCAGAACGAAAATTTCAGTAAAGAGCAGAGATGAAAACGTTGATCCCGTAGGCGCTTGTATCGGTAAGAGCGGCGGACGTATTGCAAGTATTATCAATGAACTTGGCGGGGAAAAGATCGATATCATCAAATACAGTGATTCTCCCGAAGAATATGTCAGCGCAGCGCTCTCTCCTGCTACTGTAAAAAGCGTTACCGTTACCGGCGAGCACAGTTGCCGTGTAATTGTTGATAACGATCAACTTTCTCTTGCAATCGGCAAAGAAGGTCAGAACGCAAGACTTGCTGCAAGACTTACCGGATATAAGATTGATATCAAGACCGAAAGTCAAATTGAAAAATTGGCGGAGGAATAAACATTGCAAAATTCGGTAAATAAGAAGATGCCGGAACGAAAATGCATTGGCTGTTCCGAGAAAAAAGCGAAAAAAGATATGATCCGTATCGTCAGACTTCCGGACGAAAAAGGCGTTGAAATTGATAGAACGGGAAAGAAATCGGGACGAGGTGCCTATATTTGCCCTTCCGCATCCTGTTTGAAAAAGGCAAGAAAACGCTTGGAGATGCACTTGGAATGTAAAATTCCGGAAGAGGTTTTTCAAAATCTTGAAGTGGAAATCGAGAGGAACTCTTTGTGAACGAAGATAGAAATTTAAAGCAAATACTTTTTTCCATCGGTCTTGCTAAAAAAGCGGGGAAAGTGATTTCCGGAACTGATTCCGTTTGTGATGAAATCAGAAAACACAAAATACTTTTGGTGCTTTGCGCCTGCGACGTTTCCGAGAATACCAAAAAGAAGATTTCTGATTGTTGTAAATATTATCAGATCAAGCTCCATTTTTGTGGAATCCCCAAAGAAACGCTCGGAAAGGCTATCGGAAAAACATTTTCTGCTTGTATCGGCATTACCGATAAAAATCTCTCTGAACTTATCAGCCGTAACATATAAACAGAGGAAAGGAATGAGAATATGGCCACGAATCCCAAACAGATAAAAATTAATATGCTTGCCAAGGACTTCAATATGAAAACAAAAGACGTCATTGATATTCTTGCTGCCGCAGGCATTGATAAAAAAACATCCGGTACAATTGATGCAGATGAATTTTCTGTATTTTTGAACCATGCAACAATTAATCATCAAGTTACCAATATGTCAGATTATCTTGCAGGAAAAGCAGATATTCCGAAAGAAACCATGAAGAAAAACGAACCTGTAAAATCCGAATCCAATACAAAGACGCCCAAGGCAAAAACAACGGGTTCCGGAAATGCCTCCAAAGAAACCGCAACAAAAAATTCTGCGGAAAAGGAATCGACGTCTAAAACACTTCAGTCAAAGACGCCTGCCGTAAAAGCGCCTTTGTCTCAAGTTGTTGAAATGAAAGAAGAGCAAAGTTCTGTTGTTTCCGTAAAAGAAACGTCGGAAAAATCCGTGTCCGTTAAAGAAGAGACGGTAAAAGAAACTCCTATGAAAGAAACTTCTGCAAAGGAAAATGTAAAAGAAATGCCGAAAAGAGAAAATACGACTAAGACAACAGCTCCTGTAAAATCTTCGGTAGAACCGAAGCAACTTGCTTCCGAAGAAAACAAACATAGCGAGCGCAATCACAATGAACGAAATACAAATGTTCCCCAAAAAACGTTTGCTTCCAACAGAAACGAAAGCCAAAATACGGAGAGAAGACAACAAAATCACAGTCCCAAAACAACGGAAAATGCTCAAAACCGTCCTCAATTTGCACAAAAACAAAATCAAAACGTAAGTGCTCAGCAAAATCAACAGAGTGGAAGCGCTCCTCGTTCTCAGCAGAGAACACAGCAATACTCTCAGCCCGCTCAACAGCCTGCCCGTCCGATTCCTCAGCCTCAACCGCAAAAGCCGAAGGAGAAGAAGGAACAGCAGCCTCTTGCTCCCAAGACAACAAGAATTGTCGATACCAGAACAACATCCGTAGATCTTTCCAAATATGATGAAAGACTTGAAAATTTCGTTCCGGAAAGCGCGCGCAGAAACAACGCTCCTGATAGACAAAAACTCAAAAAACAACAAAATCAAAATCCCTATGCAAAGGGAAGCAAGGATAAGAAAAACGCTCCCGATAAACTCAAAAAGCAAGAAATCAAGAAAACACAGCTTTCCGTTACCATTCCTGATGAAATTACTGTATCTGAGCTTGCTCAGAAATTGAAAGTAACAGCCAGTGAAGTAATCAAGCGTTTGATGATGATGGGTGTTATGGCAACCGTCAACCAGACGGTAGATTACGATACCGCATTTTTCGTTGCGGATGAATTGGGTGCAAAGGTTACAAAAGAAGTTGTTGTAACCATCGAAGAAAAACTCTTTGACGAAGAACCTGTGGATACGGATCTCCTTGAAACACGTCCTCCCGTTGTTTGTGTTATGGGTCACGTTGACCATGGTAAGACATCTCTGCTTGATGCAATCAGAAATACGCACGTTACCGCAGGCGAAGCGGGCGGTATCACACAGCATATCGGTGCTTACCGCGTAAATTGCAACGGTCAGTATATTACTTTCCTTGATACACCCGGACATGAAGCGTTTACGGCTATGCGTGCACGCGGTGCTAAGTCTACGGATATTGCGATTCTCGTTGTTGCCGCAGATGACGGTATCATGCCTCAGACGGTAGAAGCTATCAACCATGCAAGAGCTGCAAAAATTCCGATCATCGTTGCGATCAATAAGATTGATAAACCTACGGCAAACCCCGATGCCATTAAAACAGAATTGACAAAATATGATCTTGTTCCCGAAGAATGGGGTGGAGACGTTATCTGTGTTCCCGTATCCGCTTTGAGAGGCGACGGTATTTCCGATCTTTTGGAAAATGTTTTGCTCGTTGCGGAGGTGGAAGATTTCAAAGCAGATCCCAAGCGCCGTGCGAAAGGCATTGTTATCGAAGCAAAATTGGATCGCGGCAGAGGTCCTGTTGCATCCGTTTTGATTCAGAACGGTACGTTGCATACGGGTGATACCGTTATTGTCGGTACTGCCGTAGGACATGTCCGCGCAATGACCAACGATAAAGGTCAGCTCATCAAAGAAGCAGGCCCCTCCGTTCCCGTCGAAATCATCGGGCTCGACTCTGTTCCTTCTGCCGGCGATGAAATCAACGCGGTTGAAGACGAACGTATGGCAAAAGAACTTGCTGAACAGCGCCGCCAGAAAGAAAAAGAAGAGATTTTCAAGGCAAATGCAAAAGTCAACCTCGATGATCTTTTTGCACAGATGGCAGAAGGTGTAAAAGATCTGAATATCATCGTCAAAGCAGACGTGAAGGGTTCTGCGGAAGCTGTCAAAGCATCTCTTGAAAAACTGACCAATGACGAAGTTAAGGTTAACGTTATTCATACAGGTGTCGGCGGCATCATTGAAGGTGACGTTACTTTTGCTGCTGCATCCAATGCGATTATCGTTGGTTTCAATGTTCGTCCCGATAAGATGGCAATGGACTCTGCGGAATTGCAAGGTGTTGATATCCGTACCTATCGTATTATTTATGAGTGCATTGAAGAAATCACAGCTGCAATCAAAGGTATGTTGAAACCGGTTTACCGTGAAGTGATTCTCGGTCATGCGGAAGTTCGTCAGACGATTCATGTTCCCAATGTTGGTATGATTGCCGGTTCTTATATTACGGACGGTAAAGTTACACGTGCATCTTTGATTCGTGTCGTTCGTGACGGCGTTATCATCTTCGAAGATAAAATTTCTTCCTTGCGTCGTTTCAAAGATGACGTGAAAGAGGTTGCTTCTGGCTATGAATGCGGTATCGGTCTTGAAAAATTCAACGATATCAAGGAAAACGATGTTCTTGAAGCCTATATTATGGAACAGGTAGAAAGATAATTAAATAATCCTATAGAGATTATTCGGCGATAACAATACAATTAGCGAAAGAGAGGATTCACATCTCTTTCGCTAATATCGAAAATAAAAAAACAGAAGGAGAAAGTATTATGAGATTCAGACAGGTTCATCTCGATTTCCATACAAGTGAATGTATTGATGGAATCGGAAGCAAATTTTCTAAAGAGCAGTTTCAGAAAGCTTTGAAAATCGGTCACGTTGACTCCATTACCGTATTTTCCAAATGTCATCACGGATGGGCGTACCATCCTTCCAAGGCAAACGAGATGCACCCGCATCTTGATTTTGACCTGCTTGGCGCACAAATCGAAGCCGCTCATGAAATCGGTGTCAAAACTCCTGTATATCTTTCTGCGGGATTGGATGAAAAAACTGCAAGAAAACATCCTGAATGGCTTATCCGTAATGAAGATGAAACCATTGCTTGGACACCTACGTTTAAGGTTCCCGGATATCACAGATTTTGTTTTAATTCTCCTTACCTTGATTATCTTCTCGATCAAGTGGCGGAAGTTTGTCAGAATTATGATGCAGACGGCATTTTCACAGATATTGTTGCAATCATTCCGTGTTATTGTCAGACTTGCTTGAAGACTATGCGTGATCGCGGTCTTGATCCTTACGATCCCAAGAACGCTTACAATCTTGCAGTTGAGACCTATAATAATTATACTCGTCGTATGAGAGAAACCGTTGATAAATACAAACCCGGCTTGCCGATCTTTCATAATGCGGGACATCTTTATATCGGTAATAGAGAGTTTGCTTACGGTAATACACACCTTGAAATCGAAAGTCTTCCTACAGGCGGTTGGGGATACGACCATTTCCCGCTCTCTGCCGCATATGCAAGAACGCTTGGTATGGAATATCTCGGCATGACGGGTAAATTCCACCGCAGCTGGGGTGAATTTGGTGGATTCAAACATCCGAACGCTTTGCGTTACGAGGCATCTCTTTCCATCGCAAACGGTGCAAAATGCTCCATTGGTGACCAGCTTCACCCGCTCGGCTTCATGGAAGATGCAACGTATAAATTGATTGGCGCCGCTTATGCCGAAGTGGAAGAGAAAGAAGCTTGGTGCGATCATGTTACGGCAGTTGCGGACATTGCGGTTCTCGGACAGGAATCCGTATTCCGCCACATGCACCCCGGCGCGGTTCCTCCCGGTAAACATTCTTGGAAGGGAAGCACAGGTGCTTCTAGAATCCTTCTTGAAGGAAAATATCTCTTCAACGTTGTTGACGTTCAGGGCGATTTTTCTCCTTACAAAGTTCTCATTATGACGGATGACAGTGTGATTGATGAAAGCTTGGCAGAAAAAATCCGCGAATTCATCAAAAACGGCGGTAAGGTTCTTGCTTCCGGAACTTCCGCAACTTATGCAAACGGAAAAGGTTTTGCATTTGATCTTGGTGCTGAATATCTTGGAAAAGCCAAATTCAATCCCAGCTATCTCCGTCCGAAATTTGATATGAACGGACTTTGGGAGGCTCCCTACGTTATTTTTGAAAACGGTACCGAAATCAACGCAACCGGCGAAGTTGTTGGCTTCCGTGAGAACCCTTACTTTGAAAGAACCGTAGAGCATTTCTGTAGCCATCAGCAGACTCCGAACGATATTACGAAAACAACACCTGCCATAACGATCGGTAAAGACGGTGCATATATCGCATTTAATATCTTTACGGAATATGCAGTACAGGGTTCTTTGATTGCACGTGAAACGGTTATCGGTGTTTTGAATATGCTTCTCGGAGAAAATAAAACACTCAGAACCAATCTTCCGGCGCAAGGTGTTACCACTTTGATGGAACAGAAAGAAGAAAACCGTTACGTTAACCATCTTCTGTATGCGGCTCCCGTAAAACGCGGACAGCGCGCAGAAATTATCGAAGACTTGATTCCGATCTACGAAACAGAAGTTTCTCTGAAAATTGAAAAACAGCCGAAACGAGTATATCTTGCTCCTCAGATGAAAGACATCGCGTTTACATACGAAAACGGTGTTTTGCGTTATACGGTAGACAAGTTTACTTGCCATCAGATGGTTGTTATTGATTATTAAGTCGATTTGTCATTAAAGTAACAATAAAATAAACAACTCGGGACAGAAAAACTCTGTTCCGAGTTGTTTTCATTTCAGGAAAAATGTTTTAATCAATAACACGAATACTGGTGATTTTAGGCTGATTTGCGGCAAGAACCGTTCCATTATTGTCTATTACGGGGGTGTTTTCACAAATTGCGTCTACAACTTCCATTCCGGATGTAACCCAACCGAAAGCAGCGTACTGTCCGTCCAACTGAGGAGTATCTTTGTGCATGATAAAGAACTGAGAGCTTGCGCTGTTATATGCGCTGCTTCTTGCCATGGAAATGACACCTCTCTTGTGAGAAAGATCGTTTTTAACACCGTTTGCAGCAAATTCGCCTTTAATCTTTTCGGAAGAACCACCGGTACCGTTTCCTTTAGGATCGCCGCCTTGAATCATAAAACCGTCAATAATACGGTGGAAGGTCAAACCGTCATAAAAACCGTCTTCAACAAGTTTCAGAAAGTTTTTAACGGTAATGGGAGCAACGGATTCATCCAATACCAAAGTGATGACACCGTAGTTTTCAACGGTAATTTCAACGGTATGCTGTTTTCCGCAGGAAGAGAAAAGCAGAACGGAAAAAAGCAACACAAGAGAAAGAGCAATGAATTTTTTCATTTGAGTTTTGGTTTCCTTTCAAAATAGTTTTAACCTCTTGTAATTTTTATGCGCATTTCTGCGCCGGGTTCATCAAGAACCTCGACGATGAGCTTCCAATTGCATGAAACACCTTCGGGAAAATGATTCAGGCTATAAGAATGCGTTGCCGCACCGCAATAATGAGAGGAATCATAAATTGCGGTTTTCGGATCATCGGATTTATAGAAGAACGGATCATCGGCAATTGCTTTATCCATTGTATAATACGGACCGTATTTGATAAAATTCCCATTTTCATCCTTGATTTCCTCGAACATATTGCGCAGTCTGACAGCGTTTCCGAGATCATGGCGAACGCCGTTTGGAAGATTGGAAGAAACGCATTGCGCTTTCATAAACCATTCTCGATTGACACTTTCATCAATGTGCCAGAAAATTACACCGCCTTTGGAATTTCCTTCGGTCAATGCCGCCTCAAAGCCTTCTTTCAAGCGAACTTCTGCCAAAATATATTCATCAGGATTGGGTGTCGTGATTTTCAACACTTTGTATTTACCCGAAAGCGTGGAACACAGGGTATAAATACCATCACTTTCAATTGTTTCCATCTCGGAAAAACCAAGATAAACCCTTTGATAAGGATCAATATAACCCGGCATAGTTCCGTGTTTCATACGGTTTCCTCTTGACATCAGGGAAAGAGGACCCGGAATAGGCCAACCGAATACCCGCTGTTCAGGCGGTGTAAAACGGCAATACATATCTTGCGCGCCAAGATTGTGTGCAAGCTCGTGTGCAGGTGTTCCAATCGGCATGGGTCCCACAGAGGTCATTTCTCCTGCATTGGAAACTTTAACGATTTTAACACCTCCGCGCATATCCACATCCGTGGTTTGGCTTGTTCCGTGAACCATATACCGATGGCTCGGAAGCGGACCGTTTTCTTCTCTGACAGTCGAAAATACAAGGTCAGGTTTCGTGGAAGCGTTGTCATAACCGGCATTAAGAATCATGATAGCAAGTTCATCCGGCGTAACAATACCGTCTCCATTGAGATCGTATTTTGCAAAATCAATGTAGGGATCGCACGCTTTCACAATGTCGTGAATGGCCTTTCTTGCGGCAAGCTTATTATCATATCCTTCCAGATTGCGCAGTGCCGCGGGGTGGGGAATGGGAACAGTAATCTCAAGAATGCCTTCGGGGTCACTTTCGCTTTTTTTATTATCGATATGAACGGGATAGAACCAGAATTTTCCGGCTGTCATTTCCTTATAGTAGTTCATCATGGAATATCCGTTTTCTCCGAAAAAAGTATCATAGCAGTCCCAAGGTTTTGTTAAAGCCCACTGTTCTCCGAAAATGGGTGATGATTTATCGTTCAGAAGTTCGGGATGGCAGGGATCGTAATCATTCTTACCGTTGCCGTTGGCATCGTAACTGGCGATGATAATGAGCAAGGGCGCAGGATTTTTCGGTTGCATACTAAAACTCCTTTTCTATAAATTTTTCATCTATATTGTAACACATTCTATGAACAAGGTCAAGAAAATAGTTAAATATTTCTTTGTAATCTCTGAAATTTTATTAAAGATATTGAAAGGAATCGAAAAATATGATATGATGAAATCAGAATAATCTATTAAAAAAAGCATATTTTAATGAAGGTAATGCGGTTGCAAATCGAAAAGCCTACAAGAATTCCTTTGGCTATATTCTGATATCCAAAAACAAAAACTTACCAAATCTGCGAATTGATAAAATCAGATCGGGTAGCGGTCTTATTAAATTTCCAATGTCGGATAAAGCATGGCGGTGTTTAAGAAATGCGATTATGGAAAAAAGGGTGGACTGATGTTTATTTATAAAGAGAAAGGAACAATTTATGCTAATTAAAACAAATCGTTTATTGTTGAAGGAAATCACGGAAAATGATTTTTCTTCTCTTTTTGATCTTTTGACAAGCGAAGATGTGAAGAAAACTTACTTAGTTCCCGATTTTAAATCAGAAGAAGATTTTGTGAAAATGTTCCGCCATTTGCAAAATCTATCCCAAATTCCGGATTCTCACACAGCAGGCATTTTCTTGAACGAAATCCTGATCGGTCTTTTTCATAAGGTTGAGATTCACGGAGACCGTGTGGAAGTCGGATATGCCATCCATCCAAAATATAAAAATCAAGGATATGCAACGGAAGCTCTGCGAGCCGGAATCGCATATTTCTTTGAAAATGGGTTCAGAGAAGTTTATGCGGGTGCTTTCAAAACCAATTCGGCGAGTATCAGAGTTATGGAAAAAGCGGGCATGAAAAAAACAAAAATGAAAGCTTCCGTCAATTACCGCGGAGAAGAACACCCATGTGTGTACTATTCCATAAAATCAAAAATTTCAGCAGAAAAGTAATGTGTTAAGCAGTAAACCGATCAAAAATTTAATAAAAATCCATCCTGTCTCTATTGTGAACAGGATGGATTTTTAAACTGCAGAAAATCGCGCAGATGTTATTGCTTGAACTGGCTGTTATAGAGATTTGCGTAAAAGCCGTTTTGCGCAAGAAGAGATTCATGCGTACCCGTTTCAATGATCTGACCGTCATTCATGACGAGAATCATATCGGCTTCACGGATGGTAGAAAGTCTGTGCGCTACGATGAAACTGGTTCTTCCTTGCATCATTGTAGCAAATGCGTTTTGAATTCTCATTTCAGTTCTGGTGTCAATAGAGGAGGTCGCTTCATCGAGAATCAGCATAGGAGGAAGCGCAAGCATAACGCGCGTAATGCAGAGAAGCTGTTTCTGACCTTGGGAAAGACCGCTGTCATCGCTGATGACGGTATCATATCCTTTGGGAAGACGCTTTATAAAGCTGTGTGCATGGGAGGCTTTTGCCGCGGCAATGATTTCCGCTTCCGTAGCATCTGGCTTACCGATGGTAATATTTTCTCTGACGGTCGCCGTTTTAATCCACGTATCCTGAAGCACCATACCGTAAGAACGGCGCAGGCTGGTTCTCGTGATATTGCGAATATCCGCGCTGTCTACAAGAATCTCGCCGTCATCCACATCGTAAAAGCGCATAAGAAGTCCGATCAATGTCGTTTTGCCGCAACCGGTGGGACCGACAATGGCAACGCGGCTTCCGTGTGGAACACATACAGAGAAATCACGGATCAAGGGCTTATCTTCGGTATAGGAGAAAGAGATATTGCGGATATCAATATTACCTTTTGCGTTAGTAAGCGTTTTTGCATTCGGCTTATCGGGTGTTTGAGGTTCCTTCTCAACCAATTCAAGAAGACGTTCTGCACAAGCCATTGCATTCTGCAATTCCGTAACAACACCGGAGATTTCGTTAAAAGGTTTTGTATACTGGTTGGCATAGCTGAGGAAAACAGAGAGGCTACCTACCGTAAATGCTACGGGATTTGCAATAACGGAGAGCGCGCCGACAAGACCGACGCCTGCATATACAACGCTATTAACAACGCGGGTGGCAGGATTGACGAGGGAAGAGAAGAATACCGCTTTGAGAGAGCATTTTTCGAGTTCTTTGTTCATGCCTTCAAAGGTTTCAATTGCCTGTGCTTCATGTCCGTATGCACGGACAACTTTTTCATTTCCGATGATTTCATTGATGTATGCTGTTTGTTCCCCGCGGATTTTTGCCTGCGCAGAAAAAAGATTATGCGTACGTCTTGCAATAAAACTTGCCGCAAAAAGCGAAAGGGGAGTAACCAAAACAACGACAATGGCAATTTTCCAGTTGATTACAAACATAAAGGCGAGCGTTCCTATAATGGTGATCAAACCTGTAAAGAGTTGAGAAAAGCCCATTAATAAACCGTCGGAAAACTGGTCTGCATCCGTAATGATACGGCTGACGATATCGCCGTGTGCGTTCGTGTCACTATAAGAAACGGGGAGTTGTTGTAATTTGCTGAAAGCGGCGCTTCTTAAATTACGTACGATTCCAAAGGTGATCTTATTATTGATAACACCTTGAATCCATTGAATCAATGCGGCAAGGATTGCTGCAACAGCAACTTTGATCAGAATATTCACAATAATATCCATGTGAACCTTGCCCGGTTCGATAATATGGTCAATGGCTTCGCCTACGGCAATCGGAATATAGAGAGTCAGAAGCACTGTAAGGGCGGCGCAAAGAAAGGAAAAGAATAATCCCGTATAATAGGAGCGCACATAAGTCAGAATTTTTCTGACGACTCCTTTGGAAACTTTATTTTTCTTCATACCAATGCAACCTCCTTATCTTTGGGAAATTGAGAATAGTAGATTTCGCGGTATACTTCACAAGAAGCAAGTAATTCCTCATGCTTGCCTGAGCCGACGAGTTTACCGTCATCCAAAACGAGGATGCGGTCGGCATGTAAAATGGAAGCTGTCCGCTGAGAGATGATAAAGACGGTACGTTCTCCTTGCATATTACGAACAGCAGAGCGCAGACATGCATCCGTTGCGTAGTCGAGTGCAGAGGCGCTGTCGTCAAAAATCAGAATATCGGGTTCCCCAACCAGAGTACGGGCGATGCCAAGTCTTTGTCTCTGTCCGCCGGAAAGGTTTTTTCCGCCCTGTTCGATCACGAAATCGAGACCGCCTTCTTTGTCTTTGATGAGGTCAGAAGCCTGAGCAATTTCCAATGCTTCCATGATCTGTTCGTCAGTCGCTTTTGGATTTCCCCAACGAATATTTTCACGAATCGTTCCTTTGAAAAGGACGGCTTTCTGCATAACAATGCCAACCTTTTCACGAAGCTCATTTTCGGAATACGCACGGATATCGATGCCATCCAGACAAATTTCGCCTTTAGTTGCATCATAGAAGCGAGGAATCAAATGCGCAAGAGAGGTTTTACCTGAGCCTGTACCGCCAATAATGCCAACGGTTTCTCCTTTGTTAACGGAGAAGTTAATATTGGAGAGAGACTCATCCGAAGCATTGTCGTAAGTGAAGCTGACATCGGAGAAGGAAACTGCGAAATTATTTTTCTTTTCAGAAGAATTTGCTTTTATTGGAACTTTTCCGCCTTCTTCCAGAATCTGTTCGATACGTCCGGCACAAGCTGTTGCTTTTGTCATAGTAATGATCAAATTTGCAAGTTTGACAAGTTCAACAAGGATTTGGGACATATAGTTGTAGAGAGCGATGACGATACCTTGTGTCAAAATACCTGTTTCCACACGGATGGCACCTGTATAAATCAAAGCAACAATCGCAAGATTCACAACAAGGCAGGTAACGGGATTCATCAATGCAGAAAATTTTCCGGCAAACTTCTGTGCTGCGTTCAGTGCTGCATTTGTACGGTCAAAATTTTTGATTTCAGTTTCTTCGTTTGCAAATGCGCGAATAACTCGGGTACCTGCAAGATTTTCTCTGGTAATACCAAGTACGCGGTCAAGATTTGCCTGTACCTTCTTATAGAGTGGAATCGATCCCAACATAATTCCGAAAACGATAATACAAAGAATCGGAATTGCAACCACAAAAATAAAAGCGGATTTTACATCAAGTGTAAAAGCCATAATCATGGAGCCGAAAACGATGACCGGAGAGCGGGAGAAGAGGCGCAAGGTAAGATTCACACCGGACTGAACCTGCGTTACGTCATTTGTGATTCTTGTAATCATTGTGGATGTACCGAGACGGTCAATCTCAGCGAAGGAAAGCTTTTGTGCATGTTTAAAAACGGCGCTTCTGATATTTGCAGAAAAGCCGACTGCGGCACGAGCGGCAAAATATTGGGCAAACAGTGTGCAAGTGAAGCCGATAAGACCAAGAAGGATCATAAGCCCACACATTTTGAAAACATAAGGTCGATCCGAATTTTTGATACCGACGTCAATAATAGAGGCAACGACGAGCGGAATCATCAATTCGAAGAGGGCTTCCAACACTTTGAAAAATGGCGCTGAAATCGCGGCAGCGCGATAACCTTTCATGTGCTTCAATAGTTTAATCAAAATTTTTTCCTCCTTTTTTCCGTTGATTGTAAGGACATACTCGCATGCAGATGCCACATACGGCTCCGCGTCCGATATCTTTATAAGTTTTCATGTGTTCGGAGCAACGGCGCGCATCAAAAATAGTATCTCTTGGTTTACCGTAAGTATAATTATTTCCTGAAATTGCTTTGGCGGGACAAGCAAGCTTGCAAATTTCGCAAGAACCGCAACCTTTCGTAATGATGGGATGTTGTGCAGTCAAAGGCATATCGGTAAGTACCGTTGCCAAGCGTACTTTTGAACCGTATTGGGGAGTAATGAGAAGTGCATTTTTTCCGATAAAACCAAGCCCTGCCAAAACAGCGGCTGTTTTATGAGAGAAAACGCCTCGATATGCCTCCTTATCCGTATTCGTGCTTTGGGAAGCGGCAATCGGCAATGCAGAATAACCTTGCGATTCAATAAAATCAACGGCATCGAGTGCCAAGAGATCCAATTTTGTGTTGGTTGTACGATAATGATGGAAATACATGATGGTAGGTTTCCCGTCAATGGTTTCCACGACTGTATCGGAAAGTTTGCGGATAATCGTAACTGCATATCTCAGGTTCGGAAAATCGGGCAATGCGCGGTCTCCGATTTCGGAAAATCCAACGGCAGAAGCGCCGTTGGATTCCAAAAGTGTTTTTATTTCTTTTTCATACATAAATATTCTCCGAATTGATTAAGTGGAGGAAGCGGAAACGTTTTCTTCTTCTGCTTCTTCGTTTTTCATCTGTTTCAAAATAACGTACGTACTTTCGATTTTGTGTTCTTTGATTTCACGAATATCAATATCGAAAAGATCTGTGGATATTTCAAATGTGGAACCGTCTTCCGGAATGGAACCGTAAAGACCGAGAACATAGCCACTGAATGTTTCGGCATCGCAATCTTCGAGTTTGATTTCAAGAGTTTCTTCCACATCGGCAATCAAAGCGCTACCGAAAATAATCCATGCATTTTCAACATCCGACACTTTTTCAATCAAAGATGTGGTCTCTTCTTCTGCTTCTTCCTCGGTATCAATTTCACCGATCAGACATTCAATCAAATCTGTCATGGTAACGATACCGCAAACACCGCCGTATTCATCCAACACAATAGCGATGGCTTCTTTGTTTGTTCTCATGTTTTGGAACAAAATATCTGCTTTTACGGTTTCAGGAACAAAGTATGCAGGAATAACAGCAGATTCCATTACATTGTCTTTTGTTTTGTCTTCCAATCTGAGATATGCTCGTGCATCCAAAACGCCGATAATATCATCGATATTCTCTCCGCAGATGGGATAACGGGAAAAACGGCTGTTAACGATGATTTTATCCCATTCTTCAATCGGATCTTCCGAGAAAAGAACGGTAAGATCTGTTCTGTGTGTTGCAATTTCACCTGCCGAAATATCGTCAAAATCGAAAATATTTTCAATAATTTCTTTTCCGTATTCGTCAATGCTTCCGTCCTCATGCGCTTCGTCAACAAGAGTCAGGACTTCGCCTTCGGTAACAGTATCGATATTTTTTGCTTTGAATACTTTAGAAAGAAGCTTTTTCCAAAGAGAGAACACCCAGTTTACAGGAGTTAGGATAACCATCAAGAGTTTAATGAATCGAGCAACTGCCATGGCATAGCCTTCAGCATGTTCTTTTGCAAGACTTTTAGGAGAAATTTCACCGAAAATCAAAACCACAATCGTAATAACCGCGGTTGAAATCGTTGTATAATAGTCTTTTGCAGGTCCATTCATCAAAAGATTCATGAAAAATACGGTTGCCATGGAAGAAAGAAGAATATTTACAACGTTATTGCCGACGAGAAGTGTCGTCAGCATTTTATCATAGTTATCAGCAAGATCAAGCGCAAGCACGGCTTTTCGATTCCCGTCTGCGGCAAGATTTTTCATTTTTGTTCGGTTAAAAGAGGTAAAAGCGGTTTCCGTTCCGGAAAAGAATGCTGAAAAAGCGAGACAGATCAGCATAATAATTAGTTCGGTAGACATATTGGGCTCCTTGATAATTTAAATAATGATTTGATTGACAAAACACAAAGTTTCTATGGTGGTTGCTAATAATTTCAGCAACGCAAAAAAGCATACCGCTCTTTTCGTTAAAATGAGCAAAGTATGCCTATATCCATCTCTATAATCTGAATTTTTTCAAAACGATGTATGTACTTCGACAATTATCGTCGTCTTCTCCGCTATCCACGATATTTCTCCTGTTAGAACAATGTGTTTTGTTTTGACTTATGCTTTCATTATACCATAAAAAATTTTTTTGTCAAGGGGAGAAGTAAAAATAAATAGAAAAGAGGTCTGCTTTTTGTGCATTTTTGGGGAATGCACTTGTTTTTTGAATGGAATTTGATTCTTGCTTTCATTCATAAAATTGTTTACACAGTTATATTGACATGGGTTGCAAAAATTGTTATAATAAAATAAATTGTATTGATTTTAATATTTGAGAGCAAGAACTTGATTTGCGGAAAGGAATATGAAATTTATGAAACACATCTTCGTTGTCAATCCGGCAGCAGGCAAAGGAAAGAACATTCCCTCGCTCCTTGCCTCTATCACATACGCTTGTGAAGATTTGCATGTGGAATATGACATCTATCACACGCAGTCCGTCGGCGATGCCACAGTATACGTATCCGAAAAATGCAAACAAAATCCAAATGAAAAGTTCCGTTTTTACGCTTGCGGCGGAGACGGTACTTTGTCTGAAGTTCTGAACGGTGCAGTCGGTCATGAAAATGCGGAAATTGCAGTCATTCCTGCGGGTACAGGCAACGATTTCGTCAAAACTTTCCGTCACCCCGAATATTTCTCTGCGATTCAAAAGCAAGTGCTCGGCATCGCCGAAAAAATCGATCTTTTGAAATATAACGACCGTTATAGCTTGAACATCATCAACGTCGGTTTTGATTGCGACGTCGTTGTGAAGGTTGCAGAGATCAAGCGCAAATCTTTTGTTCCATCCAAACTGGCTTATATTATGGGTATTGCCGCGGTATTCACAAAACCTCTCGGAAAAAGATTTAAGGTTACCATTGACGATAATGAATGTATTGAGAATGATTTCATGCTTTGCGCCATGGCAAACGCTCTCTATTACGGAGGCGGATTCAAGGCCGCTCCTCTCGCTGAACTCGATGACGGTTATATGGATCTTTGCCTGGTAGATCGTGTTTCTCGTTTGGATTTTCTTCGAGTCATTCCAAAATATAAATCCGGACAGCACGTGGATGAGAATGGCAACAGCAAGTATCCATTTGTTCGTTACCAAAAATGTAAAAAGATCGTTATCGAATCTGAAAATACCATTGACATATGCGGCGATGGAGAAGTTTCCAAGAGCAACAAAGTTGTCGTGGAAATCGTTCCGGATGCAATCGCATTTTCGATTCCGAGGGATTCCGGTTGTGAATCTATGCATGTTTCTCATCTGCAAAATTAAAAAGTTGTGCTCCTGTTTCATAAAAATTCACAAAAAATCTTGCATTCTTTGAACAACTGTGCTATACTGATTTTATTAAAATTTTCTAAATAACTGTAAAGGAAGATTAAAATATGAGAAAAGAACTCGACAAATCATATAATCCGAGTGAAATTGAAAAACCGCTCTACCAAAAATGGTGTGATGCAGGTTATTTCACTCCTGAAATTGACAAAAGCAAAAAACCTTTTACCATCGTGATTCCGCCTCCGAACGTAACGGGACAGCTTCATATGGGACATGCCTTGGATGAAACTTTGCAAGACACCATCATTCGTTTCAAACGTATGAGCGGCTATTGCACGCTTTGGGTTCCCGGGACTGACCATGCAGGTATTGCGACACAGATCAAAGTAGAAGAAAATCTGCGCAAAGAGCAGGGCCTTTCTCGCTACGATCTGGGACGTGAAAAATTTACAGAAATGGTTTGGGATTGGAAGCACAAATACGGACACCGTATTATTGAACAGCTCAAAGCACTCGGTTCTTCTTGCGACTGGACCCGTGAACACTTTACCATGGACGAAACCCTTTCTAAAGCGGTTCGTAAAAACTTTGTTGACCTCTATAACAAGGGTCTTATCTATCGCGGTTTCCGCATCAGCAATTTCTGTCCGAAATGCGCAACTGCGCTTTCCGATGCAGAAGTGGAATATAAAGAGAAAGACGGCTCTTTCTGGCATCTTCGTTACCCCGTAAAAGATAGCGATGAATATGTGATCGTTGCTACCACCCGTCCCGAAACCATGCTCGGAGATACTGCGGTTGCAGTTCATCCCGATGATGAAAGATACGCGCATCTCGTTGGTAAAACTCTTATTCTTCCGCTCGTCGGCAGAGAAATTCCTGTTGTTGCGGATGAATATGTTGAAAAAGATTTCGGTACCGGTTGCGTAAAAATCACACCTTGCCACGATCCAAATGACTTTGAAGTAGGTAAACGCCATGATCTTGAAATGATTACCGTTATTGATGAACATGCAAAGGTTTGCGGCGGATATAAATATGACGGAATGGACAGATACGAAGCAAGAAAAGCCATCGTTGCTGATTTGGACGCAGGCGGTTATCTCGTTAAGATTGAAACCTGCAAACACAACGTCGGTCATTGCCACCGTTGCGGCACCGCGCTTGAACCTCTCGCTTCCCGTCAATGGTACGTAAAGATGGAACCCCTTGTAAAAGAAGCAATTCGTGTTGTGGAAGAGGGAGACATTCGTTTTATTCCCGATCGATTCTCCAAGCTTTATCTTAACTGGATGTACGGCATCCGCGACTGGTGTATTTCCCGTCAGCTTTGGTGGGGACACCGCATTCCTGCCTTCTACTGCGATGATTGCGGCGAAATCAGTGTTTCTGAAACCGATCTTACTGTTTGCCCGAAATGCGGAAGTACTCACGTTCACCAGGAAGAAGACGTTCTTGATACATGGTTTTCGTCTGCGCTCTGGCCTTTCTCAACACTTGGATGGCCTGAAAAAACGGATGATCTTGATTTCTTCTATCCCACTGCCACACTTGTTACAGGATACGATATTATTTCGTTCTGGGTTTCCCGTATGATTACAATGGGTATGGAAAACATGAAGGAAAAGCCTTTCTCCAACGTTTTCATTCACGGACTTGTGCGCGACGCAGAAGGCAGAAAAATGTCCAAATCGCTTGGTAACGGTATTGACCCTCTTGAAATTATTGATACTTGCGGTGCAGATGCGCTTCGCTTCGCGCTTTTGACGGGTAACTCGCCCGGTAACGATATGCGTTTCTCTCCCGAGAAGATTGAAGCGGCAAGAAACTTTACCAATAAGATTTGGAATGCATCTCGTTTTGCTCTTATGAATATTCCTGCAGAGCTCGAAGATACTGCGCTTCCCACACAAGATGATCTTCGTTTGGAAGATAAATGGATCATTTCCAAATTCAATAAGCTCGCTTCCGAAGTTGCTGAAAATCTAGACAAATACGAACTCGGCGTTGCGCTCTCGAAAATTTATGATTTCCTTTGGAATGTGCTTTGCGACTGGTATATCGAAGTCATCAAGCCCCGCCTTTTCAGCAAAGAAGGTGCGGATTATGAAAACGCTTGCCGTGTTCTCTCTTACGTTCTCAGAGGCGCAATGGAGCTTTTGCATCCCTTTATGCCTTTCATTACTGAAACCATCTGGCAGGCATTGCCCCATGACGGAGAAAGCATCGTGATTGCGCCGTATCCCGTTCGTAATGAAGCATTGATTTTTGAAAAAGAAGAAACCTCGATGGAACTCTTGATTACGGCAATCCGACAAATTCGTAACCGCCGTGCCGAAATGAACGTTCCTCCTTCCAAGAAAGCGAAAGTTATTATTGTTTCTTCGGATAAAGAAACTTTCAGTCCCGCTGTTTCGGCATTCTTTGAAAAACTTGCAGGTGCAGCTTCCGTTGAATATCATGATAAGTTCCATGATGATAGTTGTGTTCAAATTATTTCCGATAAAGCAATCATCTATATTCCTTTGGCTGAAATCATTGATTTCGAAAAAGAAATTACCCGTTTGGAAGCAGAAAAGAAAAAACTTCTTTCTGAAATTGAACGTATCGACAAAAAACTTGCCAACAAAGGATTCGTTGCTAAAGCACCTACTGCCGTTATTGAAGGTGAGAAGAACAAAAAGGTTGGTTACGCCGACAAACTTGCTTCTGTAGAAGCCTCTCTTGCGAAATACAAAAAATAAATTCTGTTTTTTCGCAACCTTTCCGTATAAAATTCGACTATATTATTAAATGCCAACTGTCTAAAAGCGTCCGGAAATCATAGTGTTTTCGGACACTTTTTGCAACAACACATGATTGATTTCATTATTATGTGTTAAATTTATACTTCTAAACCGGGAGCAACTATGGCACTTGAGAAAACTGTTTTGAATGAGAAAATCGTTTCGGATTTACTGTCCGGAAATTATGGCTTATCTCCCATATCTGTGAACAAGTTGAAACTTGGAACCGCCAACTGTTTTCAGGTATATGACGGCAATCAATATTACTTTCTGAAAGAATTTCAAAGTTCTTTTTCGGGGAATGCGGTGGTTCGGGAAGCAAAGCTTTTGGAATATCTTTCTGCTGCAGGTATTCCTACTACAAGATTTTACAAAACCCTTAACAATGAGTTTGTAATTGACTATCAAAACCATATTATATGCTTAGAGGAATACATCAAAGGGGAAACGTATGACTATGATGATTTACCTCTCGAATTACTTCCTCGAGTTGGAAAAATGCTTGGCAGACTACATCAAGTTCTTAAAGATTATCCATTACCGATTGATATGTCCGATAAATGGAGATGTATGGGCAGAAGCGATTGTAACGGCTTGTTCAAATTGCAGTCTGCTGAATTTTACAGGAGAGAAATGGCGTCGGTATGCCGCCGGTAACTCTGACAAAGAGACCGCATTGAAAATGCTCGTAGAATATATCGGCATTGATCCGAGCGATGTTGTTGCATTCGGAGATGATATAAATGATTTGGGAATGCTGAAATCCGCCGGGACCGCTGTTGCAGTTTCTAATGCTATTGACGAAGTGAAAGTTGTTGCAGATCACATTACCGAGAGCAACGACCAAGACGGTGTTGCAAAGTTTTTGGAAAGAACACTGCTTGTGTAAATTTTAATTTTATCAATGTGGGTTTGTTTTACAAAGCTTTGCCTAAAATAAGGCGAACAGCTTGGAGAAAGAATTCTCAAACGAAAATAATTAAATCTGTTTTTCAGAAAGGATGGTTATTTTATATGAAAAAGATGATTGCGATATTTATGATCCTTTGTCTGTCACTCATACTGTTTACCTCATGTGATAATAGGGATGCGATGATGGGAAACACCTCTGAAAAAGCTCCGACGGATATACTCGATCCGGACTTTTCCTATTCGGGAGAAGATGAGAAAGATAGTGTCGTCAAAGACGAAACGGAGGAGCTACGCAAAATCATCAAAACTTACAATCTCTCTCTTGAAACAAAGCAATTCAAGGAAGATAGCACCTTTATCGCTTCCGAAGCAGAAAAACTGGGCGGTTATATTGCAAGTTCTTCTTTTTCCAGCATGTCAAATAACGCGGCATCTTCTCAATCCGCCCGTTACACCATCCGTGTTCCATCTCAATCTGTAGATAGTTACGTTGCTTTGATTTCGGAGCACTGTAACGTCATTACTTCCAATTTGACAACAGAAGATATCACGGACAGTTATTACGGAATCCAAGCACAGATTGACAGTCTTGTTATTCAGGAAAAGAATTTGATTGAAATGTTGGAAAAAGCAGATAATTTATACGATATGATTGCTTTGGATGATAAATTATCAGAGATTCGTGCAAAAATCAATGAACTGAATTACAAATTGCAAAACATGGATAAATCTGCAAATTATTCTTATGTTTATATCTCTTTGAAAGAGGTTGCCGAATATCAAACCTCTGAAAAAACTTATTGGCAGAAATTCGGCGAAGCCGTTGTCGATTCCATGAAAAATTTTACTGATGTTCTTGGAACGATTCTTATTGTATTCGTATGGGTATTTCCCTTCGTTGCTGTCATTGCTGCCATTGCCGTTACAATTGTCATTGCAACAAACCGCTCCAAGCGCAAAAAGCAAGAAAAACGAAAAGACTCGAAAGATCAATGATTTTATTTAGGAAAAGCGTGAGAAACTTTTGGCTTTCTCGCGTTTTTCTTTTTCGATTATTTCAAGAAAAACAATGGACATTTTTTTCCGTTTGTGATATGATATAAATAACAGCAAACATATGAAAGGAGTTTTTCGATGAATATAGATGAAATGATTAAAAGTTCCGCAAGCACGCTTGCCGTAAACAGATTTGCCGAAGAAAACGCCCCGTGCTCCGAATCATGTACACTCCCGAACAGAGAAGTGATTATTCATGTTTTGACAGATATAAAAAAAGCAATTTTCCCCGGTTATTTTGACGGAGAAGTTCTTACAGATTCTTCAGCGGAATATTATGAAGGCTATTTATTGACGGAAATCTATAGAAAATTAAAACCGCAGATTGAAATTGCTCTTCGTCTCCCTTCTTCAAATATACCTTTTGAAATACAGAGCGCCGCGCTGAGGAAGTTTGTATAAAACTAATCTCGGAACTTCCTGAAATTCGACGGCTTCTGATGAATGATGTGGAAGCAGGATTTAACGGTGATCCTGCAGCCAAAAGCAGAGCTGAAATCATCGTATCCTATCCGGGCTTGCTCGCCATCTTCGTATATCGCATTGCCCATATTCTTTATGTTGAAAATATTCCTTTGATTCCGCGTATCATGACGGAATATGCGCATGGAAAAACAGGAATTGATATTAATTCCGGAGCAACCATCGGAGAATATTTTTTTATTGACCACGGAACAGGTGTTGTTATCGGAGAAACGACCGTAATCGGTAACTACGTTAAGCTGTATCAAGGTGTAACTCTCGGTGCGCTCTCCACAAGAAGCGGTCAGGAATTATCCGGTATAAAAAGGCATCCTACCATTGGTAATCATGTTACAATCTATGCCAACTCCACTGTCTTGGGAGGCGAAACCATAATCGGAAACGGTGTAATCATTGGCGGTAACGCTTTTATTACAAAATCCATTCCCGATTATACGAAAATCATTGTCAAAAGCCCTGAAATGATTTTCAAAAATCCAAAAATTTCTTCAGGAAAATGGGAAATATAAATTATGAAATATAAAACTGTTATATTTGATTTGGATGGAACGCTTTTGGATACGTTACAAGATCTCACAAACAGCGTGAATTTTGCTTTGCGTACAATGAACTATCCGGAAAGAACAATTTCCGAAGTGCGAACGTTCGTGGGAAACGGGATTGGTAAATTGATCGAAAGAGCGGTTCCTGAGAACACCGAAAAAGAAGATGTTCAAGAAACTCTTCAGATATTCAAATCTCACTATGAAAAACATTGCGAAGACTGCACTTCACCATATCCGGGCATTTATGAACTTTTAGTTCATTTGAAGGAATGCGGCATTCAGGTCGCTGTTGTTTCCAACAAAGCAGATTTTGCTGTCAAAAAACTTTGTGAAAAATATTTCGGAAACTGGGTTTCTCTTGCAATCGGTGAGCGAGAAGGTATTCGTCGAAAACCAGCCCCGGATAGCGTTCTGTCCGTACTCAGCCAAATGACTGCCACGCCAAAAGAAACCGTTTATATCGGTGATTCCGATGTGGATATTGAAACGGCATACAATTCCGGTATTGATATTATCAGCGTGACTTGGGGCTTTCGGGACAAAGATTTTCTTTCCCGAAGCGGTGCTCTTGCGTTTGCCGATTCCGTAGAGCAACTTGAAAATTTAATTTTGGAAAAATGAAATTGAGAAAGTCAAAAAACATCTAAAAATTTTCCAAAAACATATTTACAAAATCAATTTTTTAAGGTATCATATATAGTGTATAGTCATCAAACTGAAGGAGGACGTTATGGAAGAAAAAAAACCACATTATAAAAGAATACTCGTCAAACTTTCGGGCGAAGCTCTTTCGAACGGAGAACAAGGAATCCTGAACTATGATTTTTTGGAAGAAATCGCTTACACCATCAAAAAATGCGTAGATATGGGAACACAGGTCAGCATCGTTGTCGGAGCAGGTAATATTTGGAGAGGCAGACAAGGTGTCAATATGGATCGTACACGTGCAGATCATATGGGCATGCTTGCAACTGTCATCAATTGTCTTGCTTTACAGGATACTTTTGAAAGAATCGGTCTCAAAACCCGTGTTATGACGGCGATTGAAATGCAACAATTCGCAGAACCTTATATTCGCAACAAAGCAATCTCGCACCTTGAAAAAGGCAGAGTTGTGATCTTCGGTTGCGGAATCGGAAGTCCGTTTTTCTCAACGGATACAGCTGCCGTATTGAGAGCTGCCGAAATTTGCGCAGATATTGTTCTTTTGGCAAAAAATGTTGATGGTGTATATACTGCGGATCCAAAGCTTGATCCGACGGCTACAAAAATCGACAGTATTGAATATATCGACATTTTAAGAGAAGGTTTGCGAGTGCTTGATTTTACCGCAACTTCATTCAGCATGGAAAATCATATTCCGATCTTGCTTTTCGGTCTTGATGATCCCGAAAACATTATTAAAGCCGTAAACGGCGAAAAAATTGGTACCATTGTAGGAGGAACAAGAAAATGAAATTGGACGTTAAAACATATGAAGAAAGAATGAAAAAAACCCTTACCGCATACGAAAAGGATCTTGAAACCATTCGTCTCGGCAGAGCAACTCCTGTTGTTTTGAACAAAATTACCGTTGACTACTACGGTTGCCCCACTCAGATTTCCCAGATGGCTGAAGTAAAGGCTATCGATGCAAGAACACTGACCATTACTCCTTGGGACTCTACAACGCTTCGTTCCATTGAAAAGGCAATCCACGAAAGCGATCTCGGCATTAACCCTCAGAATGATGGTAAAACTATCCGCCTCGCATTTCCGCCTATGACCGGTGATACCAGAAAAGCTAAGAAAAAAGAAGTTGAAGCAAAGGGCGAGGAAATCAAGGTTGCTATCCGTAATGTTCGCCGTGATGCAAATGACAAATGCAAACAGATGAAGAAAAACTCTCAGATGACTGAGGACGAACAGAAGGCTTCCGAAAAACAGGTTCAGGATCTCACGGATTCTTATATCAAAAAGGTTGATGCAATTACCTCTTCCAAGGTAAAAGAAATCATGGAAATCTGATTTTAAAAACTTTGAAGTCAACCGCCTTGAAAAGGCGGTTGCTTTATTAATAATAAATGGAGTTTATTATGCTGAAAAAAGAGACTCACTGCGTTCCGAAACATATTGCATTTATTATGGACGGGAACGGAAGATGGGCAAAAAAACAAATGAAACCGCGGGAATACGGGCATTCTGTCGGTGCCAAAAAATTCAAAGAAATTGTTCAGCATTGCGCAGATATAGGCGTTGAATACGTAACTGTCTATGCTTTTTCGACGGAAAATTGGAAACGTCCGAAAAATGAGGTGGAAACCATTATGAAGCTTTTTCGGGACTACATTCATGAAGCCGAAAAAGATTTCAGAAAAAGCGATGTTAAAATCCTTTTTATCGGAAATCGCGATGTTTTTGATGATAAATTGAAAGACGAAATGTGTAGAGTCGAAAAGTTAACGGAAAACCGCAAGAAAACGCTTTGCATCGCCATGAATTATGGAGGAAGAGGAGAAATTGTGGATGCTGTCAATCGTCTGATTTCTTCCGGAAAAACCTCTGTGACGGAATCTGACATTACTAATACCATTTATTCCGGAGCCGTCCCTCCGCCGGATATGATTATCCGAACGGGAGGCGAAATACGTCTTTCCAATTTTCTTCTTTGGCAATCCGCATATTCCGAACTTTTCTTTAGCGATACTTTATGGCCGGATCTAACAACTGAAGAAGTTGATCGTTTGATTGATACATATTATCAAAGAAATCGCAGATATGGAGGCGTTTGATTAATGAAAACACGAGTCCTTACCGCCATTGCCGCAATCGGTGTCTTGATTCCTTGCTTGATTTGGTCAGATACTGCTCTTTTTCCGATTGCATGCGGAATTGTTGCTTTGATTGCACTGTTTGAAATTACAGGTTGCATTGGCGTTCGAAAAAAATGGTTTCTTTCCGGTACCACATTTGTATACGGAGTATTTATTTCTTCTATCGTTACGTATTATTTTATAAGTAACAAAAGTAGCCTCATTCCTCAAAGTATTTTTTCTTATGAAAAAATAACAGTTATGATTTTGGCTGCAACATTTGCATATATTTTCCTGATATTCTGCTTTACTATGCTTTCTATGGGACAAATTAAATTTTTGCAGGCTGCTGAATTGATTGCTTGGACACTTTATATTATGTTCGGCATCATGAGTATTGCCTTACTTCGCAGACAAGTTGCAGGCATTTATCTCTATGGTTTGGTATTCATTGGTGCATGGATGACCGACACGGGCGCATATTTTGTTGGAGTTTTGTTTGGCAAACATAAACTGATTCCCAAAGTTAGTCCCAAGAAAACGATTGAAGGTGCTTTTGGAGGTATTCTTGGCTGTATTGCAGGTTTTATTCTTTACGGATTTATCATGCAATCCATTGACGAAGTAAAGGTAAATTATGTGTCAATCGTTATTCTTGCTGCTGTTATTTCTGTTGTATCGCAGTTTGGCGACCTTGTTGCATCTTATATCAAGAGAGAACGTGAAATCAAAGATTTTGGGTTCATTTTCCCCGGACACGGAGGTGTTCTCGATCGATTTGATTCCATTATCGCTGTTGCTCCTACAATCTATTTTATTACCTACTTTACAGCTAATTCTTTCCCGATCTTTAGTTGATTTTGAGGTGTTTATTTCATGAACGATAAAAAACACATTACGGTATTGGGCTCTACCGGTTCCATCGGAACACAAGCACTGCGCGTGACTGAATTTGCGGACTATGCCGTAGATGCCATCGCTTTTGGCTCCAATATCAAACTCGGCGAAGAACAGATCCGCAAGTTTAAGCCGAAATTTGTTTCCGTAAATGATGAAAATGCCGCAGCTGATTTAAAAATGCGCGTATCGGATACGGATACTAAAATTCTCAGCGGAAAAAACTGTGTTTGCGAAATGTTGGAATTTTTAGATTCCGACGTTTGTATCAACGCCATCAGTGGATTTGACGGTCTTTTGCCCACGTTGACCGCGATTGAAAGGTTTCCTCGCTTGGGTCTTGCCAACAAAGAAACCATCGTTGCCGCAGGTACCCTCGTAAAGCAGAGTGCTACAAAAAACAATTGTGAAATTATTCCTGTTGACAGTGAGCACAGTGCTATTTTCCAATGTTTAGAAGGAAACAAGAATAAGACAGTACGTCGTATTTTGCTTACCTGCTCGGGAGGTCCGTTTTTTGGTAAAAAAATGGAAGATTTGAAAAATGTTACTGTTTCCGATGCACTTGGACATCCAACATGGAAAATGGGCGCGAAAATAACTATTGACAGTGCGACACTCATGAACAAGGGATTGGAATTGATAGAAGCTATGCATCTTTTCGATGTATCTCCTGAACAAATTGAAGTTTTGATTCATCGGGAAAGCATAATTCATTCCATGGTAGAATATAATGACAAGGCTGTGATTGCTCAACTCGGTGTATCTGATATGTGTTTGCCGATTCAATATGCAATCACATATCCAAACAGAATGGAATCTCCGTGTGAAGCTCTGGACTTTTTCAAAATTGGAAAACTAACTTTTTTTGAACCGGACAGAGAAAACTTTCCGCTTCTTGCTCTTGCAGAAAAAACAGCACAAGCAGGCGGATTGCTTCCTTGTGTCATGAACGCTGCCAATGAAGAAGCCGTCTCTCTGTTTTTGGATGGAAAAATCTCATTCACAGATATTTTCGATTTGGTATATGAAACAGTAGAAAACTATCGGAATCCTTCTGAATTTGAACTTTCCGATATTATAAAGGCCAATTTTGCAACAAGAGAATTGGTCAAAAACAAAATAATTTAATCTCCAAAGGAGGAGCAATATGCTGCTTTTATATATTATAGTAGCAATTTTGATGTTCGGTTCTTTGATTTTTATTCATGAACTGGGACATTTTTTGACAGCTCGTCTTTTTCACGTTACAATTTACGAATTTTCTATCGGTATGGGACCGAAATTGATTTCATGGAAATCAAAAAAATATGATACGGCCTATTCTCTCCGTGCTTTTCCGATTGGCGGTTTCGTCAGTATGGCAGGCGAAGACGAAGAATCTGATGATGAGGGTTCTTTGCGCAAAAAAAAGGTTTGGCAAAAAATCATTATTACCGCGGCAGGGTCTGTATTCAATTTGATACTCGGTCTTCTTGTCATGTTGTTAATCGTTTCCTCTTCTAAGAATATTGGTTCAACGATTGTTGAAAGCTTTCCGGAAGGTGCGACTTCCGTGCAAACGGAAACAAAAGACGGATTGCTTCCTAAAGATGAAATCGTTGCAATCAACGGAAAAAAAGTATATATTCTTTATGATCTTGCCTATAAAATTTCAAGATACGGTGTTGAACCCGTGGATATTACCGTCCGCCGCAATGGAGAAAACGTCGTTCTTTCCGACGTTACGTTTCCAACCACCGTTGAACAGGATATCACGTTTGCACAAAGAGATTTCGATGTATATGTGGCTGAAAAAAATGTGAAAAATATCTTAAAAACCACTTTTTTCCAATCCGTATATACCGTAAAGATGGTATACGATTCTCTTTACGATCTGATCACAGGTCGTTTAGGTATTCAGCAGATGTCCGGTCCCGTTGGAATCACAACTGTCATTACAGATGCAGCAGAAGAAGCGGTTCAAACAAAAAACGGATCGTATCTTTTCATGTTATTTGTTGTATTGGCAATGAATCTCGGATGCATGAATTTGCTTCCTTTTCCTGCTTTGGATGGAGGACGTCTCGTTTTTCTTGTGATCGAAGGAATTACAAGAAAGCCGATCAATGCAAAAATTGAAGGCTACATTCATTTGGCGGGAATGGCATTGCTCTTGCTATTGATGTTGATGATTACATTTAAAGATGTTTTTTCATTGATTATAAAATAAGAAGGAGCAAATCATGGACTATTCGATCAAAAGAAGAAAAACAAATCTGATTCATGTGGGAGGTATCCCGATCGGAGGCGATTCGCCCATTGTAATCCAATCCATGACCAATACCGATTCGCATGATTTTGAATCCACGTATCGTCAGATGAAAGAGTTGGAAGAAGCAGGGTGTGACATCGTTCGCTTAACGCTTCCTGATCTGGAATCATGCGAAACGGTTTCTCGCTTGAAAAAAAGTGATTTGAAAATTCCGCTCGTCGGAGATATTCATTTTAATTATAAAATTGCTTTGGCGGCCGCAGATGCTGGAATTGATAAAATCAGAATCAATCCCGGCAACATCGGTTCCGATGAAAAAGTAAAAGCAGTTGCCGAAAAATGCAAAGAACGTCATATTCCCATCCGCATTGGTATCAATAGTGGCTCTCTTGAAAAATCAATTCTTGCCAAATATGGCTCTCCCACTCCGGAAGCATTAGCTGAGAGCGCAATGTATCATGCCAGATTGCTTGAAAAATTTGATTTTGGTGATATTGCGATCTCTATTAAATCTAGTGATGTTCGCAATATGATTGAGGCGAACCGTCTTGTTGCTTCTTTGTGCCAGTATCCCCTCCATATTGGTGTTACAGAAGCTGGCAGAGGGAATTCAGGATCCTTAAAATCCGCAATTGGTATCGGCACACTTCTGTGTGAAGGGATCGGAGATACTATCCGCGTTTCGTTGACAGATTCTCCTGTAAAAGAAATTGAAGCAGGCAGGTCTATACTAAGGGCTTGTGGCTGCTCTGAAGAAAAATTCATCAATGTTGTTTCATGTCCGACTTGCGGCAGAACAAAAATTGATTTGATTCATATATGTGAAGAACTCGAAAAAAGGTTGATTGGTATCAGAGTCAATCGGAAAATTACGGTTGCGGTTATGGGTTGTATCGTTAATGGCCCGGGCGAAGCTGCAGAAGCAGATTTGGGAATTGCAGGAGGAAAGGGAGAAGGAATTCTCTTTTCTCACGGAAAAATCATTAAACGTATACCTGAAAACCAATTGATCGACGAACTTCTTTCAGAAATCATTAAATTGAGCAATTGCTCTTAAGTCGGTTGTTTTGAATAAAATTATTATTATTTTGTATTGCTGAATTTAAAAAAATTCAGCAATACAAAAGGTTTTTTGCGCCCTTTTTTCCGAAAGGCGCTTGTTTTTATAAAAACATACTATTTTTTTATGTTTTTTTGTGTTTTTTATCTAAAGTGAGCAGGGCAGGGAAGTGCTTTAACAGAAAGGATCATCTGAAAATGGCAAAAAATTTAATGCAAATTTTCTCACGTTATTTGCCGGACATGGAAACTAAAAAATTTTTAGAATCCGCCATGCTTTTTGGCAATATGAGAGCAGACAAAAATGCTCGTATACTTGAGGTGGATTTTTCTTATTTTTCCTTAATTCCAAAATCTAAACTTTATAAATTAGAAGCAGACATTGGAAAAGCATATGCATTGCGTTCCGTCCGATTGTTTCCTAAATATCCAAAGGAACTTTTTTCTGAAGATTATTTTCCGGAAATTATGTATGAAGCTTATCGTACAAATATTATTTCCAAAAGCTTTTTACAAGAATATAAAACAGATTTTGATGGGTTACATATTACGATCAGTATCCCATACGGAATCGGAGGAATTCATTTTATTGAATACAATCATATCGGTCAAAAAATTTCCGATATTATTTTTAAGGAATTTGGATTGAAATATGAGATTGATTTCCATCAAATTGAAGGATACGTTTCCCATCGAACACAATGGATGCAAGAAGAATTACGTAAATTTCAAACGAAAACACCTGTTTTTAAAAATAATAATGAAAAGCCTAAAAATATTGAAAATCCTGCACCCGTAGTTACGGTTGAAAAGAAATCCAGCATTTATCCAACAGCTTCGATTGTTTCTACA
Organism: Oscillospiraceae bacterium; assembly: GCA_015064845.1. GTDB lineage: Bacteria > Bacillota > Clostridia > Oscillospirales > CAG-272 > QALR01. The sequence goes on along the minus strand of SVRL01000011.1, from coordinate 1,974 downwards.
GATGATATGGGGTATTTACATATTGGCAACAGTGTATTTGATATAGAAGGTGCGCTTCCGCTCGTCGGAGAAGCATTTGAAATTACACCGTCTCCGATTTTCTATATGACAAGACCGCATTCCTCCATAGTGGCCATCGGAGAGATACTTGGAAAAGAAATCGCAGAGAGGAAAACAAAGGGAAAATACAAAGTTGAATTTTGTGTTACAGATTATGAAGCCACTATTATGGTGCGTTTTGCTGTGACTGATGAAGAGCTTCCGCTTTATCAAGAATTGTCTGATGGAATGATTGTGGCTGTGAAAGGTGAATTACGTTTCGATGAATCGGATGGAGAACTGATTCTTGTTCCTTTTTCCATTATGCAAATCAAGAAGATTGACCGTATGGATTACGCAACTGAAAAACGTGTGGAATTGCATTTGCACACAAATATGTCGCAAATGGATGCGATCATTCCTCCTGATCTTGCGGTAAAAACCGCTCATCGCTGGGGACACAAAGCGATTGCAATTACAGATCACGGAAATGTTCAAGGCTATCAAGAAGCGATGAAAGCTGCAGCGAAGACCGGAATGAAAGTCATTTATGGAATGGAAGCCTATTTTGTTAATGATGAAGAAAAGGCTATTTATGGCGACAGCAAAACAACATTCAAAGATGAATTTGTCGTTTTTGACATTGAAACAACAGGTTTATCTCCGCTTACTTGTAAAATTACAGAAATTGGTGCTGTTTTGGTAAAAAATGATGAAGTTTTATCTGTTTTCAATACTTTTGTAGATCCTGAAATGTCAATTCCGGATGAAATTATAAAATTAACCGGTATTACTGATGAAATGGTAAAAGGAGCTCCTAAAACAAAAGAAGCTATTCAAATGTTTTTAGACTTTATCGGAGATCGTATGCTGGTTGCTCACAATGCCTCTTTTGATATTAGTTTCATCAGAAAGGCAGCGCAGGATAATAATCTGATTTTCAATAATGCCTATCTTGATACAGTTTCTATGTCTCGTTTTGTCAATCCTGACTTAAAAAAACACAAATTGGATGTTATTGCAGATTATTTCGGACTTGGAAATTTCAATCATCACAGAGCTTCAGATGATGCGGAAATGTGTTCGAAAATTTTTTACCGCATGATTGAAAAATTAGAAGACGACGGCGTATCAACACCTGCAGAAATGTCGGCAGCTATGGCAGACAGAACGGATCCTTTGAAATTGAATCCTTATCATTTAATCATTCTTGTGAAAAATCCGGAAGGACTTAAAAATTTGTACAAACTGATATCTTTCAGTTATTTGAAATATTACAAAAAACGTCCGCGTATTCCAAAAACGATTTTGGAAGCACACCGAGAAGGTTTAATTCTGGGATCCGCCTGCGAAGCAGGTGAACTTTATCGGGCCGTTCTTGAAAATAAACCTTGGGATGAATTGCTTTCTATTGCTGATTTTTACGATTATTTGGAAATACAACCTTTGTCCAATAACAGTTTTATGATTGCGAATAAAACCGTTTCCGGAGATGATGAATTGAAAAAAATCAATCAGACCATCATTCGTCTCGGAGAAGAACTTGGAAAACCTGTTGTTGCTACATGCGATGCGCACTTTTTAGATAAAACCGATGAAATTTATCGAAAAATTCTTCTTGCCGGAATGAAATTTGATGATGCAGATAGAGATATTGGTCTTTATATGAGAACCACAGAAGAAATGCTTGAAGAATTTGCTTATCTCGGCAAAGAAAAAGCACATGAGGTTGTCATAACCAATACAAATCTTATTGCTGATATGGTTGAGGGTGATATCAGACCTTTTCCTGATGGAACCTTTACTCCAAAAATGGAAGGTGCAGAAGAAGATCTTCGTCGCATATGCTATGAGCGTGCAGAATCTTTATATGGAGCTCCGTTGCCTACGCTCGTTGAAAAAAGATTGGATAAAGAATTAACATCCATTATTAAG
>SVRL01000070.1 GCA_015064845.1 Oscillospiraceae bacterium | reverse complement strand
GATCACACCCCACGCAAGCCCCTCCTGCTCCGTCAGACGGAAATACGCCGTCGCCTGCTTTCTCGTGACCTCATCTGCCTCCGCCAGCCAGCCGACGATGGTTTCGTTATCGTGCGTGCCGGCGTACGCCACGCAATTTTTGGGATACGTATGAGGCAGATATTCGCTCTCGTACGAGGGATCGCCGAAGGCAAACTGAGCGACCTTCATACCGGGGTAGCCGGAAGCCGAAAGCATCTCGTGCACCGCCGGCGTCAGAAAGCCGAGATCCTCCGCGATGATCGGAATGTCGCCGATCTTCTTACGGAAGGTTTCAAACAGCTCCATGCCGGGGCCCTTTTTCCATTTGCCCTTTCTCGCATTTTTCCTGCCTGCGGGAATCGTATAATACGCCTCAAATCCGCGGAAATGGTCCAGACGCACCACATCGTACAGAGTAGCTGCGGACTTCATGCGGCGGCACCACCAGGAATAGCCGTTCTCCCGCATTTTATCCCAACGGTAGAGGGGATTTCCCCAAAGCTGTCCGTCTGCGGTAAACGCATCGGGAGGACAGCCCGCAACCTCGATCGGCTTGCTCCTTTCATCGAGAAGGAACTGATCCGCGAACGCCCAAACGTCGGCACTGTCGCAGGCAACGTAGATCGGCAGGTCACCGATAATGGAGATCCCCTTCCCGTTCGCATACTTTTTCAAGGCCGTCCATTGCTCGAAAAAGAAATATTGCTGCATTTTCCAGAGAAGAATTTCCTTTTCCAGGCGACCCGATGCCTTTTTGAGCGCAGCCTTTTTATGCAGGCGCAGATCATCCTCCCAAAGATCAAAGGATGCGCCCTTATTTTCGTACTTCAGAGCCATGAAAAGCGCGTAATCCTCCAACCAGAAGGCGTGCTTTTTGCAAAAAGGAGCAAAGCCTGCGGGAATATCGGAGAGAAAAACCTCCAAAGCCTTGCGCATGAGTAGAATTCTGCCATCATAGAGCTTTGCATAATCAATATCCTCGGGATCACCGCCAAAGTCCTGCGCCTCGCACAGCTCCTTGGTCAGATAGCCCTGCTCACAAAGCGTATCGAGATCGATAAAATAGGGATTGCCCGCAAAGGTGGAGTACGATTGATAGGGGGAATCTCCGAACGTCGTCGGACCGATCGGCAGGATCTGCCAATAGGATTGACCCGCCTTTTCCAGAAAATCCACGAAGTCGTACGCCTCCTTGCCCATCGTGCCGATTCCGTAGGGAGACGGCAGGGAGAAGATCGGCATCAGGATTCCGCTCCTTCTTCTTTGCAATAAGGGTGTTTTTTTCATCATTGAATGGTTCCTTTCCGTATCGGAAATCCGTATATTCATTTCCGAAAGATTTTTCACAATGATATTATAGCACTAAAAGCCAAAGCCGTCAACGGATAATTTTTGGTGTTGCTCCGAAAAACAAAAAACCCCTCGCGAGGAGGAGTTTCTTGCTTTATTTTAGGAGGTTAGAATGATTGCGTTTTTACTCTTCGATGCCGGCGAAAAAGCTCTTTTCATCCTGTGCGAGAATGGTCTTGGCCGCCTCGTGCATAACGGAAACACCGATCTTATCCGTAAAGATATACCGGACGTTTCCGACTCTTTCCTCGGAAACGGCAAAATCCAATGCAGTCTCGGAGCTCGTCCGGATAAAATACGCGCGCTTTGCTTCTTCGTTGTGCATAACGGCATCAGTTTTCGGCTCGATGAGGGCTGTATCGCCCTGCAAAATATTGATAATATCCTGTCCAAGCGCATTGCCGGTCGGATATTTTCCGGCACCCTGTCCGTAGAAGGAAAGTCTGCCGACGTAATCGCCGAAAAGGGAGATCATATTATTGTTCGTAAAGACATTGGACTCCAGGGCATCCGCGGAGAGGAGCGTAGGCTCAACAAATGCGGCAATGCCGTTCTCGGTACGCATACCGTAGCCGAGATAGCGGACGGTTTTTCCGCACTTCGCCGCAATGTAATCAATGTCGCCCTTCTGGATATTGCGAAGGCTGAACACCAAAACGTCGTCCTCGGAAACGACGGCATCGAATGCAATGGAGGAGGAGATCGCCGTTTTACGCGCGACGTCAAGACCGTCGATATCCGCAGAGGGATTGGCCTCCGCATAGCCGAGCGCCTGCGCCTCCTTCAGAACGTCCGCAAAATCGCGGGAATCACGGATCATCGCATCCAGAATGTAGTTCGTCGTACCGTTCATGATGCCCATCACCTTGTAGATGCGGTCGCAGAGCAGGCCGCGCTTGAGATTATAGAGCCACGGAATACCGCCTCCGGCGCTTGCCGTGAAGCGGATCGTGACGCCGTTCTCCTTTGCAAGGGCGTGAAGCTCCTTATAATAGGAGCAGATCAAATGCTTATTGGAGCTGACGACGTGCTTGCCCGCCTTCAGAGCACGGCTGGCAAAATCGTAGGAAAAGGTGTTTCCGCCGATCGCTTCCGCAACGACGGTAATGTCCTTATCGTTGATAATATCCTCTATATCGTGAGTGAGCTTGTCGCCCAGCTCGGGATAGGAGCGCAGGTCAAGCACACGCGAGACCCGATAGCCCGCTTTTGTCAGAATTTCATAGGCGCCGGAGCCAACGACCCCGTAACCCAAAATTGCAATACTCATAAAATTCCGATTCCTTTCAATGAATGAGGAAAAACTTAATTTTCCATGGAGTTTAGTTTAGCACATTCTATCCAAAAAATCAAGGGTTATTTGAAAAAAGAAGGGCATTTCTTACAAGAATCCACAAAATCGTGCAAAACCAACAAAGTTTTTCATATAAATATAGGAAAGAAACCAAATATTCTTTCCATCTCCCTCAAAGACTCACGTCAATCGCGCCGCCGTAATCAAAGAGGGATCGCGATCCGAGAGAAACGAGACGAACATCCTGCTCCCCAAAAAAATCCGCAAGCGCGCGATATACGGGAAACGACTCGATATCTCCAAAAAAGCCAAGCGTATTTTCATCCAGAAGCACGGAAGCTCCGCCGATAAAACCTGTGTCATATACCTCGATCCCGATCTTTGACGGCTCCATGAGAAGAACCTTTACCCCTGCGCGCAACGCCGCCGCGGCAATTCCGCGGTCCGCCGTCGCAATCGCATTTTTAGCATGAGCACAGGAGCATTTCGCATATCCCTGCGAGACGTGAATCTTTTTGAGCCCCATCCGATCGGCAAGCGCCAGCGCCTCGCGGGAGATATATTTTTCATTGCAGAAAAAAGCATTCTCCGTCGCCAGACAATTCAATCGGATATCTTCGGGATATTGCATCCCGACGGGCGCGCGGGAAAGGGAAAACGGGATTCCCAGCCGCTCCAGAAGCGCCCTGCCCTCCCGGTATTCCTCGTGGACGAGAAGCGTGTCCCCGATCTTTGCCACCAGCATATCCGGATGAGCACACACGGGATACGGTAATTGATCGAAAATCGGAAGCGCAACGGGCTGGCCGAAAGCAGAAAGGCTTCGGCGGATGTCCGCCGGCAAATTCGCATGAATCAAAAAATATTTCACGACACATCCTTTATATAAAACGCAAAAACCCTTTCCGAAAACGGAAAGGGTTTCACTTGTTACAAGCTAAAACAATCATCAAGCTCTTTCGATCTTGCCGGAGCGGAGACAACGAGAGCAAACCGTTACGGTCTTGTGTGTTCCGTCAACAACGGCGCTAACCTTTCTAATGTTGGCTTTCCAGGTTCTGCTTGTTTTACGGTTGGAGTGAGAAACATTGTTTCCGAAAGTAACACCTTTACCGCAGCACATACATTTTGCCATATTCTGCACCTCCCTCGAAAAATTAGAACTATTTTTACATAGGACTTGAATTCCTATGAGTTCATCTTAATACAGCATTAATCATTATAGCATAGCTATTTCAAAAAATCAATAGTTTTTTGATTTTTCTTTTAAAAAAAGCAATTTTTTTCAAGAATTTTACGATTTATCGGGCAAATACGCTTCCAAGCGATTAATTTTGAAGCCTTTCGCTGAAAAATTAGCCTCATATTCCGTTACAATATTGTCTTTTGCCCACTCGCTTGCGTGCAAATCAAACGTTACGTTCTCCAAAACGTAGCCGGATTCTTCAAATTCAATGAGAGAAAAATCAAAAAGATCTCTGTTATCCGTTTTGAATTCGATCTTTCCTTTTTCGCTCAAAAGATTTTTAAAACGCTCCAGCATATCTCGATAGGTCAGACGGCGTTTCGCATGGCGCGCTTTCGGCCACGGATCGCTGAAATTCAGATAAATACGATCAAAGCTGTGCGGTTCGAAAATCTTTTCCAGATGAACGGCATCACAACAAAGAAAGCGGACGTTTTCCGTTTCGCTGTTTTTAATTTTCTCCGCCGCTACAATCATAACGTCGCCGATTTTTTCAACGGCAATGAAACCTACGTCGGGATTTCTTTGCGCCATTCCCGAAATGAACGCGCCTTTTCCGCAACCGATTTCAATACGAAAATTTTTCTTGCCGGGAAAAAGCTCCGAAAGAGAAACGGGGGTTATATTTTCTTTATCAAACGGCAAAATCAAATCGCCGCATGCTTCCATGCGCGCTTCGCCGTTTTTTCTTTTTCTTGATCTCATACAATTTAATTCCTTTGAATGATGTTTATAATTATGTATTATATCACGCTTTTTTTACGTTTGCAATCCCGTTTTTTAAATTTTTCAAAAAATCTGTCGTTATAAACCCATACGCGAATAAAAAATCCGAAAACGGGCACAATAGCATCGGTCATACGACCATCTCATATTGGAAAGGATGGATAAAAATTTATGCTCGACAGACTTGCTCTTATTTTAACCATCGTCGGCGCACTGAACTGGGGAAGCATTGGACTTTTCCGTTTTGACATCGTCGCCTGGATTTTCGGCGGTCAGGATGCTCTTCTCAGTCGCATCATTTACACCGTCGTTGCGCTTGCAGGCATCTGGTGTATTTCCCTTCTCTTCCGCGAACGGGAATCGGAAGATACCGTCGGGGAGATTCGATAAGAAAAAGAGCACTTATGACGCAGTTTCTGTATCATAAGTGCTTTTTACATATCATTTAGATTTTTGCGGATCTCCGTTCACGGAGATCGCTTTTCTCGCTTGAAACGCTGTGAAAACAATAACCGCAAAACGAACGGCATTGATCAAATATTCCACAAGCAGAGAAAGAATGCTTTCAAAAGAAATTTCTCCGACGGAAACAAAGAGTACGCTTGCCAACAAAACCGCCGCCGCACAAAAAATCAACGCGGCAAGATTCAAAGGATTGCGAAGCGAAAACATTTTTTCCGATACATCCGCAGGATTTTTGTAAAGCATACGGGAAAACAATTTTGTCAAAAGAACTGCTATCAGAAGCAAAAGCGCATTCATCAGCAATGTTTGCACAAAAAGAACGTTATCGCTGAAATACGACAGCATTGCCGTATCATACATGGTATCCGTCAAAAGTATATGGCAGATAAAATAGCGGGAAAACGGGAAAAGAACCGCACCTGCGAAAGCAAGAACCGTCAGCAAAACAGCCTTATGCGTTTTTCCGAAAAAGATATATGCCGAAAAAATACCAAACAGCGCAAATGCAGTCAATTCAACCAAATAGTAGGAAAGCAAATCGAAAATGACCATACACCAATCGGGAATCCACAGCCAATCCAGATACATAATGTTAAAAATACAATCCACGACGGTAAAAAGCAATGCAGCGCCCCACGGAATCAAACAAAAAAACAATAAAAGCTTGGGAATCACACGTTTCATAAAAATCTCCGTTTTTTATAACAATTATTCAGAAAAAGTCCTCAAAGACAATCCGGTTTTTATTGTACCATTTTTTTCAACCAAAGAAAAGGGGATTTTGTAAAAAATATATTATTTTTTTGAAAATTCTTGACCTGCCACCCCAAAAATGATATACTGAAATAAAATAGTCTTTGTTTCAGAAAGGATTTTTCATCATGGATCTTCAGGCAATTATCAAAAGTTTCGAAAACTGCCCCTGCGGCAGATACCACTCCTTTGACCTTAAGGTTTACGAAGCAGACAGAGGTCTCGTACATAAGGTCGGCGAAATCCTCGAAAAAAGCGGATTTCCAAAAAAGATTTATATCGTAACGGATGAAAACGCCATCCGTGTTTCCGAGGGTATTCTGGATTCCCTCTCCGGTTTTGAATACAAGCTCAAGGTTTATCCCGATATGCGTTACGCATATCTCGCAACCTCCAAAGAAATCATGGAAGCCGCGAAAGATTTCGACGGCATCCTTTCCATCGGTACGGGTTCCGTTAACGACGTTTGCCGTTACGCCGCTTCTCAGACCAATAAAGCGTTCGCCATTTTCGCAACCGCACCCTCTATGGACGGTTTTGCTTCCGATACCGCACCCCTGATCGAAAACAATTTCAAAATCTCCTATAACTGTCGTCAGCCTTCCGTTGTCATTGCCGATACAGACATTCTCGCAGCATCCCCTGCCGAATTGAAAGCAGCGGGCTTCGGCGATATTCTCGGGAAATACGTCGGTATCGTTGACTGGAAAGTTGCGAATTACACCATCGGCGAATACTATTGTGAAAATATCGTTGCATTGGTTAAAAAAGCTGTTGCGGACGTTGTTGCCATGACCGACAAGATTACCGCTTGCGATCCCGATGCCGCAAAAGCAGTCATGGACTCTCTGATTCTGACAGGTTGCGCTATGCAGCTTGCAAGATCCAGCCGTCCCGCTTCCGGTTCCGAACACGTTGTTTCCCATTTCTGGGAGATTCATAAACTTGAAAACGGTGTATGGCCCGATTTTCACGGCAAAAAGGTCGGTATTGCAACGCTTCTCGTCGTTCGCATTTATAAGAGTCTCCTGAAATACCAAACAATCAACCCTCATAAGGAAGATCTCGATCTCGCAGACGTATTCGAGCATTACAGTCCCAAAAACCACAACGAAATCACAGGTTATAACGTACCCAATCCCACAGATGAAATCGATCCGGAAGTTCTCAAGGCTCGCTGGAGCGATATTTTGGAATCCATCAAAAATGATCTTCCCGAAGCAGACGAGCTTTACGATATGATGGTCAAAGCAGGCTGTGTTACCGAGCTTGCCGATGCGCATCTCTCCCCCGAATTCGCACTGGAAGCTTTGAAGTACAGTCCCTTCATGCGCCGCCGCATTACGTTGCTCCGCATCCTTCCGTTGCTCGGCATCGAAGAAGATATGCTCAAACTCTAAACTATATATTTCAAAACAAAAACGGCAGAATTTAGGCTGGTTCTCATAAGGATGTTTACAAATTTCGGCAGAGACATTGTTTTCTCTGCCGATTTGTGATATAATGGGACTAACAAAAAGCCTCTCCCTTTGGGAGAGCCTTAGGATGCGCGCAACCTTATGGGTATGGGCTTTGCCCGAAGCCTTTGTAATACAAAGGCGAAACTTGCGCGATAAAGCAGCGCAATGGATAAGAACACTTATTATTGGCGGAGGTATAATTCTTGGATAAAAAAATATTAGGAAACCTGTTGACAGTTTCTTTGACAAAATACAATTTTGAAAATTACGGCTCAAAACTTTTTTATTTGGAGTTGAAAGATTCTATTATTATCTTGGAACAAACCGTGTACAACGGTGGGGCGGAAATATATCTACGTATTATCATAAAAGAATGTCATCCCGAAATCAGCAAAATTACAAAGAATATTATAAAAGATAATTTATTGATAGATACACATACTTGTAACAAATTATATTATAAAACTTCCGACGGCTACCACTGGGACTTCTTTGAAATAGATGAGGAAGACTTTGAAAATACGATAGACGAATTTTATAAGGAAAATATTAAGCCTTTTGAAACAGGATATCTTAACGGGATAAAGCATTATAATGATTTATTTTACGATAAAATTTTCTATGGACAGCCAATCAAATTGTATAAAGATTCTGCCCAAAAAATAAACCATCCCGAACTTGCTTCACACATAGGACACGAATGGTTTTTATCGGATTATTATTATCTTGTACATAGATGTAACATTGATTCAAGATTTGTTAATTCCAATACCGAAAAGTACATCATTAAAAATGTTATAGAACAATCCCCCGAAGAATTAAAGGGCAAGGATTTAACGAAATGGCGTAATGAGCGTTGCAAGGAGATATTTGTCGCTAAAAGAATGTGGCGCAGATTTGGTTATGGAATTACATTTCCTTTCATTGACGGAAAGCCTTTGAAATTCTTCGATACTGATATACAAAATGGGAAAGCAATACAAGTATACAAAAACGAAGACACCGGAGAGATGTATCATTGCAGAATTACAGACAAATCTGATCCAAATGATGTAAAATATGAACTTTACAAAGCTTAATGGAATGTATTGAATCACGTTTCCAAATAACAACCCCGACAGACATTAAAATCTGTCGGGGTTATCTTTGTCTTCTACATAGCAATTATGCTTTTTTGGACCGTCGAGAACGCCGGTCCCTACAAGAAATATCCAAACTTCCTTATGAGAAGTACGCTTTTCTGCCGTTTTTTATTTTATAAGTTAATTCGTTTCCGTATTCTCGGGAAGCTCTTCCTGATAGGAACACTCCTTATTCATGCAATAAAGAATATTTTTACCTTTTTTTACAAGCAATCTGTCTCCGCAGGTAGGGCAGATTTTCTCCGTGGGCGTATCCCAAACGGAAAAATCGCATTTCGGATATTCCGAACAACTGAAAAAGACGGAATGATTTTTTCCGAAACCTTTGACCACGGGCGCTCCGCATTTCGGGCAGGAAACACCGATTTCTTCGCGGATGGGCTTGGTATATTTGCATTTCGGGAAATTACTGCAAGCATAGAATTTGCCGTAACGGCTCTTTCGGATCACGATATCGCCGCCGCAAAGCTCGCATTTCAAATCCGTTTTTTCGGGTTCTTCCTTTTCTTTCTTCACGTTTCCGGAAGCATCGAGAGGTTTGGTATTCTTACATTCGGGATAACCGGGGCAAGCCGCAAATTTTCCGAATCTTCCCGTTTTCACGATCATTCTTCTGCCGCATTTATCACAGATGATATCGGATTCTTCCACGGGAAGCTCCACCTTATTTTCACCGATCTTCTCCTGCGCACGCGCAAGCGTTTTTTCAAAACCGCCGTAAAAATCTCCGAGAACCTTTTCCAGCGTATTGTTTCCGTGTGCAATGGCATCCAATTCGTTTTCCATATTCGCCGTAAATTTATAATCAACGACTTCGGGGAAATTCTTTTTCATCAAATCAACCGTTGCCACACCGAGAGGTGTTACACGGAGTATTTTTTTATCGCGCTCAATATATCCTCTGTCGATAATGGTGGAAATTGTCGTTGCGTAGGTACTCGGACGTCCGATTCCCTTTTCTTTGAGGAATTTGATCAAAGTTGCTTCATCAAAATGTGCGGGCGGTTCCGTGAAGTT
>SVRL01000069.1 GCA_015064845.1 Oscillospiraceae bacterium | reverse complement strand
TGCAAAATATTTTGCACCACACCTCATCCGCCTCTCTTCCGATTCAAGAATCGGGAGGCACCTTCCCCCGCTGGGGAAGGCTTATAAATTCCCGTTTATCTTACCATTTTCTATCGAATTCACGTTATTTTAGAGCGGTTTTGAGAAAAATGGTGCGATAAACGGAATTTTACGGGGGTAAAGCAAACGAATTTAAGGCCTCTCACCTCGGGAGAGGTGGATTGCCGTAAGGCAAGACGGAGAGGGCTTTGGTACGAATTTTGCTCACTCCGTCGCGTTCCGCGTCGGCTCCCCCGAAGTGGCAATGTCATCAAGCTTCCGGATTTTTTACAAATTTTTGTCAGCGTACAGAGCAAAGCCATGCACCGTCATTCCGGCGTGAACGCACAGAAAGCCTGCGAAGTTCTGTTATGCCCGATAGAATCTCTTGGCAAAAGATAAGATTTCTTAAAAGTTAGTTGAGGTTTGCGATGAGATTCTATCGCTTCCGATGTTACCATCGGTTCGCTCCAGAATGACAGCAAAAAGAGGAGACTCTCTCTACAGACGGAATCTTTTGCAGAATTTTTATTGTGTTCAGAAAAATGTCAAATATACTTGACAAATGAAATCCTTCATGATATAATAAATCTGTCAAATATAGTTGACAGGAGGGAACCATGAACGAAAAAATGAAACAGGCGCGGTTGGAAAAGAATTTGTCTCAAACCGAGCTTGCAAAAAATATCGGTGTTTCACGTCAGACGATCAATATGATCGAAAATGGAGCGTATAATCCCACAATTGAACTTTGTATCCGTATTTGTAAAGAGCTTGGTGTAACGCTTAACGATTTATTTTGGAGGTGATCTTATGTTTTACGATGAAAGAATTGAAAACGTGAAAGGGAAGATATCACGCAATGCCGTTTTGATTTCTTTGCTTATTTCTTTTGTGCTGGGAAGTATACATATTGCCAATATTATCCGAAATGCACCCGAAAACAAATATTTTTGGTTTGTCAGCTTGGAGATTTCCATTGTGATCGGATGTCTCGCTGTGCTTGCTGCCGGTTTTATAAAAGGAAAACTCTATGAAAAGGATGAACGAGTGCTGTCGGAGCAGAATGGTTTTTACAGTCGGGCAGCTTCGATTTTGATGAAATTTGTTTTGGTAATTTTTGCATTTGTCAAGCCGATCACTTTGTATATCGGGAAAAAATTTATTAATTTTTCCGATATAGAGTTTGGTGGGATTCTATATGGGCTGCTTTTCGTTGTGGGAATTTACATTGTTTATTGCTTCAGAAAAAACGATATTTATTTTAACTATTCCATTATGGATAGTGCTCACTATTACAAAGGTGTTTTCAAGAATATTGGCAGATTCGGACTTTGGGCATTGGTGTTCTTCTGCATATCCATTGTTTCTCTTGTGGGGATCGTTGCGCTCAAAATGCCGGAATCCGAACGCATTATTCGGATTTTTCTGGATATGACTGCGTATTATGTTGGCATTTTTATAGAGGTTGCTTTGTTGTATCTTCTCTATTCATTTCTCGAAAAAAGCAGTTATCGTAACGAAAATTCCATATCCCGATCTACTGTGATCTCCTTGGCTATCACGATCCTTTTGTATGCTGTTTATGCTACGGGAGTTATTTTGATTGATTTGCTACCGATTTCGCAATTGAATGCCTTGCGTTTTGCTTCTCTGTTAACCCCGATTGATCCATATATCCGATTTGCGCTTCTTATTTTCCTTACCTATTTCGGATATGAATATCAAAGAGTATGTAAAAATAAGCTCATCTCATCTGCTTGCGTAACCATACTTTTAAGCGAAACTTTGTCTGCTTTTCTTGGGTGGATCATGGGTCATCTGACATTTGTATTTATGCCTGAACTTCTGAGTCAGGAGGCATATATGATCAATCATATTCTTTCGACGATGAGTGCCTATATTGAAGACGTTTCTTGTCTTGCGAATATTGTGGGATTTGTTCTTTTGATTTTTGCTCTTGTAAAAGACCAAATGATTTGTAAGGTTCATCGTTTTGCAATTGGTGCGTTTGTTATTTTAGTCGGGGTGGAGCTTTTTTTGCGCACGCAGGTGGATTTTTTGTCGATAAGAATATATCATTTCGTTGCGGAAATTATAGTGCTTTGTTATTTTGCCGTGATTCTGGCTTTCGTGGTCAAGAGAGTAGGACATAAAATATCATCTTAAATATCAAAAACCCGTTCTTTGCTTGAAGAACGGGTTTTTGGCGGAGCACGGATTGTTGTTTAATTTGTTTCAATGATAACCAAGTCCACACTGTTTTCCATTTGCGGTATGGAGAAGGTCAGTATTCCGTTTTTGTCGGAGGTTGCTTGGAACATTTTTTTCTTCGGTTTGGCGGCTTCGATCAGGGCTGCTGTTTCCTTTCTTGTGGGAAGCTCCGTGAAGTTTCCTTCGAGATATGCGGTATAGGCATCGCCTGATTGATAGCCGATGGTTTCAACGGTTATACCGTAAATCTGATTTGGTTCAAATCCATTCAAAACGATTTGCGTGTCGTCGATGGCTTGCGCGGGGAGCGGACGAGCAAAATATTTACGGTTTCCTTCTTTGGTTTCGGGTTTTTTGATGTTCCACAGCAAAATCTGTACGGCATTGTCAGATTTACAGATATAACAGTCTTCATCCTCCGTTGCAAGCTCTGTGTTTCCGAGGCGGTGCAGGAACGTATATATATAATAGGAAGGCTTGGGTATGGATTGCGTGTTGATCAGACCGAATCCGCCATGAAACGGTTTTGTGGGAGGGCTGTTTTCCTCAAAAATGTCCGTGTAGGTCCAATAAGAAAAAATATCGGCAAAGCCTTCGCTTCGTTTGATGGCGCGGAGGATATAGGGCGCGTTGAAATAGTTGTCGTGGATGGGGTCTGTATGAGAAAAGGAACTTGACCATTCGGTGATGAAAAGAGGAAGGCCTTCTTTTTTGCAGAGTGCGCCGTGATGGCGGATCTCGCTGGAAACCTTGTCCACGTTCGGAAGATAAACGATGGCGTTACCATCGGGGTCGAAATCTCCTTTGATTCCGTAGGAATGGCTTGTGATAAAATCGAGCGGAACATTATAGGTGCGGCAATACTCGATAAGTTCTTTGATCCACTGCATGCCTGCCGTTGCGGGGCCGCCGACTTTATAATCGGGATTTACATTTTTAACGGTACGCGCGGTACTTTCGTAAAGAGTAAAATAAGCATTGATATTTTTGTGTTCCGAAAAGAAATTTTTGTGATTCGGTTCGTTCCAGACTTCAAAATACCATTTTTTGATTTCTTCCTCGCCGTATCGGTAAGTGATGTGGCGTATGAATGCATCGATTAACATTTCCCATTCTTCCATGATTTTCGGCATGGAAATATTCATTTTCCACCAGAAGACGTATTCTTTTTTCTCTGCCAGAATGTCGGGCATAAGACCGAGTTCCACAAGCGGACGAATACCGATTTCCAGAAGACTGTCGAAAAGTATGTCAACGTATTGGAAGCAAAAGGAGAGACTTCCATCTTCTTCTCTGTGAACAACATTCATTTCTTCATGAAAAATGCCGTGAAAACGAATATAACGGAAAGGGCATTCTTTCTGGATTTTTTGCAATTGCTGCATGGGGGCATAGCGCATGACTTCGGCGGCACGGCCTGCTCCTATACAATTGGAGAAAAAACGGTTGAGTGTTCCTTTTTCATCATGTATGTTTGTTGTAATCTTTCTCATGATCTTACCTCATTTTATAATATCGGTTACTTTCAAGGTGTTGTCGTTCACGGTGAAATGTATTTCGAAATCGGCGTATGCCATACGGTAAATTCTTTCGGGATCGTGCTGATAACCGGGGCGAGGATCTTCTTTTAAAAGCGCAATCGTGCTTTCGCGCAGGTGTTCGGGGATTTTTTGTAACAAGTCCTCGGAAATATTGACCTTGACGGAACCTTCTCCCGGAGTGAAACCGAAACCGCCGACGGCATTGGGATGGGAATCGGTGTAGGGAAGATAGGGCTTGATGTCATAAATCGGTGTTCCGTCCAAAATATCCGCGCCTGCAACGTGAATGACAGGCCCTTGCGGTGTGGAAAGTTCAATTTTCAGAATTTTAACGGAGGAGAGACCGATGGGATTCGGGCGAAACGGCGAGCGTGTTGCGAATACGCCCATTCTTTTGTTACCTCCGAGTCTGGGTGGGCGTACGGTGGGTGTCCACGGTTTACCGACACATTCGGAAAATTGCCAGAGCAGCCAGAGATGTGAATATCCGTCAAGTCCGCGCAAGGCATCGGGATTTCGGTATTCAGGCTCAAAAACAATCGTCGCGTGAACAGATTCTACGAGTCCGCTTTGACGGGGAATTCCGAATTTTGCGGTAAAGTCGGAATGTATATGAGCGATGGTGTGGAAAGGAGTAGTTTCAGACATGATAAAATCTTCCTTTATATTATATAGATTTTATGGTTTGAAAGAGCGGTGTGTTTTTCTTAGGAATCGGATAGCCATTCGGCAGAAATCTCATTGATTGAAACGTGAGGATAAAGCGTGCGTAGCGTTTCGAGATTTTTTGCGGTATGTGGGATTGCGCAGTAATCTTTTTTGTTTTTATTCCAACAAAATGTGAGATAGGTGGCTGCCATCATTGCCGAAAGCGGTTGATTTCCCGATTGATTCAGATGAAAAAGGGAGTATCCATTTGCTGATGGTTGGTTAGCAAGCTCTTCTTCCGACATACTTGTGATTAAAATTACGGGTGAGTGTGGAGGTCTCTTGGTTCCGTCTGTGAAAAAGTCCACTCGTACGGCTGTTTTCAATTGATCGGCTGGGAGAAAGAAAAATTCCTTTTCTTTCTCTGTGATGTGGATACCGTCCGGCTCCATACGAAAAACATACGGATTGGCTTGTAGTTTGAAGCAGGTGGCGTAGTTTTCGTGTGTTTCGGTAAATCGGGAGACGTGCGGAGAAGTGATTCCCGTGAAATTTTTGTATGGAAGATGGGGGTAAAGGTTGCGGATGACTTGGTGGAAAGCGGGATGCATTTCAATCATAATGGTGTTTTGCTTTCCGAATACACCGAAAATTTTTCTGCGCAAACGGATCAGATATTCTCTTGCAAAATCATCCTGCCAATCCGCTTTGCGTTTGCGAAAAGGCATTTCGTGCTTGGTGAATACGCCCCGTAACAGCTTGGCTTCGTTCATACGAGCCATTTCCTCGAAGGAATATCGGCTGAGACATAGGACGTTATCTCTGCCACAACCGACGGCGCAAAAAGATTTTAATTCCGAAACGGGAATTCTGCCAATCGTGCTGCCGAATCTTTTAAAATGATTTCATTGGGTCGTAAGACTACGGAGTGAAAATAACAAGCAGCGTGAAAAACCATGAATATGGCAAGGAAAAAGGATGGTATGATACTCATCCAAATATTCTCAAACAGCAGGGGAAAGATGAGTAGGACACCGTTTATAAGTCCGAGATAAAAAAAGAACGTGTAGCTGAACGAAGTGATCGAAATCGAATATCCGGGTGCTTTGATTTCATCTTTTTTATTTTTCATGGAGTTCTCCTTTGTTGATGTTGTCATTTATGATTATAACATAAAAATATAGAGCGTACAAGGTAAATTGAAAAAGATGTCTTGCATTTTTTGCAGAGATGTGATAGGATATAATTCCATGAGCTTGGAGGTGTTATGATGAAAATAAAAGAATTTTGGAATTATTTTTCTCTTGCTGAAAAAATGATTTGGAGTATATCGGTATTTTTGATTGTATCGTCGTTTCTGATTTTTGGGCAGGGAAGTGTCCTGGCGCTCGTTGCTTCTTTGATCGGTGTAACCTCGCTGATATTTTTGGCGAAAGGTAATGCGGCGGGGCATGTTTTAATGATTATCTTTTGTTTGCTTTACGGCGCGATTTCCTTTGGTTTTCGATACTATGGTGAAATGATGACCTATCTCGGAATGTCGCTTCCGATGTGCGCATCCGCTTTGGTTTCGTGGGTTCGCCATCCGTATCAAAAAAATCAGGTTGAGGTTCATCGTGTTGGTCGGAAGGAAGTGGTTGTTTCGCTGGTTTTGACGGCAATTGTTACTTTCATCTTCTATTATATTTTACTTTGGACGAAAACGGCGAATTTGATTCCGAGCACGATATCTGTTGCGACGAGTTTTTTTGCGGCGAGCATGATGTTTTGCAGAAGTCCTTATTATTCGCTTGCTTACGCGTCAAATGATGTGATTTTAATTGTTTTATGGATTTTGGCTTCTTTGGAAGATATTTCGTATCTTTCCGTTGTTGTTTGTTTTGCGGCGTTCCTATTAAATGATATTTACGGATTTATCAGTTGGAGAAGAATGGAAAAGGCGCAGGCACAAGAGTGTTGAAAGAAATTTAATATAATAAAATGAAAACTCTTCTGTTTGGATAAGCAGAAGAGTTTTTTAGCTAAGCAGAAGGTGTAATTTCAAATATCTTGTAAAGCCATTCGGCATCTTGATCATCAAGGTTCATATCCCGTATGACTTCTTCGATATTTTCTTTGCCTTCGATGGTAATGACGTTGGGGTCAAAACATTTTTTTGCAAGATAGATATCTTCCATGGTTTGGAAATCGCCACGTAAGAAGAAAAAACTTGTTCCGTCACGCATGGATATCTTCATTTCGAAGCGCCATTTGTAGGAGCTGAAGCGACGGCGTCGGCTTCGATAGAGCTGTGTATAAAATCTGACTTCCTCGACATCGGACGGGTTATATTGTTCTTTCTGCTCGTTTTGAGCGTTATGGACAGAGATGCTTCCATCGTCATACAGGAGGTTTTTTGGAGTGAGTGTAAATGTAGTTATGGGCGGAATGATGAAGATAAAAAGGATGAAAAAGAGAATACATAAACCGAATATTGAAGTTTTCTTTTTGTTGCGGAATATATTTCTCCAAAAATGTTTGCTGAATATAGGGTAGAGCGGCTTTGGATAAGTGGTGTAATTTACATCGGATTTTCCAAAAATAGGCTGTCTTTTTCTTCTTAACCAATCAAAGAAAACTGCAAATCCCAATCCAATGAACATGGTTGCAAAAAGAAGAATGACCATGGCGGAACCGTTTTGCGCCAATATGAGTGGATCTTCAAAAACGGATTCCTTAAAGTTTGCGATTACAATAGGGGCAAGGAAAATGCTTGCTGCACAGGAAATTACGATGAGAATATAATAAATTGTTTTATCCAATTTTGATAAAGACAGTGTTTGGGGTTTTTGTTTCTTTTTCTTTGCCATTCGTTTTTCTCCTTATTATTATATGATAACACGATGACTATATTTTCAATATTTGTCTGAAACGGAGTTCCCTTTGGAACCGTCGGGTAAAATATAATATCCGTCTGCAATTTCCCGAAATCCTCCGCCGAAAAACCAACCTTTTGATTCTACCCATTCTATAAAAGCATCGGTAAACGCATCCATTGTCATTTCGGGAGGAATTTCGATGCAACCGTTTATTTCTATTTCTTTTCTCATGACTGTTGCCTTTCTTGATTAAATATAAATACATAATTCAAAAAGAGCCTTTCATCCAGTGGACAAAAGACTCTTTTTTGTGTGGCGCACCGGACAGGATTCGAACCTGCGACCTACAGAATCGGAATCTGTTGCTCTATCCAGCTGAGCTACCGGAGCATGGCGGCTTTCGCCGCAAAAATATGGAGTTTTTGAATCAGGCTTCTGCCAAAGCAGCTTCCAAAGCTTTTGCAAGCTGATCGGGGCAGGATGTAGCTTTGAATCCGCATTTGGTTCCTTTGACACGTTCGATAACATCGGTTGCTTTCATGCCTGCAACGAGCTGAGCGATACCTTTGGTGTTGCCGTTGCAACCGCCGACAAACTGAACGGAGTCGATGACACCGTCTGTAATTTGGATGTTGATCTGACGAGCGCAGGTTCCTTGAGTTTTGAATTCAATGTTTTTTGTCATGGCTTTCTTTCCTTTATATTATATAAGATTTCGAAGGGAGGATCGCCGTTCCTTCATTTTTGCGAAAATCGGTCAATATTCCCGACACTATGTATTATATCATATATTTTGAAAAAAGATAGCAGTTTTTGATAAAAAAATTATTTTTGTTAATTTTATACAAAAACAAAGGGAAGGAAAGCGTTGAATTTGCATAACGAACAATAGAAATCATTTTTTTGAAAAAATGTGAAAAAGTTTCAAAAAATTTCTTAAAACCTATTGACAAAATGTTTGAAATAGTGTATACTATATAAGCTTGATGTGCGATGAAGCGAGAGGTTGCCGTAAAGAAACGGGTAATTTTCGCAGAGTATGTCCGATGAAACGGGCGCCGGTTTAAGGCGAACGATAGTGAGCGTTTGGGATATTGCGCCGCGTGCGGCGTCAATCCGAACAAAACAAATGCGAATACGAGCCGGTTAAACCGGCTTTTCATCCGGGTGAGAGGAAACGCCCGGCGTGGTGTTCGCTGAAAACCGCGAAATTCATACGGCTTGCGAGCGTATGATGTCGCCGCCGATAGCAAAAAATTTAAGGAGGCAAAGTCAAGTGGCAGTTAGTGAAAAAATCAGAATCAGATTGAAAAGCTACGATCATACTTTGGTAGACGCAGCTGCGGAAAAAATTGTTGAGACTGCAAAGAGAAACGGTGCAACTGTTTCCGGTCCCATTCCGCTTCCCACCGAAAAGGAAATCATCACGATTCTCCGCGCTGTTCATAAATATAAAGACAGCCGCGAACAGTTCGAATACAGAACTCACAAGAGACTGATCGACGTTATCAAACCGTCTCAGAAAGCAATTGACGCTCTCACAGCTCTCGAACTTCCGGCCGGCGTTGAAATTGAAATCAAGCTTTAATCACTTTCCTTTTAATTAAAGCGAACGTTTCAAGATCAAGGCATAGGCGGAATGAATATAGAACCTTCCGCGTATGATCCGGTTGGTCATGTTGACCCGCCCGCAGGAAGCGGTGGTCAACCAATAACCTTAACAAGGAGATAGAAAATGAAAAAAGGTATCATTGGAAAGAAAATCGGCATGTCGCAGATTTTCGATGAAAACGGCAACGTAATTCCGGTAACCATCATTGAAGCCGGCCCCTGCGTTGTTGCACAGAAGAAGACCGTTGAAACCGACGGCTACAACAGCGTTCAGCTCGGCTTTGAAGACGTTGCTGAAAAGAAGCTGAACAAGGCTGCTAAGGGTCACTTCAAGAAAGCAGGCGTTTCTCTCAAGAGACACCTCAAGGAATTCAAGCTTGACAACGCTGCAAGCATGAACGTTGGTGACGTGATCACCGCTGACACGTTCGTTGCAGGCGACAGAGTAGACGTAACCGGTACTTCCAAGGGTCACGGTTACTCCGGCGTAATCAAGAGATGGAATCACCACAAGCTCCGCATGACGCACGGTGTAGGCCCTGTTCATCGTCAGCCCGGTTCCATGGGTTCTATCGACCCCGCTCGTATCTTCAAAAATCACAAAATGCCTGGTCAGTACGGTAACGAACAGGTAACAGTTCAGAATCTCGACGTTGTTCGTGTTGACGCAGAT
>SVRL01000068.1 GCA_015064845.1 Oscillospiraceae bacterium | reverse complement strand
TCAAGACGCAGGTATGCTTAATTCTCCCTGAAACGGTCGAATTAAGCAAGATTTCCTGCTATTTTTACAAGTTCATCCCCAAATATGTACTCCCTTCAAATATTCACTCGCCGTCAAGCGAATATCACTCTTTCAGAATATCACTGTGCGAAAGCACAATATCACTTGCCGTAGGCAAATATCACTGCGTATTTCCTTTCGAGGAAATACGCTAAATTCCCGTTTATCTTCTTTTGGTTCTTAGAATAAAAATCCGCAAAGGCTTGACTTTTTATCCATTTTATGGTATAAGAGATATGCAACATTTCAGAAAGGCATTATTCATTATGACAAAACTCAATCACAAACACACCATTGCCGCGTGTTTTATCGGCTATATTTCTCAGGCGATCATTGTAAATTTCGCGCCGCTTCTTTTTTTGACGTTCAGCGAAACTTACAACATCCCTTTGGAAAAAATTACACTTTTAATTACTTTTAATTTCGTTACGCAATTAACGACGGATCTGATCGCTTCCCGATACGTACAAAAAATCGGATACCGCAAAGCCATTCTGCTGGCACATATTCTCTGTGCATTGGGTTTATGCAGTATGACGTTTTTGCCCGAATTGATCGACAGCTTCACGGGACTTCTGATCCCCACGATGATTTATGCAGTAGGCGGCGGTCTGCTGGAAGTCCTGGTCAGCCCCATTGTGGAATCCTGTCCCTCCAAAAACAAAGCGGGAATCATGAGCCTGCTTCACTCCTTTTATTGCTGGGGCGTGGTTGCCACAGTACTTCTCAGCACGGGATTTTTCGTTCTTTTCGGTACGGAAAACTGGAAAATTCTTTCCTGTCTGTTCGCTTTGATTCCGTTTTTTAATATCTTTTTCTTTTCTTTCGTTCCGCTTTATCCGATTGGCGAAGAAGAAAACGATAAACCCAATTACAAAAAACTGTTTTCTCAAAAAATATTCTGGCTCATGCTTCTGATGATGGTTTGCGCGGGTGCTTCCGAGCTTGCTGTTGCGCAATGGGCTTCTTCATTCGCGGAAAGCGCATTACAGGTGGATAAAACCACGGGAGATTTGCTCGGCGCTTGCGGTTTTGCCGTTACGATGGGTATCGCCCGTGTACTTTATGCAAAATTCAGTGAAAAAATCCCAATGAAATACGCAACCATGTTCTGTTCCGTCCTTTGCATCTTCAGTTATCTCTTAATCGGTCTTTCTTCCAATCCCATGCTTGCGCTGACAGGCTGTATTCTCTGCGGTTTTTCCGTTGGTATTTTCTGGCCCGGTACGTTTTCTCTTGCAACGGAAAGCGTCAAATTCGGCGGTACCACCATGTTTGCGCTTCTTGCGCTTTCGGGTGACCTTGGCTGTTCTTCCGGTCCTTCCCTTGCGGGATTTGCGGCTTCTCTTTTCGGCGGAGATCTGCAAAAAGGTATTCTCTGTGCCGTTATTTTCCCCGCGATTCTTCTCTGCGGTCTTTTCTTCCTGAAAAAAGAGGAAACGGAGAGTCGCCGCTGACTGTTGAAAAACTTCCCCTTTTGCTGTCATTCCGGAGCGCACAGACTGCCTTTGGCAGTCCGTTAGTGAAACGAAGCGATAGAATCTCATAGCAAAAGATAAGATTCTTTCGCAAATAGACAGAAATTTGCACAACTTTTTTATAAACACCTCATCCATCGCCTTACGGCGCCACCTGTCTCGCTGCGGCTCGGGCACGCTCGGGATCTGAAAGCCATTCAGGCTTTCATTCAACACCCTCACGCCGCTTCGCTACCCGCTGGGGAAGGCTTTAAAAATGTTTATCTTTTTCAAGGAGTTATGCCCATAAATTCCCGTTGATCTTACCATTTTTCATCAAACAAGCGTAAAAGTTTTTCAGCAATGTAAAAACCCGACAAACTCTGTCGGTTTTTTTGATATTCTTATGTGTTCAAGCGGTATTTCTTGGAATAATCCTCGAAATATTGATCGTAAACTGCATTGCCTCTGCGAAGTCCTTCGGTATAGCTATGCATACCAAGACTATTATTGGCAATTTCAATGACACAACCCGCAACGTTGGAGCAGTGGTCTGCGATACGTTCCAGATTGGTCAGAAGGTCGGAAAGAATAAAACCGAGTTCAATGGTACATTCGCCGTTGCGCAGACGTTCGATATGTCCCGCGCGCAAAGCAGCCTGTAAATCGTCGATCACTTCTTCCAGCGGTTCCACGCGAACGGCAACCTGAACGTCATTATAAACGAACGCCATCAAAGCGTTATCCATGATTTCATGGACTGCGGTAATCATAACGGAAAGATCTTTTTTGGCAACCTCGGAAAATTCCAATTTCTTTTCGTGCATTTCCTGCGCGGATTCCGCAACGTTGACCGCGTGGTCGGAAAGACGTTCCAGATTTCCGATCATATGGAAAAGCTTCGTAACCTCGGAGCTGTCCTTTTCGGAAAGATCTTTATTCGTAATCTTCATGAGATACGAACCGATTTCATCCTCATAAATATCCACGGAATCTTCTTCCTTTTGAATTTCTTCAAAAAGCTTTTTATCGTAATTCTCAAGCAAAGTGATTGACTTCTTCACGGAGCGAAAAGAGATGTCCGCCATATTAACGGCAATCTGACGGCAACGTTCAATGGCGATGCTCGGTGTTGCCAGAAGACGTTCGTCAAGAAGCGCAAATTTCTCATCTCCGTCTTTTTTATCCTTAACGAGGAAACAAGCCAATTTTTCAAACTGTTTGCAAAACGGGAGCAAGGCAAACGTACAGAAAACGTTAAAGCAAGTATGAACCAAAGCAATGACGGTATGATCAACCAAAGAATCCACGAATGCAAAGCCGATGATAAAGTGAAGCAGATAAAAAACGATCATCACAAGAACCGCGCCAATGATATTGAAGCACAAATGCACCACGGAAACGCGCTTTGCATTTTTATTCGCGCCGACGGAAGAAATGATTGCCGTCACGCAAGTACCGATATTCTGTCCGAGAATGATGGGAAACGCTGTTGCAAACGTAACTCTTCCCGTTGCGGAAAGCGCTTGCAGAATACCGACGGAAGCCGTAGAACTCTGAATGATCGCCGTCAAAAGTGCGCCTGCAAGCATACCTAAAATCGGATTGCTGAACAGGAGCATGATCTCCTGAAACTCGGGAACGTCGGCAAGGGGTTTGACTGCGGCAGTCATATAGTCCATACCAAAAATCAAAACGGAAAAACCGAGCAAGATTAAGCCGATATCTTTCTTTTTGGAATCCTTGAGAAAAAGATAAAAGACGATACCGATCACTGCCAGAATGGGAGTAAACGAAGTCGGCTTGAGCATAGTCATCAGAAAACTTTCTCCGTCGATTCCCGAAAGGCTGAGAATCCATGCGGTAATCGTCGTTCCGACGTTTGCGCCCATAATAACGGGAATCGCATTTGCAAGTGTCATGACACCCGAGTTTACAAAGCCAACCAGCATAACGGTAGTTGCCGATGAGCTTTGAATGATTGCCGTTACAATCGCTCCGAGCACAAAGCCTTTCAGCGGATTGGAGGACAATTTATCAAGCAGCGAAGAAAGTTTGGAACCTGCGCTTTTTTCCAGCGCGTCGCCCATAATGCTCATACCGAAAAGGAAAAGCGCTACGCCGCCGATCAATGCCAATACATTAGTAAAATCCATATTGATATCCTTTCTTTGTTTTCACGTTTATCGGAACTGATCCGATCAAGAACATCGATAAAAACTTTTAATTGAACAGATACAAATATGCAAGCACGGGAAGCGCGATCTGCCATGCCAGTCCCAGAAGATTTACAACCCAAAAATACCAATGCTTGGTTTTATGACGGAACGTATTCATTGCGAAAAGCGCGCCGATCGCGCCGCCAAAAAAGCCGAAACCGAGCAGAACCGCTTCGGGTGTGCGCCATGCGCCGCGTTTTGCTTTCTTTTTATCCGAAGCATAAAGAATCACGGCAATTACGGACATAACGAAAAGAAATGCGAGATAAATCAAAGTAATAATAGTTTCCATAAATAACCTCCGATACAAAATATTATCTCTTTTTTAGATTATATCAAATCAAAAGAAACAAGTCAATCCCTTTTGAAAATCTTATCGGAAATATGGAATTTTCAGATTTTTTTATAAAAAATCTGGATATTATGGCATGTTTCAGCAGGGAAACATTTCCAAAAGCAAAAAGGACTGCCCTTTTGGTCAGTCCTTAATTTTCGCCAATATAACTGAGGAACGGATAAACTGCGTTTTCCAATTCTTTCAGAATCTTAATAATATGAGCGCGCGGTGTACGATTGTTTACCGTCATCGAAGAGGCTTTTGAATGAGTCTCTTGCAGTTTGGCAATTGGTTCCGTAAACACGTCCTCATTGAAATAGTCTGCGTTCGCATTGATATAATCAATTTCTCGTTGAGCGATATTCAACAGTCTGTTATATTCATTTACAGCATTGACATCAACCTGAGGAAGAATCTCTCGAATATCCTGTGTACCCTGCTGATTTGGATATCTTCCGTTACCGTCATCGATGGTATAACTATACTGACTCGTTACTTTATATGTTGTACGAATAGAAGTCCAGTCATCCGTGACGAAAGAACCCGTTCCGTTTGCAGAACCATCATAAGAAACGATTGGCGCATAACCCTTATAAACGTCGCCAATTTGATACCACTCGCCGACAGGCTTACCGTTTGCGTCCGATTGACAAGTAAAGACCGCAATATAAACGTCCGCTTGATTTCTGTCCGCTGAATACTCTCCGGCATCAATGTTCTTATCCAAATTATTCGCCGTCATATAAAGAACCATTTCACAGCCTTTATTCTCTGTCCTATTGCCACCATTTGTCGCCACATAGGCATCACCCGTACGCTCATTGTTATCAAAATTATCTCGCTTGATCAAAAGCGTAATATTTTTGGTTACACCGTCCATGGTCAAAGAAAGCTGTTCTCCGAAAAGACGTTCAACCGTCTGTGTGTCAGCACTGTGAGCACCTGAAGCTCCCCAAACATTACCGATATAGTTTGCCTGCCAATCCTGATTTACATACTTATCGTCAATATGGGTAATCAAATCCTGATAGGTAGAATCCGTATTCAAAATTTCTCCGAACCGAATCAAAACACGCTCCAAAGCCAAGTCACCTAAAGAATCGACGTGAATACCGAATTTATAGTTGATTTCAGCTGATGTCGATTTACCATTTAGATTTCTGCTATTATTATATTGGTAAGTTGCATAAAAGGTAAGCGTTTCGCCGGGAGCAACCGTTGCTTGTCCTCCCTGAAAAGCCTGACCGTTTTCGTATTTTGTAGTAATGCTCGTCAAATCACTGGTGATCGTAGCCCCCGGAGCGGCTTCATATCCTTTATAAACATATTTATAACGAGTGTTATTTTTAACAGTAATGGCATAAGTAACCGTTCTGGAAGTTCTGTTTGTTGTCTTAAAACTTGCCGAAGTATTGACCGTTGTCGGAAATTCATAATCACAGGTTTGCGTAGCTATCCCATTTCCAACAGTTCCTGAAACTTCAACCTTCGTAATATAAAGGGCTTGCGGCGCCGTTACTTCCATTTTACCCGTAATTGTTAATGTATCAACAAGCTGGGCATAACCAATACAAACGAAACAAAAAGCAAAGGCGAGTATCAGCGAAGTTCCTGCAATCAAGCATTTTTTCATCTAATATACCCTCCTTTGCTCTTCATTATGCTTCATTCATTTTCGGAAAAATCTTCTTCGGTTTCTTCGGTTTCTTCTGCAACGTCATCTTCAATCACGTCGATATCTTCATCCGCGTCTTCCGAAACATCAGAATCTTCCATGACGGGAAAATCTGCGGTGTGATAGATCTCGTCATAACTTTCCACTTTGATTTCGTGGATATAAAGCACATTGGAAGCACCGACGATGATAAACTGTGCGCAAGTCTTATCTTCATTTTCATACATCAGTACAGGAAGCTGGAGCGTGTCTCGGATTTCCAACATTTCCGTAAACGTATCCAAATAAAGAAGCTGGTAACCCGTCGTATCAAACGGATTGATAATTTTCTGAATATAAGACTTATAGTTAGAAACAAGTTTCTGTACTTTTCTTGCGTAGTTGATGTGAATATCTCTTGTTTTATACATATAGACGATCAAAACAACACCTGCAATGAGAGCGAGCGAACCTAAAACGATTGCCGCAATCAAAAAGCCTGTTTTGGAAGTATTATTGCACGCAAGAATCTTTTGTTCCGCTGCGGGAACAGAGGTAGAAACGCTCGGCTTTGCAACCTCCGCATTCAAAGGAACGGAAAGTTCAACCACGTATTTACCCGTATTGTTTTCAGCGAACTGTTCGCTTGTACCCAAAACTTCCACGTGCATACGAACGTAAAGCGTTTGAGTGGAATACTTATCCAAACCGTATTTGGTAACAAAATCTTTTGCAAGATTATTGTAATGATTATAATCAATATCAACCAATTCATGAATGGAAAGTGCATTTCCGCTTGTGGTTACGTTTTTTTCCGGAACCAACTCGAAAACGGGGTTAAAGATTGGTGTGCCGGCAGATTTTTCCGCTACGGAAACCTGCGCTTCAATTTTATAAGAGTACTTAAAATTCACATCGGATGCATCCAATTTCAAATTATAAGTAAAATCGCCCGTCATTTTTTCAATCAATGACGCTACGTAAGCATGGCTTCCGTTCAGATACGATTCATCATAAAATTCGTTATCGGTAAGATATGCTCTGTGGATCACATTGCCTTCTTCGGTATAATAAACATAGGTTTCCTTATTCATTTTATAATATACCAAAGAGGTAATCAGAAATCCCAACACCAAAATACCGATAATGATCGATTGAATCAAAATCTTTTTCTTTCGATTTTGTTGATAGGCATCTCTTTGCTGTTTTTCAAATTCCGACATTTTGCACTCTCCTTTCTTTCATTTATTTTTATTTTTAAGAATCAAAGTGTTTAATGCTTAAACAAACTTCGAATCCAAATGGTCGGATAACCGATATAGGGAATCTTATAATCAACCAGTCCCACGATATCGCCGTTTGTAATGAAGCCGGAATCTCGGCTGTCATTGGCATCGCCTTTGGTGTAATAGCGCATGACACCGTTGATTTTTTCTATTTTAATCACTCTATGAATAATCATAGATTTGTTTTTTTCGAAAACAATAACCTGCCCTTCCGCAATGATCTGATCGTCGTACCGTTCGAACAAGGCGGCATCGCCTTTATTCAGTTCGCCCGTCATACTGTCTGTGGCAACAACCAAAACGCCGTAGCGGAATTGATTGGAAATCAGCATAACGACGGAAATCATGATGGCAAGCGCCAGAGCCGTAATAATCACACCGAATTTCCCGTTTTTTTCCAACGCGTAACGCTTCTTTTTTTCATAAAGTGCATCGATAAAAAAGAGGATCACAAGCGGAAGCAAAAGGTTGATAAACGCAAACATGGAATCGGGCATTGCGGGTTTATAGGGAATGATATAAGTATAAAGAGAAATAATCAATCTGAAAACGATATTCGGATACATTCCGTACCGTTTTGAAAGATAATGATACAGCAAATTGGCTGTAACCGCAGGAAAGAGCGTCATTGCGAAAAAGTCCATAAATCTGCCGTAAGACGTGATGGCAAGAAGTGTGGAACAAATCAGCGCTTCGGCAACGACACACAAAAAATACGTAAGAATGTCTGCGGTTTTATTGTTTTGCGCCCGCACAATCCAACGGATGATTTCCGTTTCAACGATAATTGCGGCAATGGGCAAAATGAAGCTCCAGAAATGTTGACCGAATCGGTAACCGGAGCGGTAAAATCCGAAATGCAATCCGGAAAGATAATAGAGCATTAAATAAAGAAGCCCGATTACCAGCATCAACATCAATATCTGGTTCTTGTTGATGGAGAGGATGCTTCTTTTTTTCACAAAAACATATGTAAGAATCGCCAAGGGAAGCAGAAGAATTGCTGCAAGAATTCTTCCGCTGACTTCGCCCGGCAAAATCAACGCAAGCAGGAGAACCGCAAGCGAAGATATTGTTATGCGATAGAGCACTTTTCTATCTGTCATACGGTCCTCCTTCTTTCTTAGGTTTTAGCATCTTGGAATACTATCAAACCAACCGATATTATTTAGAAGTAGCAGTAATATCGAAGTTGAATGTTGCAGTGGTATTTTGTTCCGGAGATTTCAAAAGTTCAACGGTAATTGCAATTACAGATGTACCACCGTTTTTAACAGCTGTTCCTTCTGTTTGAACACCATCAACATTAGCATCCATATCGTAAGTAATGGAGAAATATTCAGTATTATTAGTAGAAGGATCTGCATCGGGTGTAATTACAGCATCGAATTCGATGCTGCTATTTTGAACAGTGAACAAAAATGTAACTTTTTCACCTCTTTCAGCAAGAGTTTTTACATTAAATCTTGCCGAATCATCGGTAGCGACAGTCGCTTCGTCTTTGATTTCGTTTACACCATCAGATATATAAGTACCTGTAGAAGATTTTACTGTAGCAGCAATAAATTTAACATCTCTGTCAAACTGATCTTGAGATTGTGTTGTATTAAGGGTAGCATCACCGGTAATAAACAAATCATCAGTCAAAGCAGCATAACCGATACCGAGGAGCATAACTGCAACGAGCATGAAAGCCACGATAATTCTTTTTCTGTTTTTCATTATATTTTCCTCCTTTCTTCAAGATTTTCAAAAGTTTTGGTTTTCAAAACTTAAAACTTTTCTTTGTTTTCGCATTCTGCTCGGAGCGTTTGAAGAACTTATTATCCCCTGTTGGATAGAAACAGAGGATTTTTTATTGGCGGGGAAGCCAAATAAAAAATCCCCTGTTGGATAGAAACAGAGGATTTTTTATTGGCGGGGAAGCCAAATAAAAAATTTTCAATATTTACCAAGCAAAAGGCTTTCCTGAAAATATTTCCATCTTACATCTTTTTCAAAGATTTACGGATGAACATATCTTCTGTTTTTATTTTAGCAATTTTTCCGTTCTTTGTCAATAATTTTATATAAAAATTCTCATTTTCTTTTAAAAATGGCATTTTCACATATTTTTGAAATTTGCATTGCACACCATGTTTTTATTCAATTCAATTTCATAACATTTTTGATAGTGATTCCTGTTTTCATGTTTCGAAAACGGACTTTTTTACATTTTTTTCCTTCTCATTTTTGCCATCAACGCGCGGATTTTTTGGCGTGCCGCTTCGGTTTCTTCCGCAAGAAAAACGGCTGAAACGGGAACCCCGTTTTCAAACGTTACTTCCAGATAGTCCCCCTCGTGTAATTCGAAACCGAAAAGGTCTTTCGGAACGTCATACAAATTCTTTTCCATATCAAATAATACGGCAATATCGCCTTCAAAACGGTCGGTTTGTAATTTCTTTTTCATGATTTTTCTCCTTTCTTTATTTTAACGTGGATTCGATGAAAAAGTGGGTAACACCCACTGGAGGTTGCTCGCCTATTCAAGTTTTTCTTGTATCCAAACAATGCAAACGGCGAGGCTGTTTTTGAGCAATTTCCTATAGTATGAAAAAACGATAAGATAAACGGGAATTTGCGTGCATAAAAAGCTGCTGAATTTTCCGTCAGCGTACAAACCAACGTCCGGTACCGTCATTCTGGAACGAACGCAGTGAGTGATAGAATCTCTTTGCAAAAGATAAGATTCTTTCAAAAGTTAGTTG
>SVRL01000067.1 GCA_015064845.1 Oscillospiraceae bacterium | reverse complement strand
TCTCTTCTGAACGCCTGCCACACTTGATTTCTGCTGTTCAAGTAAAGTTTTCAAACCTTGAATTTCGGTTGTCAGCGCCGTTTTCTCTTTTACCAAAGAAGCGTTTTTATTCTGTTCCATGGCAAGAGTTTGTTTGGTTTTGTTCCACTCGTTTTTGGTTTTCTCCGCGCCGATTTTAAGATTTTCCAATTCTGTGATCCGCTGTTTTTTCTGCTCTTGTTCGGCAGAAAGCGTTTCCTGTGTCTTAGAAACTTCTTTTTCAAGTTCCGCAATCTGTGCATAAAGCGCTTCTGTTTTTGTATTCCAGATTTCGGTTCTTTGTTTTTCCGTTGCAATGATTTCTTTTGATGTGGAAATAATCAGATCTTTTGCTTCCAACTGCACCTTCAACGCGTCGTTTTCCGCGGAAAGCGTTTTGTTATCACGAATTTTGGAATTGATCGTTTCCTTTGCATTGGCAAGCGAATTTTCAAGTGTCGCCATTTTAGATGTCATTTCATCCTTTTCTTTTTGCAAGGTAACCGCTCTTTTCTGCTCTCTGACCAAGGTTACTTTTGCTCTCGCGAGAGATTCTTTCGTCAATTCAAAATCCGCAAGTTTTTCCATTTTTTCCTGATTCTTCTCCTGTTCGGCAAGAAGTTCCTCATTTTTCTGCTGTTCAGAAGTCAAATGCTCCATCATTTTATCAATTTTAGAAAGTGCATCCAAATATTGGCAAGCCAATTCCTCTCGAAGGCGTTCATTTTTCTGCGCATCTTCCTTGACAACTTGAAGTTCACGCAAAAATTTTGCCTTTTCAATTTCCCATTCTTCGTTTTGTTTTGCAATATCCTTAGCCATATTTGCGATATATGCATGAACTTGTCCTTTGTGATAACCTCCGAGCGAAGAACGAAAGCCATATCCTTTTGCGTTATTCATAATTTAAAATCCTCCGTCATTTACCAATCTTCCCATTACGTCAAAAACTGCTTTCCGTTACCCTTATCGCTTTTTCGTATTCGGCAGACCGATAATCATTTTTAAACATTATAACACATCTTTCATGTTTTTTCAATAAAAAATTTTGAAGTTTATTGACTTTACTGTGATAAATGTTATAATATTTTCTGTAAGTTTATTATGATATTTGGAGGTTTATCTTTATGAATCAAATCAAAACCGTAATGTTCACGGGCGATAGCATTACCGACTGCGACAGAGCCCGCCCCGTCGGTGACGGTTTCGGCAAAATGGGATCCAGTTATGTATCCCGTATTTTCGTGGACACATGGGCAGATTTCCCCACACACAACATTCATTATCTCAATTCCGCCATCAGCGGAAATACATCTAAAATGCTTTTGGATCGTTTTGATGACGACGTGCTTTCCTACCATCCCGATTACGTTTTTATCATGATCGGCGTAAACGACGCGTGGAGACATTTTGACGGCGCAAAATTTACCCAAACTTTGATCTATCCGGAAGAATCCGGAAAAAATATGGAACAGATGATTTTGAAAACGCTGGAAACAGGCGCAACCCCCGTAATCATTTCTCCGTATTTCCTTGACCGTAATTTTGAAGACCCCATGAGAAAAATGGTAGATGAAATCAATGCGCAGTACAAAATGCTTGCCGAAAAATATAATGTCGGTTATATTGACGTGCAGACCGTTTTTGACGAATATCTGAAAACGGGCTCTTCCTATGTGCTTTCTTCCGACCGCGTACACCCCAAATCCGTCGGAATTTCCCTCATTGCGCGCACAATTTACAATCATCCCGCATTCCGTGTGATTTTCCATGATTGATTCCGCGTTGCTTCAAGAAAAGAATCTTTGGAACTATCTGAAAAATACCGATCTTCCCATCGTCATTTACGGCATGGGAAACGGTGCGGATAAAATTCTTGAGATTCTTGCGTACAACCATATCTCAGTCGCTGATTTTTTTGCTTCCGACGGCTTCGTGCGCGGACACAGTTTTCACGGAAAAAAGGTGCTCTCTTTCTCTGAAATTCAAGAAAAATATGAAAAATTCATTATTCTTCTGGCGTTCGGATCTTCCCGCGCAGACGTAATGGCAAGCATTCTTTCCATTTCCGAAAAACATGAACTTTATGCACCCGACGTACCCGTCTGCACGGGAGAGCTTTTCGATGCAAATTTCTATTTGCAAAATCAGTCTCAATTTGAAGCCGTGCGTTCGCTTTTGGCAGATGAAAAATCAAAGGAAGTTTACGATGATTTGATTTCTTATAAATTGTCGGGAAACATTGCCTATCTCTGCCATGCCGATACGGAAAAAGAAGATGCATTGAAAGAAATTCTTTCCGGCGATTATACCGCTTATGCTGATTTGGGAGCATATAACGGCGACACCGTAAAAGAAGCGCTTGCGTTTTATCCTACAATTAAAAAAATTACCGCTTTTGAACCTTCCGTCAAAACCTTTGCGAAGCTGAACGCATATCTTTCGACCTTAACGAATCTTGAAATCCAAGCGTACCCGCTTTGCGCATGGGATAAAAAAGAAACCGTCGTTCTGACTGACGGCTCAGGCAGAAACACGGCTATCGGCGGCGGTTCTTGCGGAAAAACCAAAAACGGAGCGAAAATCCACACATCCGAATGCGATTCGCTCGACAGACAAAACAGTTACAGAAATGAAAAACTTTTGATCAAATACGACGTGGAAGGCGCCGAATGGGAAGCCATTCTCGGTTCTGTGCAAACCATTCGAAACAACCAAACAGAAATGATTGTTTCTCTTTATCATAAAAGCGCAGACCTTTTCGCACTTCCCTTGCTGGTCCATGAAATCCTGCCTTCACACAAACTCTATTTGCGTAAACATCCTTACTTCCCTGCATGGGATATCAATCTTTACGTTTGTCTTTGATTCCAAAAACGACGGAACACGGAAATTTTCCCGTATTCCGTCGTTTTTTCGGATATTTCACTTAAAAACCTCTTTATTTTTTGACAAAATTAAGAATTTTACTATAATTTTATTAGTTTTTGTTTAAGATATTGAATTTTTTATTTTTTTATGATATAATAAAAAGAAAAGATTTATCAACACAAATTATATGAATTTTTATCATGCCCGGGAGGTGCATTATGATTTTAGATATCATCGGAGATATTCCCGCAAAAGAGGGTTTGATCCTGAAAATAAACGGTGTCGAAAAGGAACTGAACGCAACAAATAAAAAAGTCCGTTTTCAGCTCCCCGACGAAGAAGAACACATGGTATATTTCAAGCAAAAGAAACGCAGACAAAGAAATCCTGTGACCTCTCTTCTGATATTTTTGCTGACAGCAATTATACAAGGATTTGCCAATCTTCTTGTTATGAATGAATCCGTTGCGTGGTTCAGAAATCTTCAGCCCTATCTGATGAAAGGACATTTTTCGCTCCCCCATAAAGCACATACCGTCATCGCGCTGAAATACCTTCCCTCTCAATATCTGGACGAGCTTGAAACATGGAGCAAACCGCAATTGGTCATTCTGGAATCCGAACAGAATACAGATCAACCGCAATGGAATGTCTTGGAAGCAGAAAATTTACTGATTCGCTATGAAAAAGATTTGAAACAATTTGACTATCGCTTCGGCGCTTACATCAGAAAAGTCGTTTCCACTGCTTTAATTTGGGTAATTTTATTTACCACTTTGTTGGTTGCGGCATATCTGAAAGAAATTACCGTCGGTCAAGTGGTCCTCATAATCCTTCTTTTGGGAATTTTTGCGGTTTCCGCTTTTTTGATTATTGTCCAATACCTCAAAAAGAAAAAGCTCCTCGCAAATTTTTTAAAAATCGATTCGGAATAAAAGAAGCAAGATCCATTTAATCAATTCCCTATCTGTTGAAAAAGCAGGGATACTCCTTTCGGAGTCCCTGCTTTTTGAATTTTTCTATTCGGTTAAAACGCCATTCTTCCCCAAGAGGGTTCGCAATCTTCAAACGGAGGAAGACCGAGAATTTCTCTTGCCGTACGGATATAATAAATATAATTTTCAAGCGGTGTTCCGTTGGGAATGCGGTGATCCAAACCGAAAACAATACCGCCCTCCATCATACAAGGCTGCATCTTATAGAGAAGTTCTTTTTCGATCTCTTCCTTGGTTCTGCGGATAATATGTTTATCGATTCCGCCTCGGAAAGCGATTTTGTGTCCGTATTTCTTGCGCAATGCCACGATGTCCATATCTCCCGCAGGCTCACAGGGATAGAAAACATTGATGCCGCCTTCGATAAACGCATCGATTACGGGATTCATGTTTCCGTCACTGTCCTGACAAAAAAGTTTCGTTCCGGCATTTTTGACAAGTTCCCATGAACGCAGATAATAGGGCGCGATAAATTCCGAAACCAGATTCGGACCGATCATCGGAGCGGTCTTCCCTGCCATATCCTCATGAACGGAAAGCTGGTCTATGGTAAGCTTTTCGGAAATACGGGAAAGAACCTTGACATTGGTCTCGGAAATCGTCCCCAAAATATCCTCTACCAATTCGGGGTCTTCATAAAAAGCAATACAGCAATTTTCTTCGCCCATCAATTCGCGTAAAATATCAAAACCGCCCAAAATTTCGGATTTGACCAAAACGCCTTGATCCTGAAGCACTTTCGCCTGCATAATTTCATCTTCTGAAATACGGCTGGGATCGTATTCAAACATATGCTTGATCTTCAGCCAATCATCCATGGTTTCCACGGGGTAAGTTTCAGGAAGCGGGATCGTAGACGTTCTTTTGTCCATTCGAACACGTCTTCCGTAATGGTCTATGCCAACGTAGCGGTTTGGCGTATTTTCCAAAACAATATCTTTCGGACGGTGGATCGAATCCAAATTGCCAAGATTGCAGTACGGAACGTAGTCAAATGCAAAACGCCGCATGGCAATCATATCTTCGGTTGCGCCCTGTGCGCGCCATTCATCCGCAAGTCCGACAATGGGACCGAAAAGCTCTGAAAACATCGGACGTTCCGGATGATTGTAAGTCATCAGATCCACATATTGTTTATTCGTCCATTTCATTGGAAAAATCCTTTTTATGCAAAAAATGCAGCTGCGGCTTCTGCTGCGGAAGCTGCATCGGATGTATATGCATCAGCACCGATTTCATTTTTGAAAGCATCTGTGATGGGCGCACCGCCAATCATGATCTTAACCTGATCACGAATGCCTTCTTCTTTACAAAGCTCAACAACGTTTTTCATTTCGCCCATGGTGGTTGTCAAAAGCGCGGAACAAGCAATAATATCCGCATTGTTTTCTTTTGCCGCTTTTACGAATGTATCGGGAGCTACGTCAACACCGAGGTCGATAACTTCAAGACCATGACCTTCCATCATCATCTTAACGAGGTTTTTACCAATATCATGGAAGTCGCCGCGAACGGTTCCGAGAACAACCTTACCCTTTGCGCTTACCTGATCGGAAACAAGATAAGGTTTCAAAATGTCCGTGCCTGCTTTCATTGCTCTTGCCGCAATCAAAACTTCAGGAACGAAAACTTCGTTGTTCTTGAATTTGATGCCGATGATGTTCATTCCGTCCAAAAGACCTGCATTGAGGATTTCAGCAGCGGGAATACCTGCTTCCAACGCCTGAGGAACCAACGCTTTGATGTCTTTTGTTTTACCCTTCTGGATTTTTTCGGAAATTTGGGTCAAAATTTCATTTGCCATAAAATTGTATCTCCTTTATTTTCGGAAAATTTTTATTCTTTGCAGAATATTGGAATACAATTATATATTACAATAAAAAACCCAAAAAATCTATTGACTTTTTATACAATAAATTATAAAATTATATTGTATTAATCACAAACGCATCATACATATTCAATATAAAAACAATGTTTTTGCAGTGTTTTTGCAAAAACTTCATCTCAACGATTTTCAATCGCAAACAATAAATAAAGAGGGAAATATGAACGATCGAAAAAAATTAGAATCTCTCGTCAAGCGCTTGCTTGCATGGTACGAAAAAAATAAAAGAGCTTTGCCTTGGCGCAATGAACCTTCTCCTTATCACGTATGGATTTCGGAAATCATGCTCCAACAAACGCGCATCGAAGCCGTTATTCCCTATTACGAACGTTTTTTGCAAGAGCTTCCCGACATCGCCGCTCTTGCCTCTGTTTCCGATGACCGCTTAATGAAGCTTTGGGAAGGTCTCGGCTATTATAGCCGCGCACGCAATCTGAAAAAGGCAGCCTGTACCGTCATGGAAAAATACGATGGGCAATTACCCGATACCGCAGAAGAACTTCGCCGTCTCTCCGGCATTGGCGATTATACCGCAGGTGCAATCGCTTCCATTTCCTTCGGAAGACCCGAACCTGCCGTTGATGGCAACGTATTGCGTGTGATTATGCGTTATCTCGGAAAAACGGATGATATTGCTTTACAAGCAACAAAAAAAGAAACGGCTGCTTCTTTGCGCGCCGTTTATCCTTCGGGAGAATCCGCAAAAAATTTGACGCAAGCCATCATGGAGCTGGGAGAATCTGTTTGTATTCCAAACGGCCAGCCGAAATGTGGCATTTGCCCGCTTTCTGCTTTTTGCTCGGCAAAAGCGGAAAATCTGACGGATTCCATACCTTTCAAAAGTCCAAAAAAGCCGAGAAAACAAGAACCGAAAACCGTATTTTTGCTCTCCTGCCGAGGAAATTATGCCATTTGTCAGCGTCCCGAAACAGGGTTGCTTGCCAAACTTTGGGAATTTCCGAACGCGCAAGGAAAACTCTCTGAAGAAGAAGCGATCCGTCACCTCTCCTCTTTGGATCTTTCCCCCGTCGGAATCACACCTTGCGGAGATGCCGTTCATATTTTTACGCATATCGAATGGCACATGACGGGATATGCCGCAGAATGTCTTTATCCCTCGGAACGTTTCGTATGGAAGTCTGCCGAAGAAATTCTTTCGGACTACGCCATTCCCTCTGCCTTCCGCGCTTATGTTTCTTGTATCAAAAAAGAACAGAAAGGACTTTGAATTATGAAAATTTCTCACGGTATTTATCCAACCATGCTCGTCGCTTACACGTCCGAAGGAAAAATCGATTACCCTGCCATGAGTGAATTGATCGAATGGTATATCGAACAAGGCGTTCACGGTATTTTTGCGCTTTGCCAATCCACGGAAATCGCATTTCTTTCTCTTGAAGAACGCTTGGCACTCGGAAAATTCGTCATGGAGAAAGTTGGCGGCAGAGTTCCCGTCGTGATGTCGGGTATGACCGCCGATACTTTGGAAGGACAGATCAAAGAAGCAAAACAGATCGCTGCGCTGAAACCCGACGCACTCGTGTTACTCAGCAACCGCATTGATGACGATGCGGAGCATACGCTCACGGAAAAAATCAAAATCCTGCTTTCCGAACTTCCCGAAGATATTCCGCTCGGCATTTATGAAATCCCCGTACCCTATAAACGCCTGATTACAGATGCAGAATTGAAATTCATGGCAAACAGCGGACGTTTTGCTTTCATCAAGGATACTTGTTGCGACGTGGAAATCATGCGCCGCCGCGCAGAAATCGTCAAAAATCTGGATTTCGGACTTTTCAATGCCAATGCCGCGACCATTCTGGATACCATCCGTTTCGGTTACGCAGGCTTTTCGGGTATTATGGCAAATATCCATCCCGCGCTTTACGTCTGGCTTTATGAAAACAAAAATCATCCGCTTGCAGACCGCATCATTCATTATATTGCCATGACGTCCGTGATTGAAGCGCGTTGCTATCCCATCATTGCAAAAAGATATTTGCGCGAATACGAAGGTCTCCCTATCACGGACGTTTGCCGTTCCGCCGAAGACAAGAACGTTCCCGCCGTTGCTTATGAACTCCGCGCAGTCCGTGAATTGACACGCGAAGCGCATGAAATAATCAAAAATAATTCCTGATGATTCAAAAAATCCGCCTTTATACAAGGGCGGATTTTTATTTGATGAAAACATCATCTTTATTATTTTAACATGGGTTCGATGAAAAATGGTAAGATAAACGGAAGAGGTAACGTAAACAATCATTTATCTTTCTATCGAACTCGCGTTTTTATAACAAAAACTCCATATATCTGTCTTGTTTGGTATCCACATATTCAGGAATAATTTCCAAAGAATCTTTACAACCAATATTGAAATAAAAATTCACAGTTTCAAC
This sequence comes from Oscillospiraceae bacterium, assembly GCA_015064845.1. Classification (GTDB taxonomy): domain Bacteria; phylum Bacillota; class Clostridia; order Oscillospirales; family CAG-272; genus QALR01. Next base: position 1,727 of record SVRL01000067.1, on the reverse strand, counting down.
AGAGGGTATTGCAGAAATGAAAATTTTGTCTGCCCTCAATTCCCTTGCACAGTTACAAATTTCAAAAAACAGTTTTTTTCCAATGCCTTTTCTTTTATATCGATCATCAACAAACAACATTGTCATATTGGCATATTTTGCCGTTTTCCCTAATAAGCATCCGTTTATAGAACAGAACCCAATTAAAATATCTTCATCAAACGCCGCAACAACAAAGCCGCCTCGTTCGATTTGTTGTTGCAAATATTGCGCTATCCATTTCTTTTTTTCGAGGCTCCATTCACGCAGAATATGTGTGTCGGATGTTCTCCACTCATTGTTGTCATGTATATATGTTTTTGTTATTACTTGATGATGACAAAAATCAAATAACATTTCAGGCAAAATATTTTCAATCGTTAAAGTTATAATCTTTACCATATATGCCTCCTTCGAATAAGTTCAGATTTATCGCCGGTTTCGCTTTTTTATATAAACGCATCGAGCAATGCCCATCCCCCTATGACCGCGCGCATCCAAACCTCAAACTACCCAACTTTCTTATGCGATGTTGGGCTATAAAGCGGATTTATGTTTTACGATAACATAATCTTGTATTTTATATTATTTTTGCTCAACGACAAGCACGTTGACAAAACCGCTTCTTACGGTATTGGCATCGATTGCAATCACACCATCCCCGTAAAAAGGTTCATTCGAATCGGGTTCTCGCCAATCGTCAAACATATGGCCGAGACGGGCGGGACGATGTCCGCATACAATCGTTTTTTCTTCAAGTGTCGCTTTTGCGCTATACAGCTGTTGCCATTCCAACCAACGGGATTCTTTCCAATCCTGTTCCGAGGCATCGCGCCAGAAAGGATCAATTTTCGGATAATTCCCCTCAAATACGATCGGAAGCCAGCCGTGTGTAAATACATATGTTTCCGTTTCATAATCATTGAGCATGGAATCAATAAAAGCAAGCATCTCATCCGCTTTTTCTTGATATAATTCTTTATTGAAATTGCCGTTTTCATCAAAAGCATCTTTTCCGAAAATCTGAGTTATGGTCATATCCGTTCCGTTCAACTCGGCTTCTACCGTCATCTTTCCGCCACTCAAAACCTCATAAAGAATATCTTCATGATTGCCTTTGATTAAAATTTTTTGTTTTAAGCTTTTGATGAATGCATAAACCTTATCATTTTCTCCGCCACGGTCAAAAAGGTCTCCGCAACTGACGAAAACATGATTTTTATTTTCAGCTTCAAAACCTGCATCATCAAGTGCTTTTTTCAATTCCGTATCATGTCCGTGAATATCGGACACGACAAATAATTTTTTATTCATTTTATATCCTTTCAAAAAAAGCGGTAAGTTGCCGCGCCAAAATGCTTGCCTATCAAAGATTTACACATAGTCAAGCAACGCAAAATGGCGAAGTCGATTTTGCGCAATTTCCTTATTTCTTTTATTAGATGTGTTCGATAACCAAAAAGAAAGATAAATGATTGTTTACCGTTATCTCTCCCTCCGACGCCACAGACAAGCAACGCTTCTCTGTAGCGCCACGGCAGATTGTCAAGCAAGTGCAACACCAAAAAATGCTTCAAAAGGTGAAAGCCAGCCCAAGCACTTTTTAGGTCTCAAGTTAATAGATAAAACAATATTTTGTAAGGTTTCATTATCCAAGGAATGAAAATTGTAGCCTTTAGGGAAGAAAAATCTTAAAATATCATTGGTGT
>SVRL01000066.1 GCA_015064845.1 Oscillospiraceae bacterium | reverse complement strand
TCACTCAGCTGGACCAGAATTTTTCCGAAAGGTACGGGCAAAATCAATTCGGAAGGCGTGCGTTTCTATTCCGAGCTGATTGATGAGCTTTTGAAAAACGGTATTGAACCCTATATTACGCTTTTCCACTGGGATTATCCGTACGAGCTTTACCGCAAAGGCGGTTGGTTGAACGATGACAGCGTACTGTGGTTTGCCGATTATGCAAAAACAGTCGTCAAACTGTTTTCCGACCGTTGCACCCATTTTATCACGATGAACGAGCCGCAATGCTTCATCGGGCTCGGTTATCTTTCGGGGACACACGCGCCGGGATTAAAAGTTTCTTACAAAGATATTTTTCAAATGGCACACAACGTATTGAAAGCGCATGGCGCAGCGGTGGTTGCTATGCGCGCCCATGAAAAACAGCCAATCAAAATCGGTTATGCACCTACTTGCACGGCAAATTATCCCTTAACGGAATCTTCGGAAGATATTGAAGCGGCAAGAACAAGCCTTTTTGCCTGTCCTCCGCTCGGGAAACGCGTTCTTTGGAGTACCTCCTGGTGGAGCGATCCCGTGATACTCGGACATTACCCCGAAGACGGACTTGCCATGTATCGCGAATATCTTCCCGAAATCACGGAAGAGGATATGAAGCTGATTCATCAGCCGCTTGATTTTTACGGTCAGAACATCTATAACGGAAAAGCCACCAAATCAGACGGAAACGGCGGTTTCATCTATGCGGAACGTGCGCCCGGAGCTTCCAAGACTGCCATTCAATGGAGCATTACCCCCGAATGCTTACGTTGGGGACCGAGATTTTTGTATGAAAGATACGGACTTCCCATTTTTATTACAGAAAACGGCATGTCTGCACATGATACCGTTTCTCTGGACGGTAAAGTTCACGATCCCAACCGCATTGATTTTCTGCACCGTTATCTTCTGGAACTCGAAAAAGCAACCGAAGACGGCACGGATATCGGAGGTTATTTCCTTTGGTCATTTATGGATAATTTTGAATGGGCAAAAGGATATACGGAACGCTTCGGCATTGTTTACGTCAATTATGAAACACAGGAACGGATTCCCAAGGATTCTGCATATTGGTACCGTGATTGGATAAAATCTCATCATTTCCGTTAAAATAGTTGCCCTTGAATCGGTTACGGTTCAAGGGCGTTTTCCTTTATTCGATATCCAAAATCATAATCTGATCGGGTACGGGGACAACGGCAGATTTTTTACATATTTTATAAATCATTTTCTCCAAACAGCACAAAAGATCCGGCCCTCCGCCTGTAAACATTTCACCTTTTTCATTTTTGGCTTCTCCATGAAAATAATGCGTCTCGTTCGAATATGCAATTTGCACGTCATGATGTGTCAGTTGAAGCCACTTCATCAAATCGCTTTCATCAGGGAGCCAACTACCTTTTTGTGAAATTTCCATTTCTTCGGATGTATAAGAAGAATGTCCCCATTTTCCTCCGACGGTATAAATATTTCCGTCATAATCATACACCTTACCGATATTGCAATCGTTTTCAAACTGCTTGAATTCAAATCCAACTTCACGCAATTTTTTAACACTGTATACTGTTAAATTCATATTATCACCAAAAATTCTTATGATACTATTTCAATCCACACATTTGATACAATTCTTCAATACAGGGCGATTTATATCGGATATAACCGTCGATATCGTCGGGAAACAGTTCTGCGGCGGTTTCCTTTACCAAACTGTATCTTTTTACCGCTTCGGGATTGTTTCTCAGAAAATCCCTGAATGTAATATGGCGGTGTAATTCTTCGGAATATACGGGACATACGTACAGATGGTGCATTTTCAAATGCGGTTTATCCGAATATTTAAACGCTTCCCTATCTTTGATTCCAAGGTTCCCTTCGTGAATATATCCTATCGTTTTTAATCTGCCGACAACCGAATCAAAAACCGAATAGTTCTTGATGATTACATCCAAATCAATACAAGGCTTTGCGGACATTCCCTCGACAGAGGTGCTTCCGACGTGTTCAATGCCGATGATCAGCTTGCCGATTACGCTTTCAATTTCCTTTTTTATTTCTTCAAAATCAGATTGCCACATCTTGTCATAAGGCACAACAGTAACCTTTTTCGTTCGCATATAAACTCTCCTTCAAGTTAAAATTCAAAACGGTCTGTTTTGATAGAATGGAGGCTCATCATGCGGAAAGATAAACGATGTTTTATACCTCTTCGTAATCATTCCCGTTTATTTTGATGATGTCAAACCGTACACCCTTCAGTTCCGAAACTTCTTTCAGCGAAAGTCCGTTGAAAATTTTGGCGTTTTCGGCTTCTTCCCAAGTGGAGTATACGGTATCCGTCGAATCATAATCAAACCGATACGCATATCCCGAATGATCTTCCTTCATCTTTTTTGAAATAAGCAACTGTCGGAAATACATGGAACAAGAATACGAAAGTTCAATTTCAAAAGAAGAATCGGACGAAAGTTCTGCTTTCAGCAGACCACTTATCTTTTCATACGTAACCGCTTCGGGCAATTCAAAGCCGCACATCATACAGAAACGGCTTGCCGCGCATTTCATCGGCTGTTCATCTTCCAATTCCCAATAATCGGTTTCGTGAGTAAAAACAAGCAGATGTTCCATAGATACATCAAAAACGTATAAATCTCCAGGCAGAACCGTGTGCTCCAAATATCGATCCAAAGCGTAAAGCCGATACGTTTCATACCACTCATATTCAATGAGATCGGCAAGCTCCTTTGCGTTCATTTTTGCAACGCCGCCCTTATACTCAACGCCGTCTATTTCAATTCCGCAGCAATCGAAATAACTCTCGTTTTCCGACATGAAATAAACTTCATCCGACAAAGATCTCAAAAATTCAAGAGACTGATCAAATGAAATTGCGCGGTGATCCATAAAATCCCATAAATGAAGCTGATCATACGTAACCGAATATTTTTCAACAACAGCTTCTGCCCATTCTTTCTCGTTGCTCAAAAACTCGTCCCACGTCATCGTGAATTTTTCAGTAAATGCTTCCCGTATTTCTTTGGCATTTTCAATTAAAGTAATTTTCATGGTACAATTCCTTTCGCAAAACAATATTTTTGTAACCTTTTATTTTTTAATATTTTTGATTCAATGTCAATAGAAATATCCAAATTTTATTTTGAAAACAACACTTGAAAGCAAAAGTGTTACCATCCGTCAAACAGACATATGTCTTATTATACGATTCGCATCATTATAAATCTGTGTATAAACACTGTTAAAAACCTCATCCATCCCTTCCATCAGTCCACCGAACTCAACCGAAGAAGTTTCCCTCGTTTGACCGATATCTCCTGTTTCGGGATGATATCTTTCCAGCATCTCCCCAAATAATTCTGTTCTTGCTTTCACATAATTCGATTTCGACATCCAGTTCGGTTCGTCATCCATTTGTATTCTTCTTGCCAAACGTTTCGCATCTCCATCTCCTACATAAGTAACTCTCGTAGCCATATATAAGTACAGCTGTGAAGCCTGATGCATTAACTTGTACAATGCTTTCCCGTATCCGTCTTCAAACAATACTTTGGCAAGCTTTTTTCGGTCTTCGGGAAACAAATATGTAATATGACAAGCGTGATCGAGTCCCACACTCGCAATTTGATTCAAAACCTCCAGATAGATTCTAAACATTTCACGGAATTCATTCAGATTTTCGTTTTTGCTGCATTCGAAAAACAATTCATATACGCCATCCCTCAACGCAGATCCTCCCTGAAAAACAGCTTCTGTTAAACGCTTGATATACCGATTTCCGATCCATAATTCACCCAACAGTCTTTTATCACACTTTTCAAAAGCGCAGACTGATATTTCACAATCCGATTTTGGCATTTCGACATTAAGAAGTGATCGACAATTGAAAAACGCTTCATTTTCAATTTCCGTTACAGAACTTAAATTCACATGCTCCAATGCGACACAATCTCCAAATGCATTACAACAAATCTTTTTTACATTTGAAAATATCGCTTCTCTCAATTTTTTACAGCCAAGAAATACAGCCTCCTCAATCGTCTGTACGTTTTCCGGGATAACGCAACGAGATAATTCGCCACAAAAACCAAATGCATTTCTCCCGATTTTTTGCAATGTTTCTGGAAGTGTGATATTTTGTAGCGAGGTACATTTATGAAACGCGAATTTACCGATAGAAGTTACGCCTTCGGGAATAACAACGCTGATAATTTTTTCATTTTTCTCAAAAGCTGATTCTCCGATTCCCGTCACACGAAATCCTTTGTACATCGGAGGAATAACAATATTGTTTTTAAAACACCAACCCCTACCTACAACTTCACAGCATTCATCGTTTATGATCTTATATTTCAAACCTTTAGAATAATTTTCCATTGAAATGCTCCTTTCCAACGCTGTATGATTTCAAACTTACTGTATCATTATCATATCATGTTCTCCCCATATTTTCAATAGTACTTTCCGATTTTGCTTATGCTGCCGAAAGAAATTTCAAAAAATTTTTCTCAGCTATTGAATAAAGCAATAAAACATGATATAATAGCAAATGTGTAAAACAAACAAAAATTTCTCCACAGGAGGTAGCAATAATGCGCAAAACATACAAGGTAGGGCTGATTGGTCTCGGCGGTATTGCAAAAGGCGCACACATGAGCGCATACGGAAGAATGAAAAACGTGGAGCTTGCCGCGATCTGCGATATTGTACCGTCAAAGATCGAAGCGTTCAAACAACGTTATCAACTTCCCGACGATTTCCCCGCGTTCACGGATTATCACGACCTGCTCAACATGGAAGGTCTTGACTACGTGGATATCTGCACACCGAACTATCTGCATTCCATCATTGCCGTTGATGCTTTGAACAAAGGTCTTAACGTATTCACGGAAAAACCCGATGCGGTTTCCGTTGCCGAAGTAACGAGGATGAAAGAAGCAGCGGAAAAATCGGGGAAAGTTCTTATGGCAATGCGAAACAACCGCCACCGTAACACCGCAAAGTTTCTCAAGAAGTATATTGCCGACGGCAATATGGGCGATATCTATTGCGGACGTTGCGGCTGGATCAGAAGACGCGGTATTCCCGGCAAAGGCGGTTGGTTTACCACGAAAGAACAGTCCGGCGGCGGTCCTCTCATCGACCTCGGCGTACACATGATCGACCTTGCCATCTGGCTGATGGGCAACCCCACTCCCATTGCCGTAACCGGATGTGCATATACGAAATTTGCCGATTCGGAAGTCAGCGATTCTGTTCATTCCTCCTTCGGCGAAAAGAAAGCAGACGGTGTTTTTGACGTGGAAGACCTTGCAATGGGCTTCATTCGTTTTGATAACGGCGCTTGTCTGCAAATTGAATTTTCCTGGGCATCCAATATCAAACAGGAAGAAAACTTCGTTGAGCTCCGCGGCACGAAATCCGGCGCGAAGATCTCCAATCTCGGAGGTCTTGAAATCTTCTCGGAATCGTACGGACAGCTGACCAATATCATCCCCCTTGCGGACGATATGAAAGGGATTCCCCAGCACGAAGCAAACCTTCGACACTTCCTTGACGTTCTGGACGGCGCAGAACCCGACTTCGTTCCCGTACAGGGCGTAAATATGATTAAAATTCTGGAAGCGATGTATCAATCCGCAAAGCTCGGACACGAAATCAAACTTTAATTTCAATTAAATAATAAGGAGTTTTCTATGAAAGTTACGATTTGGAATGAAAATCTTCATGAAAAAAGTAATTCACGCGTTACCAAACTTTATCCCGGCGGTATTCACGGATATCTGAAAAACGTGCTTGAATGTGATGACATCGAAGTACGCACGGCAACGCTCGATATGCCTGAACACGGCTTGACGGAAGAAGTGCTTGCAGATACGGACGTTCTTCTCTGGTGGGGACATATGGGACACGCAAGAGTTTCCGACGAGATCGTAGACCGCGTGCAGAAAGCCGTTCTCGGCGGTATGGGTCTGATCATTCTCCATTCGGGACATCACTCCAAAATCTTCAAACGCCTGATGGGAACCACCTGCAACCTCAAATGGCGCGACAACGCACGCGAACGCATTTGGACGGTAAAGCCGAATCACCCCATCGCTCAAGGCGTGGAAGACGGTTTTCTGCTTGAAAACGAAGAAATGTACGGCGAAGCGTTTGATATTCCGAATCCCGACGATGTAATTTTCATCGGTTGGTTCAACGGCGGAGAAGTTTTCCGCAGCGGCTGTACGTTCACTCGCGGAAACGGAAAAATTTTCTATTTCCAGCCAGGACACGAAACCAATCCCTCTTATCAGAATGAAAACGTGCAGAAAGTCATCCGTAACGCCGTTTATTGGGCTTGCCCCGTAAAAAAACCCGGCAATATCCCGTGCGTTCATTTCACTCCTCCGCTTGAAAATATAGATTAAGAATATAAGGAGAAAAAAATCATGGAATTATCCGTCATGTCTCCCGTCCTTGCGGCGATGACGCTTGAAGAATCTCTTGCGTACCTCAAAAAGCTCGGCGTTGACAGCTTTGAAATCGGCGCGGGCGGTTATCCCGGCAAAGCGCATTTGGATCCGAAAGAATATCTCGGCAATCCCGAAAAAATCAAAGAACTGAAAGCGCTTCTCAAAAAATACGACATGAAAATCTCCGCCGTTGCCTGCCACGGCAACCCCGTTCATCCGAACAAAGAAATTGCCGCAAAATTCCACGAGGAATTTGTGGATGCCATGAAAATTGCCGTTGAACTCGGCACAGATACCGTCATCGGCTTTTCGGGTTGTCCCGGCGATTGCGAAAAATCCGAAAATCCCAACTGGGTAACGTGCGCATGGCCGCCGGAATATCTGGATATTCTCGAATGGCAATGGGAAAGTGTGCTGATTCCTTATTGGAAAAAAACAGCCGCTCTGGCAAAAGAAATCGGCATTAAAAAGATTGCTTTTGAAATGCATCCCGGCTTCTGCGTATATAATCCTTCCACACTGCTTCGCTTGCGTGCCGCCGTTGGTGATATCATCGGCGCAAACGTAGACCCGAGCCATCTTTTCTGGCAAGGCATTGACCCCTGTGAAACCATTAAAATGCTGGAAGGCGCCATTTATCACTTCCACGCAAAGGACACCAAGATCGACCGCGCAAATACGGAAAAGATCGGTGTTCTGGATACGCAGAATTACGGCGACGTGAAAAACCGTGCGTGGGTATTCCGCACCGTTGGCTACGGACATGGAAAAGAAGTCTGGAACAATATCATCAGCGCGTTGAAAACCGTCGGTTATGACGGTGCAATCAGCATTGAGCATGAAGATGCACTGATGTCTCCCAAGGAAGGTCTGGAAAAAGCCGTTGCGCTTCTGAAAGATTGTATAATTTATGAAAAGGCAGGTGAAATGTGGTGGGCGTAACACATAAACTAGGCATTATCGGTTTCGGCGGCATGGGCAGAAACCATTATAAACATATGATCAACGAAGAATACAGCCGTATTGAAGTAAAAGGCATTTTCGATATCAGTCCCAAAGCGTGCGAAGCGGCAAGAGAGCGCGGTGCATACGTTTATGAATCCCTCGAAGCCATTCTCGGAGATCCCGAAATTGATTTGATTCTCGTTTCTGCAACGAATGATGCACACAAATCGCTTTCCATCGCGGCCATGCAAGCGGGGAAAAACGTCATTTCCGAAAAGCCTGTTACGATGAATAGCGGCGAATTGGAAGAAATCATGGCAGTGGCAAAAGAAACGGGTAAGGTTTTCACCATTGACCATAACCGCCGTACCAACCGTGATTTCGTTCTGATGAGAAGAAATGCGGAAAGCGGAATCATCGGCAAACCCATCGTCATCGAATCCCGTGTGGAAGGTTCCCGCGGAATGCCGAAAGGCTGGCGCACACTCAAAGAGCTTGGCGGCGGTATGATGCTTGACTGGGGCGTACATCTCATCGACCAGCTTCTCTATATGATGGGCGATGAAAAAGTAAAAGAAGTTTATTGCAAAATGCTGAGCATTCAGTATCCCGAAGTAGACGACAATTTCCATTTGATGATGACCTTTGAAAGCGGTCTGATTGTCATCGTGGAAGTGGGAACCAATCATTATATCCCCCATCCCCGTTGGTACGTAATGGGCGAAAAAGGCACGATTCAGATCGACAACTGGGATTGCAACGGAAAAATCATCCGTAATATCAATAAAGAAGATATCTGGGATGAAGAAATCTTTTATACCAAAGCGGGACCGACGAAAACCATGGCGCCCCGAAGCGCGAAATCCGTCGAAACCATCGAGCTTTCCTGCCCCGAAGACGTGGAAGACAGTCTTTACGTCGTTTACGATCAATTCCTTGATGCGGTTGAAGGCAAAGCACCCTTGACCATCACAGCCGAACAGGCAATGCGCGTCATGAAACTCATGGAAGCCGCCTTTGTTTCCGTCAATGAAAAACGCTCCGTTGAAGTAAATATTTAACGAACATAGCAATAAAACAGCTACAGATCAGAGTTATCTCTTTTCTGTAGCTGTTTTTATGTAAATTCGATGTGGTTTTTATGAGTGTTTACCATATGGAAATGACTTCAATTTTATTCTCGGCAGTAACCGTTTCAAAATACAAAGTATCTTTTTCTTTTGTGAATGCAACAGAGGTTCCATCAAGCAGAACCTCGCGCACCTCTCCGATTCCGCAGAGGGACAACGAAGAAAGGGTCAGAGAACCGCCGTAAATTTCAATCACGGTTTCAGATTTCGTTTTCTTGAAATTTCCCCATCCCGTTCCGAGACTCCAAAGCACACGGAAATCTCCCTCCGTAATCGGCGCAAAACCGATATGCTTTTTGGGAAGATCAAACGTAAATCCGCTGAAAATGGGCAGAAGCGCAAAGCTTGCCATTGCGCGGGCATAATTATTTCCGCATTCGATCTCATTCCACGGATTGCGTTTTTCCCCGTCGTAACGATCACGGATTGCATAAATCGCCTGTAATCCTTCTTTGACGAAGCCTTCGCTGATCAGCAATCCCGCAAAAGCATATTCAAAGCCCGTCATGCATTCCTCGCAATAAGGAATCGGAATCACCGGTTTTTCTGCGCCTTCGGGATAATCGCAGATAACGGTACCGCCTTCATCGTTCAGTGCAAAAACACGCCACATATTGGCAAATTCACGCAAGTTCGGTTTGAAATTATTTTTGAACATATTGGCAAGCGCGATTCTTCTCTGCTCTTTGTCAAATATATCTCCAAGTCCCAAAAGATTTGCGTGCCATTGACCGAGCATTTGGTCGATTTCCGAACCGTTTGCGATCTGATATTTCAATTGTTTTTGTTCCTCGTTCCAATAATCGGGACAACCGAAACGCTCGGTATATTCCTTGGCTCCGAGGTCAACATTCTGAATAAAATACTTGCCGTTGAAAAGATTTTCTTTCGTATACGCATAACCCTTTGAAAACAACGCACGATATTCTTCCGCTTTTTCTTTCTCGCATAGATAGTCAGCCATCTCTGCTGCCGCGGACAAAGCAGCAAGATAAAGTCCTTGCAACCAAGAAGAAGGTCCGAAAAGTTCCATATCCAGCGTATGATGCTGTCTTCCCTCCAAGACGCCGTCGCGGTCGAAGTCCCATCTGTCGGGATTTTCCTCGCTCCAAGCATAAGCGAGTATTTTTTGAACTGTATTCCAGTGCGCCTTCAGCCATGCATCGTCCCCGCTGATTTTCCATTCACGCAAGGTCTTCACAACGGTCAGCATAGAACCGTCCACACAAGCGCGCGTTTTGGAAACACCTCTGCCAAGCGGAAGCAAGGTACGAAATCCCATCTTACCGTTTTCCTCCACATCGCAACGGAATTCCACTTCTCTGAGAGAACGTTCCAGATCAGGGAAAAGGAAACAAAGCGCATAAGCATAACTCCATACGTGCGTACAAGTTCCTTCACAGGAACCGATATTGGTATGAACG
>SVRL01000010.1 GCA_015064845.1 Oscillospiraceae bacterium | reverse complement strand
ACAAGTCTCTGCATTATTTATGATTGAACCGCCGTGTACCGATCGGTACGCACGGTGGCGTGGGAGGTCGGCGGTTAATCACCGCCTCCTACCCGATTTTTAGGCTATCTTAATGAGACAGCCCCTTTTTGATATGCAGGAAACAAAGAGTAGTCAATGAAAGAACCCCTCTAAATTAATTGCGTGTCTAATCATGTTTGTTGCGATTTTCGAGGCTGGATTATTCATCAAATCTATAACCATTCTTGTCTCTTCTTTCGCTGTTTCTTCACAATAAAATTCGATAGGAATATTATTTTCATCCAACAGGTCATGCACCTTGTGGTCTTTAAAATGTAATAATCCTCTTTGATGACACTCATCAAGATAAAAAGAAAAATTAATGCCAAAGGATACGGGGTGGCAAAGGTAAACGCCTGCTCTTCCGTTGTAGTCTCCTTGCACCTTAATGATTCCGATATCGTGATTTCCCTTGGGGGCTTTGCGTAAAAGCAACCAAATTGCCGTAAGAGCGGTGGCATTTAGGACATCCTCGATATTTTTCGGTACAACCGATAGCTTTTCGGTTAGGGCGAGAAGGCGTCCTTCATATACGGCATCAAGGACAACAAAGCCATAATATCCGTCATCAGCCTCATAATAGGACACAGTCCCCTTAGGCAATCGCTTTAGCCTATTGCAAGCGGATATTTTGCGCTTTCTCGGAGCTTTGGGTGGTGTTTGCAATAATGCTTGAAAGCTGAAGAGTTTTTCTTCTCGTTCTTTTATATCTTGTTCAGAAAAGCCAAGCGAACGATAGTATGCTATATTTTCTCGATTGTCAATGATTTGATTGACTCTCGAAAAAACGCTCTCCGAACGGAAGCCTAAAGACCATCCTGCTTTTGCAATTGCAAAAAATGCATTGTGCGGTATTGCCTCCTTTTGATACTTTTGAAGCATTTGTTGCGTTATTTCAGCCGGTTCGAGTCCAATATCATATAGATCCATATATTCATTATATATTTCGCAAAATTCATCAGATTGGTTTAAGTCCATTCCCCAAAATGCCATAATACCCTCCAATTTTCAGATACATCAAGCGTGCTTTCAATTCATTATATCATAAATCTGTCAAAAAGTAAATAGATAGGTTTAGAAGCATTTACATAGTTTCCCGACGCTTGCGTCTGGGGCAAGCATAGCGCATGGCAGTCCACGCACCATCGGGCAGAAGCCCGAACCCACTATCCGCAGAGGAATAACGTGTCGTAGGGCGGGGGCTTGCTCCCGCCGTTTTTTATATTCGCAATATGTGTACCGTAGGGGTGCATTCCATATGCTCCCGAAAAAGAAAGGGCGGATATGGAATCCGCCCCTACGATATTATGGAAATATATTTGCTCTTCGCCGGGAGCCCATTTGCAAGCAAATGCGCCCCCGCCCTACGTTATGAAATTGTTTTCTCCGCTAAAGTTGCAGAGCCGACAACCTGCGTTTTTTTGCGCGAATTTTTGATTTTTACAAAATGGAAATAGGATCGCCACGTACCATTTCTTCTTTGCTTGCTTTCGTGTTTAGCAAAATGAAGTTAGAGGAAGCACGGACCGTTTCTTCTTTACTTGCTTTTGTTTTTTTGCAAAATGAAGTGAGGGGAAGCACGATTCGTTTCTTCTTTGCTTGCTTTCGTGTTTAGCAAAATGAAGTTAGAGGAAGCACGGACCGTTTCTTCTTTGCCTGCTTTCATTTTTTGCAAAATGAAGATAAGCCAAGCCGCGGACCGTTTCTTCTTTGCTTACTTTCTTCTTTTCGTAAAGAAGAAAGTAAGGCGTTCCTCTTATTTAATCAGGAGTTCAGCAATCTGAATGGCGTTGGTTGCCGCACCTTTGCGAACCTGGTCGCCACAGCACCAGAGCGCGATTCCGTTTTCGGAAGCAATATCCTTGCGGATTCTGCCAACATAAACGAGATCCTGATCGGATGTATCGAGAGGCATGGGATATTCTTTTGCTTCGGGATTGTCAACCAAACGGCAACCTGCGGCGGAAGCGATTGCCGCGCGTACTTCTTCCACAGAAAGCGCTTTTTCGGTGTTTATCGTAATGGAGATGGAGTGGCTTCTGTAAACGGGAACACGTACACAAGTGCATCCGACAAGAAGTTCGGGAAGATGAAGAATTTTTCTTCCTTCGTTTTGCATCTTCATTTCTTCGGAAGTATAGCCGTTTTCGCCGAAACCTCCAATCTGAGGAATTAAGTTGAATGCAATCTGATAGGGGAATACGGAGGGTTCAAAGGGTTTGCCTTCGGTAATGGCGCTGACCTGTTCTTCCAATTCCGTAAAACCGCCTGCGCCTGCGCCGGAAACAGCTTGATAGGTGGAAGCAGTTATGGTTTTGATGGGAGAAAGCTTATTGATTGCATTTACGGCAACAAGAGAAATGATGGTGGAGCAGTTGGGGTTGGAGATAATGCCGTTGTGCTTCAATGCATCTTCGGGGTTGATTTCGGGAATAACGAGCGGAACGTTTTTATCCATGCGGAACGCACTGGAGTTATCTACGAAAACAGCGCCTGCCGCAACGATATGGGGCGCATATTCCTGTGCCAATTTGTTGGGAGAAGCACCGAGAACGATGTCAACACCTGCAAAGGCATCGGGTGTAACTTCACGGACAGTAACGTCTTTTCCGCAGAATTTGAGAGTGGAGCCTGCGCTTCTGGCGCTGGCAAGGGGAATGAGTTCACTGATGGGGAAGTTTCTTTCTTCAAGAATTTTGATCATTTCACGGCCGACAGCACCGGTTGCACCGAGGACGGCTACCTTGTATTGTTTCATTTTGTGTCAATTCCTTTCGGAGAAATTATTAAAGAATGTTTTCAGCGCAAAGACCGTCGTAGAGTGCGGCAATTGCTTCCGCATATTTATCAGAAGAGATGCCGACGATGATATTGTGTTCGTCGGGAGATTGCGCAATCATTTTAATGTTGATCTGTTTTTCGCCGAGAATTTTGAAGATGGCGGCACAAATACCGGGATGGCCTGCCATATTTCTGCCTACTGCGGCAATCAGGGCAATATCGCGTTCAATGGAGGCTTCGGCATGAAGCTCCGTTTTGATTTCCGAGATGATGGTGTGGATATGCTTGGATGCCTGTTCTTCGGAAACGATGACACCGCACATATCCATTCCTGTAGGAGTATGTTCGATATTGATATTATATTTTTCAAAAACGGAAAGAACCTTGCGGAAAAATCCGATTTCGCTGGACATGTGTTGTTTATAAATTGCACAACAAAGATAACCTTTTTTGCCTGCCAGACCGGTAATGGGAGTACCTTCGGTTGCTTCTTTGGAAATAATGGTTCCGGGATTTGTGGGCTCGTTTGTGTTACGGAGATTGATGGCAATACCGGCTTCCTGTACGGGAAGAATGCTGTCTTCGTGAAGAACGCTTGCGCCCATGTAAGAAAGTTCGCGAAGTTCTTCATAAGTAACGCGCTGGATGGCTTTCGGATTTTTTGCAAGTTTGGGGTCTGCTGCGCGGATGCCCGAAACGTCGGTCCAGTTTTCATAAATATCGGCGTTCAGGCACTTGGAAAGATAAGCGCCCGTTACATCGGAGCCGCCGCGGGAGAGAAGATTGATGTCTCCGTTGGGATATGCGCCGTAAAAGCCGGGAACAACAATGTTTCCGTATTGATCGAATGCTGCGCGGATGCGTTTTGCGCTTTCAGCGACATCAAGCTTACCGTCGTAAGAAAAGCGAATGATATCGGCAGCGTCCACAAATGTATAGCCGAGATAACTGCTCATGAGTCTTGCACAGAAATATTCTCCGCGGCTGACCAGAAGGTCTTGATTGATGTCTTTTCCGAAAGATTTGCTGAATTCATTCAATTCTGCTTCAATATCAATGTCAAGATTCAGCGTTTCTTTGATTTCTTTATAGCGGTTTACGATGGAAACCCAGATTTTATCATCCGGAACACCGTATTTGAGGTGGCTTCCGAGCGTGTAGAGCAGGTCTGTGATTTTGTTGTCATCGGAAGAACGTTTTCCGGGCGCGGAAACAACGACAACACGGCGCGCCGGGTTGGAGCGAATAATGTTTTTAACTTTTTTGAACTGTACGGAATCCGCAAGGGAGCTTCCGCCGAATTTGGTAACGATCATGGTTAAAAAGTTCCTTTAATTTATTGAAAATATTTTTTGTATTTATTTATAATCCAAATTTAAATGTCGCAAGCAACGAGGTCTTCAAAGCGTTCGCGTCTGACGGCAAGCTTTTCCGTATTGTTTCGAAGTACGACGACGGGAGGTTTGGTTACGCGGTTATAATTGGATGCCATGGAATAATTATATGCACCCGTAACGAGAACGGCAAGGATGTCTCCTCTTTCGGGTTTCGGAATCAGGACGTTTTCCTGAATCAGATCGCCGCTTTCACAGCATCTTCCTCCGATGGTACAGGAGAAATCGGCTTTTTCGTTTGCCTTGTTGGCAAGCAAGACGGTGTAGGCGGATTGATAAAGCGTATAGCGGGGATTATCCGTCATACCGCCGTCAATGGAAACATAATTTTTGAAGCCTTCGATCTCTTTGACCGTGCCGACGGTATAAAGCGTCATACCTGCATCGGCAACAATGCTTCTGCCGGGTTCCATATAGATAATGGGCATATCGAGCGCAGTTTCGGCGCATTTTTTTCTGATGTAAGCGCCGATGGCGTTGATGTTTTTCGTAATGCTGATTTCAGGATCGCTTTCAATATAACGAACGCCAAATCCGCCGCCGAGATTCAGAATTTTTGCGGTAAATCCGAATTTTTCTTTCATTTTCAGAATAAAAGAGAGCATGATCTCCGCCGCTGTGATGTAAGGTTCAATCTCAAAAATCTGCGAACCGATGTGGCAATGGAAGCCGCAAAGTTCAATATTTGTCTGAGAAAGCGCGGCTTTTGTGATCCTTTCGGCAAGTCCTGTTTCAATCGCGGAGCCGAATTTGGAATCCACACCGCCCGTACTGATCTTTTGGTGGGTATGAGGATCGATGCCGGGGGTCAGACGGAGCAGGATTTTTTGACGGATTCCTGCTTTTTCCGCATATTCATCAATGAGCAGAAGTTCTTCCATGCTGTCAACGATAAAATAACCGATGCGGTTTTCGATGGCGTATTGGATGTCAAAATCGGTTTTGTTATTGCCGTGGAAGAATGCGCGTTCCATCGGGAAGCCTGCGGAAACTGCCGTGAAAAGCTCGCCGGAAGAAACGATATCCGTACCGATTCCTTCTTCTGCCATGATGCGGTAAATTTCTTTGAAACTAAGGGATTTCGAAGCGAACAGAGGAACGGAGCTTTCCCCGAAATTCATTTGCATGGCTTCTTTATATTCCCGAATGCGCGCGCGCACACGGGCATTGTCAAGGAGAAAAACGGGAGTACCGTATTTTTCTGCCAGCAAGACGGTATCTGCACCGGCGAAAAAGAGATGCCCGTTTTCGCCGACGGTTACATTAGAATGAACGATTTTTCTATCCATGTTTTTGAAAATCCTTTCTTGAACGATAGGAAATTGCTCAATTTTGACTTCGCCGTTTGCATTGTTTGGATATAAACAAAACTTGTATAGGCAAGCCACAGATTGCAAGCAATCCGTTATTCCGGTGGGCGTTGCCCACTTTATTTTGCGACAATATCCTTCATGGTATAAAGTCCTGCGGGTTTTTCGACGAGAAATTCCGCGGCAACGAGCGCACCGTCTGCGAAGAGCGCTCTTGTGTGTGCTTCATGCTTCAATGTGATGGTTTCAGTCGGTGTTGCCAGAATGACTTCGTGTTCGCCGATCACACTGCCCATGCGGAGCGCGTGAATACCGATTTCTTTGGGTGAACGTTTCTGATGGCCGTATCTTCCGCAAACGAAGGTGGCATCGGTTTTTGCCTGCTTAATTTCTTCCGCAAGCATAAGTGCCGTACCACTGGGGGCATCCAACTTCTGGTTGTGATGCTTTTCAACGATTTCAATATCTGCGCCGGGCATGAGTTCAGCCGCGCGGCGGGCAAAATCGGCAAGGACGGCAACGCCGATAGACATATTTGCGCTACGGAAAATTGCAATTTTTTTGGAAGCGTTTTCAATGATTTCCAATTCTTCTGCGGTCTGACCCGTGGTAGCAACTACGCAAGGAGTATTGGTTCGGATAGCATATTCCATCAAACTTTTTGTGCAAGCGTGATTGGAAAAGTCGATAATCACGTCTGCTTTTCCTTGAAAATCGTCAAGATTTTTGAAGATGCGAGGATCGGAGCCGTCGGCATTGATATCAACACCGCAAGCAATCTGCGCACCGTTTTTACCGCTTTCAAGAAGCGTCCAGATTTGCGCGCCCATCTTTCCGAGCGCACCGTTCATAAGTACTTTCATTGGAATCCTTTCCTATCGTAAACGATTCTTTGTTTTTATTTTAATAGTAAAATGATGGACAAAAATAGGGGAAAATAATCAGCAGTTGGCGTTCAAACCTGCATCGAGCAACTTCCGGCGGAGATTTTCCTTTTTTGCTTCGTCCATGGGATAAAGAGGTTCGCGCATTTCGGGTGCGCAAGCGCCGAGCATTGCCATGGCTTCCTTGACGGGGATGGGGTTCACGTCGGAGAAGAGCGCGTTGATCAGGGGGAGATATTTGCACTGAATGGCAGCGCTTCCCGCAACGTCGCCGTGAAAGAATCTGTCGCACATTTCAACGGTTTTTTCGGGCAATACGTTGGAAAGAACGGAGATTACGCCTTTTGCACCGAGCGCAAGCATGGGAACGACCTGATCGTCGTTGCCGCTGTAAACGTCGAGTTTATCGCCAACCAAAGAAACGGTTTTTACGAGTTTGGAGAAGTCTCCGCTTGCTTCCTTGATGGCGCAGATATTCGGATGTTCAGCAAGAACGGCATAAGTTTCGGGTTCGATATTGACACCTGTGCGGGAGGGAACGTTATAAAGAATAATGGGTTTATTTACGCTGTCCGCAATGCGGGTATACATATGGATCAAACCTCTCTGTGAGGTTTTATTGTAATAGGGCGTAACGATGAGGAGCGCATCGGCACCGACTTCGCAAGAGCGTTTACAAAGAGAAATGGCGTGTTCGGTATCGTTGCTGCCTGCGCCCGCAATGACGGGAATTCTTCCGGCAACGCGGTTGACTGCAAATTCGATTGCTGCAATCTGTTCGTCGTCGGTCAATGTGGAAGCTTCGCCCGTGGTTCCGCAGATCACGAGGGCATTGACCCCTGCGCGGAGCTGATTATCAATAATGGCGCCGAAAGCTTCATAATCGATGGCGCGGTTCATAAAAGGTGTAATGAGAGCGGTGGCAACGCCTGTAAAAATAGGGGTTTTCATAATCGTATCCTTTCTTGCCGAAAATTCGGCAGCTGACATAACTGAATTTAATGGGGAATGTTCATCCTTTATATATTATATGCAAAGGAATGGCAGGATGCAAATGCCGGAAAACGAAAAAACGTTTTTCGATTCAAGCGGAAAATACCGCAGCTATCGAAAAACGCCATAACTTCCCACGCTTCCGAATCCGATAGCTCTCCGCAAAAACGACAGTCGGACAAATCTTATTTGTCAAACCAAGCAATGCGCACCCGTTTGCACACACTTTCGGCAAGCGACCCTTTCTGCGTTTCGACGGTTATCGGGAACCTTGACCGAAACGGATACTGATGACGCATCGCACCTCTACCATGATTCAATTTCTTTGTTAATATATAGATAATATCACAGTTCGGATGTTATGTCAATATTTTTAACAAATTTCTTTGGTTGATTTTGAAAAAATTGTGATAAGAATAGGCTGCACGGTTCACGATTGGATGCATATGAAAAATGAATATTCATATAAAATGCATAAAAAAACGAAATATTCATTTAAAAAACCGTTTTTTTGCAGGGCAAATTATCTCTTTTATACAAAAAATGGGTGCGGTTTTAAAACAAAATGTGGAAAAAGGAATATTTTTCAAAAAACTATTGCATTATTATTCATATTGATGTATAATTATTCAGCAAATGAAAATCGCTGTTAATCGGCTGTGAATAAAGGAGTTTATATACCATGAATAAAAAAGATATCAAAAAAGTCGTACTTGCTTATTCGGGCGGTCTGGATACGTCCATCATCATTCCGTGGCTCAAGGAAAACTATAACAATTGCGAGGTTATTGCAGTTTCCGGTAACGTAGGACAAGCAGATGAATTGGAAGGATTGGAAGAAAAAGCAATCAAAACGGGTGCTTCCAAATGTTATGTGGAAGATCTGACCGATGAATTTGTGGATGAATACGTCATTCCTACCGTCAAAGCGGGCGCTCTTTACGAAGAATATATGCTCGGCACTTCTTTTGCCCGTCCCGTTATTGCAAAGCGTATTGTTGAAATCGCAAAAGCGGAAGGAGCGGATGCCATCTGCCACGGTTGTACGGGTAAGGGTAACGACCAGGTTCGTTTTGAACTTACCATCAAAGCGTTTGCACCCGAAATGCATATCATTGCACCTTGGCGCGAATGGGATATCAAGTCCCGTGAAGAAGAAATCGACTATGCGGAAGCGCATAACGTTCCGCTGAAGATCAACCGTGAAACCAACTATTCCAAGGATAAAAACCTTTGGCATCTTTCTCATGAAGGACTTGATCTTGAAGATGCGGGCAACGAACCTCTTTATGAAAAAGAAGGCTTCCTTGAAATGGGCGTTTCTCCCATGATGGCACCCGATAAGCCCACATATATCACGCTTGATTTTGAACAGGGGGTTCCCGTTGCGCTGAACGATGAAAAGATGAGCGCAAAGGATATCATTCTCGCATTGAACAAGCTTGGCGGAGAAAACGGCATCGGTTTGCTTGATATCGTTGAAAACCGTCTTGTCGGTATGAAGTGCCGTGGCGTATACGAAACTCCCGGCGGTGCGATCCTTTATTTTGCGCATAATTATCTGGAAACCGTTTGTCTGGATAAAATGACTGCGCATAAGAAACAGGAGCTTGCCATCACGTTTGCAGACCTCGTTTATAACGGCCAGTGGTTCACACCTTTGCGCGAAGCGCTTTCCGCTTTTGTGGATAAAACGCAGGAAACCGTTACCGGTAAGGTTCGCATCAAGCTTTACAAGGGCAATATGATCAAAGCCGGCGTATGGAGCGATTATTCTCTCTATTCCGAAGAAATTGCAACCTTCGGTGAAGATCACGTTTACGACCAGACCGATGCAAAGGGCTTCATCAATCTCTTCGGTCTGCCGATCAAGGTTCAGGCGCAGGTCAAAGCGGCTGTGGCAAAGAAAAACAATCAATAATGAAATCTCGCAGATGCTCGGGATGTTATATAGCATCCCGGGCATCTTGTAAAACAGTATAAACAATCAGTAAAGAAAAAGGTTGGTCCGATATGGAAAAAATGTGGGCAGGAAGATTCATCGGTGCGCTCGACCGCATGGCAGATGATTTCAATTCATCGATTCATTTCGATTCAAAAATGTATGAACAGGATATTAAGGGCTCTCTTGCGCATGCAGCCATGCTTTGCGCGCAGGGCATTATCAGCGCGGATGATTTGGAAAAAATCAGCGCGGGACTGGAAGAAATTCTTGCGGATATCCGCGAGGGCAGATTGGAAATCGATATGAATGCGGAAGATATTCATATGTTTGTGGAAGCAGAACTGACAAAAAGAATCGGAGACGTGGGCAAGCGTTTGCATACCGCTCGTTCCCGTAACGATCAGGTGGCTCTGGATTTGCGATTGTATTTGCGTGATGAGTCTGCGAAGATCAAGGCAGGCTTACTTTCCCTGATCAAAGCCATTTACGAAAAGGCTTCCGAAAATACCGATGCCATTATGCCCGGTTATACCCATTTGCAAAGAGCGCAACCGATTACGTTTGCACAGCATCTTCTGGCTTACGCCATGATGTTTATGCGCGACGTTGACAGACTTTCCGATGCGGTAAAGAGAATGAATGTTTCTCCGCTCGGTTCCTGCGCGCTTGCGGGAACGACGTATCCGACTGACCGAGATATGGTGGCGAAGGCGCTTGGCTTCGACGGCGTAACGGAAAACAGCATGGACGGTGTTTCCGACCGCGATTTTTGTGCGGAATTGCTTTCCGTTTGCTCGATCATCATGATGCATCTTTCCCGTTTTTCGGAAGAGATCATTTTATGGTCTTCCTGGGAATTTGGCTTCGTAGAGCTTTCGGATGCATATACGACGGGTTCCAGCATTATGCCGCAAAAGAAAAATTCCGATATGGCGGAGCTTGTCCGCGGAAAAACAGGGCGGGTTTACGGCGATCTGATTGGCACGCTTACCATGCTGAAGGGACTTCCTCTTGCATATAACAAAGATATGCAGGAAGACAAGGAATCCGTTTTCGATGGCGTGGAAACCGTGGAAAAATGCTTGGAGATTTTTGCTCCCATGCTTTCCACCATGAAAGTGAAGAAAGAAAATATGAGAACGGCTGCGGGCAAAGGTTTTATTAATGCCACTGATCTTGCCGATTATCTTACCAAAAAAGGAATGCCGTTCCGCAGCGCGTATAAAATTGTGGGAAATATTGTGGCTTCCTGTCTTGCAAGCGGAAACATTCTCGAAACACTGCCGCTTGCCGTTTATAAAAATTTCAGCGAGCTTTTTGAAGAAGACCTTTATGAAGAAATTTCTTTGGATACCTGCGTGAAAAAACGCATTTCCAAAGGAAGCACGGGACCGGAATCCGTATCTTACCAACTGCGTCTCGTGGCAGATTATCTCAATATGCAAACAATCGACTGACGGAGAAAAGAAGAATGAAAAAGATATTTATCGACGGAAAAGCGGGAACGACGGGTCTTCGTATTTATGAAAGACTTGGTTGCAGAACCGATATTGAAATGATTACCGTTCCCGAAGCATACCGAAAGGATGAAAATGCGCGAAAAGATGCGCTGAACCGCGCAGATATTGCTTTTCTCTGCCTTCCCGATGCGGCGGCAAAAGAAGCGGTTGCCATGGTGGAAAATCCGGATACTGTGGTAATCGATACGTCCACCGCTCACAGAACACTTCCCGAATTTGCTTACGGGTTCCCCGAGCTTTCCTCCAAGTTCGAGGAAAAAATCAAAAATTCAAAACGCATTGCCGTTCCCGGCTGTCATGCAAGCGGTTTTATCGCACTTGTTTATCCTTTGATTGAGAAAGGAATTCTTTCCCCCTCTGCTCGTTTGACTTGCCATTCCGTTACGGGTTACAGCGGAGGCGGTAAAAAAATGATCGAAGAATATGAAGCAGAAGGAAGAGATTTTCTGCTCGGCGCTCCCCGCCAATACGGTTTGACACAGGAACATAAACATTTGAAAGAAATGAAAGCGATGACGGGATTGGAAACCGCTCCGATTTTCTGTCCCATCGTTTCCGATTTTTATAGCGGTATGGTGGTTACCGTTCCGCTTTTCAAGGAAGATATCAGCGTTTCCGCTAAAGAACTTATTTCCGTTTACAAGGAAAAATATATAGGACCGATTGTTTCGTATACGGATGCCATGCCCGAAAACGGCTTCATCTCCGGTGCGGGTCTCAGCGGAAAAGACGGTATGCAGATTTCCGTTCTCGGCAACGATGATCGTATTCTTCTCGTTGCGAGATACGACAATCTCGGTAAGGGTGCTTCGGGTGCTGCCGTGGAAAACCTTAATATCGTTCTCGGCTTGGAAAAAACGCTTGGACTTGCACTTTGATCGGACTTTTTTGGGAGGGAAAATCGCCCTCCCTTCATTTTTGAAAAAACGGAGATTATTTTAAAAAGCCTATTCCATTTTTCAAATAGTTGTGATATAATACATAAATTATACTGAAGCATTCTTTTTGAATTAAAAAAAACAGTTTTTTGAATTGACGGATAGTTGAAAGGATATAGAAAAAGATGAAAACAACAGCAGGCGGAATATGCGCGGCAAAAGGCTTCAGCGCAAGCGGCATTCATTGCGGTATCCGCAAAAATAAGACAAAAAAAGATCTTGCATTGATTTACAGTGAGGTGCAGTCAAGTGCGGCGGCTGTATATACGACCAATTTGGTTAAGGGTGCGCCCTTGACCGTTACGAAAAAGCATTTGGAAAACGGAAAAGCACAGGCGGTAATTTGTAACAGTGGCAATGCCAACACCTGTAATGCCAACGGCATTGAGATTGCGGAAAAAATGAGTACGCTCGTTTCGGAAAAGCTCGGCATTCCCGCAAATGACGTGATCGTTGCTTCTACCGGTGTAATCGGACAGCCTTTGGATATTGCTCCGATTGCAAGCGGTATGGATGCGCTTGTTGCGGCACTCGGAAATTACAGCGACGATGCGGCGGAAGGCATTATGACAACGGATACCGTGAAAAAAGAAATTGCGATTTCCTTTGAAATCGGCGGAAAGACCTGCACGATCGGCGGTATTGCAAAAGGTTCGGGTATGATTCATCCGAATATGGCAACCATGCTTGTGTTTTTGACAACGGATACGGCAATTTCTTCCGAAATGCTTGCCAAAGCGCTTTCTTCGGATATAAAAAATACGTTTAATATGGTCAGCGTGGACGGAGATACTTCCACAAACGATATGGTTGCCATTATGGCAAACGGTATGGCAGGTAATGAGGAGATTACCTCTGAAGGAGAAGATTTTACTCTCTTTATGCAGGCTCTGAATACCGTAACCGTTTATCTTTGCCGTATGATTGCAGGGGACGGCGAAGGTGCTACCAAGCTTCTCGAATGTACCGTGAACGGTGCTGCTTCCAAGGAGACCGCAAAAACAGTTGCCAAGAGTGTCATCTGTTCTTCTCTTGTAAAAGCGGCAATGTTCGGTTCGGATGCCAACTGGGGAAGAATTCTGTGTGCTATCGGTTACAGCGGCGCAGACGTGGATGTGAATAAGATTGACGTTTCTTTCACATCAAGAGCAGGTGCAATTCTTGTTTGTAAAGATGGAGCGGGCGTGGATTTTTCCGAAGAGCTTGCAAAAAAGATTTTGCTGGAGAAAGAAATCGGTATAATTGTTTCTTTGAACTCGGGCAATGAAAGCGCCGTTGCATGGGGTTGCGATCTTACATACGATTACGTGAAGATCAACGGCGATTACCGTACATAATGGAAAAGGAAGGATAAGGAAACGAAATCGTGATACCAAAGAATCTTACCAATGCGCAGCGCGCGGAAATTCTGACACAGGCGCTGCCTTATATACAGGATTATTATAACAAAATTGTAGTTGTGAAATATGGCGGCAACGCCATGATTAACGAAGAAAGAAAATTGCAGGTAATGGAAGACGTGGTTTTGCTTTCTTTGATCGGGGTAAAGGTTGTACTCGTTCACGGCGGCGGACCGGAAATTACGGATATGCTCAATAAGATTGGCAAAAAGTCGGAATTTGTGGACGGTCTGCGTGTGACGGATAAAGAAACCGTGGAGATCGTGCAGATGGTTCTGGCGGGGAAAGTCAATAAAACGCTTGTAAATCTTCTGGAAGTCAACGGCGGTAAGGCAATGGGCATTTCCGGTATGGACGGACATCTTATTGAAGCCGAAATGAAAGACGAACGGCTCGGCTATGTTGGCAGAATCACAAAAGTAAACGTGGAACCCATCATGGATCTTTTGGAAAAAGGGTATATCCCCGTTGTTTCCACCGTGGGTTGCGATATGAAAGGAAACATATATAACATCAACGCAGATACAGCCGCTTCCCGCATTGCGGGAGCAATCAAAGCGGAATCTTTGATTTCCATGACGGATATTGCGGGAATTTTGCGCGATAAGGACGATCCCTCTTCTCTGATTCCGATGATCGATATCCGTGATGCGGCAAAGCTTTTTGACGAAGGCATCATTTCGGGCGGCATGATTCCCAAGGTGGAATGCTGTATCGAAGCCATCAATCGCGGTGTGAAAAAGGTATTTATTATGGACGGCAGAATCCCGCACGCGATTCTGATCGAAATGCTGACCGATGAAGGCGCGGGTACGATGGTCGTTTCCGACAAAAGAGATTTTGAATAAGCGGCAAAAAATCAGATAACGGAGCATAAAAATGATGAATATTCAGAATATTGACAGGGAATATATTGCAAATACTTACGCAAGATTCCCTTTGACGATCGTTTCGGGAAAGGGTTCTCTCGTTTACGATGAAAACGGAAAAGAATATATTGATCTCGGAACGGGCATTGCCGTGAATACCTTCGGCATTGCGGATGAAGAGTGGATAAAAGCGGTAACGAAACAGCTGTATCAATGCCAGCACACTTCCAATCTTTATTATTCCGAGCCTTGCGCTCTTCTTGCCAAAACGCTTTGCGAGCGTACGGGTATGAAAAAGGTTTTTTTCTCCAATTCCGGCGCAGAAGCCAACGAAGCGGCAATCAAGGCGGCAAGAAAATATGCCTCTGAAAAAAAGGGAAAAGATACTTATACGATCATTACGCTGAACAACAGCTTTCACGGAAGAACGATTACGACGCTTGCCGCAACGGGTCAGGAAGTATTTCACACGGATTTTACTCCTTTGACGGAGGGATTCGTTTACGCGGAAGCAAACAATATTGCATCCGTAAAAAAACTGATTGCGGAAAATAAGGTGGCGGCAATCATGTTTGAGCTTGTGCAGGGCGAAGGCGGCGTTTGCCCGCTTGAAAAGGATTTTGTGGACGGACTGGTTGCTTTGGCAAAGGAAAACGATATTCTTCTGATTGACGACGAGGTGCAAACGGGCAACGGCAGAACGGGCGCGCTCTATGCATATATGAATTACGGCTTTATGCCGGATATCGTTTCCACGGCGAAAGGTCTTGGAGGAGGGCTTCCCATCGGGGCTTGTTTGCTCGGCGAGAAAGTGAAAGACGTGCTGACTCCCGGTTCTCACGGCTCGACATTCGGAGGAAATCCCATTGCCTGCGCAGGTGCCCAAAACGTACTTTCCCGTCTGGATGAGGCGCTTCTTGCTCAGGTACGTGAAAAATCGACATATATTTTTAATGAATTGAACGGCGCTTCGGGTGTGAAAAGCGTTTCGGGCATGGGATTTATGATTGGCATTGAAACCGAAAAGGATGCTTCGGAAATTCTTTCCGTTTGCCGCGAAAACGGTGTGCTTGCCATCAAAGCAAAACAAAAGGTCCGTTTGCTTCCTGCGCTCAACATTCCCATGGACATTCTGGAAAGAGCAATTGCCGTGATCAAAGCGGCTTGCGCAATTTCCGATTGATTTAACAGGAAAGGAAAGAAACCATGAATCTCAAAGGTAAAAATTTTTTGAAGCTTCTGGACATCACTTCCGAGGAAATGGAAGGTTTGATGGATCTTGCGGCGGAATTGAAGACAAAGAAGAAAAACGGTATTGCGCACGAAGAATGCAAGGGGAAAAACATTGCCTTGATTTTTGAAAAAACCAGTACGAGAACCCGTTGCAGCTTTGAGGTTGCGGCGCACGATCTCGGTATGCACGTTACCTATCTCGATCCTTCCGGTTCCCAGATCGGCAAAAAGGAAAGCATTGCCGATACGGCGCGCGTGCTCGGCAGAATGTTTGACGGTATTGAATACCGCGGATACGGACAGGAGATCGTGGAAGAACTCGGTGCTTATGCGGGTGTTCCCGTCTGGAACGGGTTGACCAATGAATTCCATCCGACACAGATCCTTGCGGATTTTCTGACGATTCGTGAACATTTCGGAAATCTGAAGGGCAGAAAGCTCGTCTATATGGGCGATGCCAGATATAATATGGGTAACTCCCTGATGGTTGGTTGCGCAAAAATGGGTATGCACTTCGTTGCCTGCGCGCCGAAAAAATATTTCCCAAGCGAAGAACTCATTCAGACTTGTGAAACGATTGCAAAGGAAACGGGCGCGGTTCTTGAATTTTGCGAGGACGTGAAGACCGCAACGAAAAATGCGGACGTGATCTATACGGACGTTTGGGTTTCTATGGGTGAGCCTTTGGAAATCTGGGAAGAACGTATCCGTGATCTTTCTCCTTACCAAGTTAACGCGGAAGTGATGAAAAATGCGGGCGAACAAGCGGTATTTATGCACTGTCTTCCCGCATTCCACGACCTCAAAACGGTTGTCGGTAAGGAAATGGGCGAAAAATTCGACAGAGATTGCATGGAAGTCACCGACGAAGTCTTTGAAAGTGCGCAATCTATCGTTTTCGATGAAGCGGAAAACAGAATGCACACCATCAAAGCGGTTATGCTTGCCACGTTAAAATAAAATTAAAATAAAAAAACCGAAGGACTGAAAACCTTCGGTTTTTTGTTTTGAGAATTATAAAATTCTTTGTTTTGTACCTGTCGCGGTACGGCGCGGAATGACCAGCACGTTTGGAATATTTTCTGCCGAAATGCCATTTGCAGACATCAATTCGGGAACGGTGGTGCTGTATTTTTTTGCAACGTCCCAAAGTGTATCTTCGTAAGAGGGGTAACAGAGTGTGAGAGACGGAGATTTTTCACCTCTTGCGGGGCGGTCTTTATAAACGCTGATCTGACGGATGCGGGGTTCGGTGTGCTGTTCCAGAACCGTATATGAAATGAGAACCTCCAGATTGGTCTGAATATGTTCGCCATCCAATCTTGCCATGGCTGAGAGAACGAAAGCTTCGGCTTCTGCGGCAAATGCGCAAGTTGTTCTGGGAGCTTCTGTTTCCGCGCGGAAGGGAAGTGTGAAATTGCGGCTGAGATAAATGCCTTCGCCGTTTGTCAGAATGGCGCAAACGTTGGCTGTGCCGGAAAACAGGAGTTTATTGCCTTGTTTTTCCGTTTTTTCAATATTTGCGGTTGCGGTGGTCATAACGATTCTGTCAAAATCGCTGTCCTCGCGTTCTGCGCTTCCGTCTGCGGAAAAATTAAAGGATTTTGCACAAAGTGCGGTTTCATAAGAAAGCGGTTCTTCTTCGCAAGTGCTTTCGTATTCCGTGGAATACATATCGGTTGTAATTTCGGTTTCTTCGTTGCAAAAGATCTCCAGATATACGCTGTAATCAAAATCCAATTCCGCCGTGCGGTTTTCGCCAAATGCATTTTGTTGCGGACGGAATTCCAGATTTCCGATCTGCACATTGGCTTTGATGACGGGATGTTCTCCGATATTTTCCGTCGGAATTTCTCCCGAAATCGGAATTTTAGCGGAAAAAGAAGAAAATTTCATTGCGCCTTCTTCCGCTTCGGTTTCTTCTTTAACGGCGCGGTAGAGAATTTCCGTTGCAATCTCGCCTTTGTACGCAGTTTTTCCGTCCGAGGTCCGGAATTCCGTGATATAAGGCGTAAGTTCTGCATCGATGATTTCATCAATGGAGGGAAGGGAAGCATCGAGTTCCAAATCTTCGCTGATGGGAGTGGCAAGCTCTTCCGCTTTTTTCAAAACAACACCGATGGCGGCATGGGTTCGATATTGCAAAGCGCGTTCTTCCTCTGCGGTCAATTTGCCGACGATATTCGGCGTGGTCGTCATATTGCAATAAACGGCGCTTTGCAAAACCAATTTGATTTTTGCCGTCAGCTTGCGCGGATTCTGCAAACGGCAGGAAACCGTTTCGATATCGGCATCAAATCGGATATCGCAATCGCCGGAGGTTCCCGAAACGCCTGTATTTCCCGAAAAATCGCGCTCGAAATCGGCACTTCTCAAGTTACCGTCGCCAGTGGCGTACAATAACGTACATTTCAGTTTTCCGTCATATTCCAAGGTATCGCCGGAAAGAAATTTGGAAATTTCCGTGATTTTTGCGCTGACCTTGAGCAATCGGTTGATATCGGGAAGATAATCGGGAAGATTATATTCTGCGGAGATTTCATTGTGGGACGTATCTTCAAAGGTTTTGACGAGGATGGTGTTTCCCCGTCCGTTTTCGCTGTTACGCATAGCCATATCTGCCTCTTTCTCGGCGAATAATGAAAAAGACCGTCTGCCTTCGCCGCCGACAGACGGTTTTCGGTTTGCTTCAATATATGAAGCACCTTGTATTTTTATGATATTTCCGAAAAGATAAGATTCTTTTTACCGTAATTTCGGAAACATTTTGTTTGAACCCCGAAAATTTTTTAATGCAAAATATATGACATTGCGTTATACACGGTAATATTATTCATAAATAACGCTGAATTGAATTAAAAATATATGATTTTCCTTGACATGGAAAAAAATACAATGTATAATAAATCTCGCTACATGAAAAATAGACATTTTGAGGTAAAAATGGAATATTTCTGGCTCGTTTTCGGTTTTGTACTTTTGATCGTCGGCGCGGATATCTTTGTTGAAGGCAGTTCGTCTTTGGCAAAGAGCTTCAAGATTCCTACGATCATCATCGGTCTTACAGTGGTTGTATTCGGTACGAGTATGCCTGAAGCATCTGTCAGCATCAGTGCGGCGCTTGAAGGAAAAAATGATATTGCCGTAAGTAACGTCATCGGTTCCAATATTTTCAATATTGCGTTTGTACTCGGCGCAAGCGCGGCAATTTCGCCTATGACCGTCAATATCGTATCTGTTTACGATATTATCATTCTTTTGTTCGTGAGTGCTTTGAGCTTGTATTTTGCGAGAACGCAAAGACGTTTTTCCCGTATCGAAGGCATTATCATGGTGGGTATATATGCCGTTTACTGCGGTTATATTCTCGTGAGATAAAACCTTTATGGAAAAATCAAAAACAAGATGGAGATTTCCGTCTTGTTTTTCTTTTTTGGAATACTTAAAATTTATTTGAATTTTTGCTGAAATTTTTCAAATTGAGCGAACCCTTTTCCAAAATTTACGACCTTGCAGGTGAAAGCTTTCAAAAGAGGTATCTGATATGCAAAATAAAGAACTTGAAAATCAAATTGACTTTTTATTCTCTGCGGCTTTGAAAAAGTGCGGAAACCTTCACGATGCCGAAGACCTGACGCAGGAAACCTTGCTGTGCGCTTTATCCTATGTGGCAAAAGGGAACCGTATTGAAGATACGCGCGCATGGCTGTTGACTGTATTGAATCATAAATGGAACGATCAGCTTCGAAAAAAATACCGTCAGCCCGTGATCGGTATCGGTGACGGATTTGATATCATGGATGACGGAGATGAGCTTCTGCGTGTGGAAATGGCAGAGGAAGCCGAACAGGTCAGAAAAGCAGTTGCCTATCTTGAAAAAACTTACCGCGAGGTTATCGTTCGTCATTATATGAATGGTGAAAAAATTGAGAAAATTGCCGAAGAACTCAATATTCCCGAAGGTACGGTCAAGAGCAGGCTGTTTGACGGCAGAGAAAAGGTCAGAAAAGGAATGGAAAATATGGAAAGTTACACCAGACAAAGCTACAGTCCCGTTACGCTGAAAGTATTAAACAGCGGAAAAAACGGAAGAAACAATGAACCCGGTTCTCTTGTCAACCGCGATCTGCTGGCGCAGAATATTTTGTGGGCGGCTTATGAAAAGCCGATTTCCGCGGAAGAAATTGCCAAAGCCATCGGCGTTGCGACCGCTTATGCGGAACCTGTGATTCAAAAGCTTGTAAACGGGGAGCTGATGAAACAAGTCGGAAACAAATATTATACCGATTTTATCATTTATACCGTGGAGGACAGAGAAAAGCATATTCCCGCACAAAAGGAATTTGTGAAAAATCATTTCGATTTGTTTTGGAACGGCATTGAAGAAGGATTGCAGGAATTGAGAAAAGAAAATTTCTATCAGCGCCTTACATTTGATGAAAGAAATTCTTTGGAAATGTATTTTGCTTTTCATTGTCTGGATTCCGGTCTTTACGGCATGATGTGCAACATCTTGGGCGGAACACAAGATTTTCCGTACAGAAAGGACGGAGGACGTTGGATTGCATTTGGAAACGTATATTTCAAAAAATTTGATCCGAAGGAACATATCGAAATCATGAGGCATTCTTATACGGGAGAACGATTTACCTATTTTGAAAAACTGACGGATAAAAGGGTTTTGTTGCGTGTTTTCAGTGCAAACGGATTTCCGAATTATTCTTATTATTATTCGCCCGATTATGATTTTTTGAAGGAAAACGACGATATGGATGAGATTCTCACAAAACTTCTTTTCCTTCTTTACATGGGAATTCCCTTTGAATATCTCGGTTTTTCGGAAACATATCTGAAAGCCGTTCCGTGGCTGACGAAATGTAAGATTTTACGAGAGGAAAATGGAAGACCGGAGGTCAATATTCCTGTTTTTGGAGGGATGGAATATGAAAGGCTTTTGAAACTTTTGGATGCTTCAACGAAAAAAATATATTCCGATGAGCTTTTAAAAACGCGGATGAGTGAATTTGTGAAGGATAAAAAGGTAAAGTATCCTTCGCACATTCAAAGCATTCCGTTGCTTAAGCAGTATATGCACTCGGAAAATGCCATGCTTTTTGCCTGCGTACGGGAAGCCATCAAGAGAGGGAAGCTGTATGACGGCAATTATGACGATGACAGCGAGGGGATCAATCAGCATCCTTGTCCCATGATTTTGGTTATTGACGAAAGCAGAAAGGGAATATGATATATGAAACAATATTGGATAAACAGTTTAAAAAATTTTGCTATCGGTACAATGCTGAATGTCGTCTTCTATGGGTTATTTGGTTTTATATGGAATATTTTAATGGGTTTTATGTATACTTGGAATATACTGTGGTTATATAGACTCATTGTATTCGTTTTCTATTGGGGCGTTTTAAATTGGTGGATCTATGGAACCTCCAATAAACAGCGCAGATATCTTGATTCTTTACCAAGAGACCATCGGATTACATTGAAAGAAGATTTATTGGAACGGAATACAGCGATAAAACAATTCGAAACAAGCTTATAGTTGGGCATTCTCGCATCAACACGTATCTATCCCATTTGTTTGTCTGTATGATTGCGTCTTGGATAATGTATGCAGTAGGCATTGCTATAGCGGTCGCTGCGGGTGTTCCGCTCCTTGGAAACTACGCGCTTCCTTTCAAGCTCTTGTTTCCGCAGATTTTGTGTGCCGTTCTATCAATATCAGCATTCGTATCTATTATCGTACTATTGGCAATGCTGATTTCCAACCGTGTGATCAGTAGCGTAACCGCCTTGTTATTATCGGTCGGACTTGCGTATGTACCGACACCGCTTTGGGATAAACTGTACTCTTCGTTTGAGGGAGCGACCGCAACAGGCTGGAAACATACGTTTTACCAAATTACGTATGACCTTTTGCCGACATGTCAATTGTATCAGTATTCATCGGATATTGAGGCTTTCCCGAAAAACCTTGCCGTTTTTCCGATTTACTCAATACTGATTATTGTTGTTACCTCCGCTATCGGTTTAGTTGTTTTCAAAAAGAAAAATCTGAAATGAAGAAGGTGAAAGGATGCTCCCATGGATACTTTGCGGCATATTTGCCGTAATCATCGTGGTACTTGCAATTAAAATCCGAATGATGCAAAAAAGCATGGACGAGATTTGTTCTTGCATAACGGAGCATCTTTCTTCTGACACAAATCAGCTTATAACAGTTTCGTCAAGTGATAAGCATGTGCGCCACCTCGCAAGTGAAATTGCAAAGCACCTTACCGAGCTTCGCCGTCAACGTAGGAAGTACATAAACGGAGATCGAGAGCTGAAAGAAGCGGTTACGAATATCTCCCACGATCTGCGAACACCGCTTACGGCAATATGCGGTTATCTTGAACTGCTTGAAGCAGAGGAAATGTCGGACAACACAAGACGGTACGTGGAGCAAATTTCAAACCGCACTGAAGCACTCAAAACTCTTACCGAAGAACTTTTCAGATATTCAGTCATTTCATCGGTATCCAAACTCTGCTATGAAAAGGTCAACCTGTGCGAGGTGCTTGAAGATACGCTGATTTCTTTTTACAGTGCATTTGAACAAAAAAATATTATACCGAAAATATTACTTCCTGATAGCGTGGTATACCGAAATCTGGATAAATCCGCATTGTCGAGAATTTTTGGAAATATCGTCAGCAACGCGATCAAGTACAGCGACAGTGATTTTTCAGTAACCATGACCGATACGGGAGAGCTTACGTTCTCCAACACTGCTTCTGCGCTTTCTTCGGTAGAGGTTGGCAGGCTCTTTGACCGATTTTATACCGTAGATTCCGCGCGGAAATCAACGGGGCTCGGTCTTTCCATCGCAAAGTTACTGACTGAACGAATGGGAGGTTCCATTTCCGCCGAATATAAGGAGCATGTTTTATCCATCACGCTTTTGTTCTCCTCAAATTGATATCCCATCGGAGCAAAAAGACATGAGTTCAATCATGTCTTTTTCTTTTTGGCGGTTTCCTTTTCAAATAAGATATTGACACGTTGCCGTAAATACGATAAAATGAAAATAAAGATTCCGTTACGATAAAATCCCATCGAATTTAAACAAAAATAAGAGTACTATATATAATATAAAGAAAGGATTTTCAAAATGAAACAGTTAACAGCGATTCTGATCGGCGCGGGTGGCAGAGGTACGTCGTATAGCAGATATATGAAATCCATGCCCGAAAAATATAAACTCATCGGCGTAGCGGATCCCATCGCGGAAAAACGCCGTGTAATCAAGGAAATGTGGGATCTTTCCGATGAAATGTGCTTTGAAAGCTGGGAGGATATTCTTGCGCTTCCCAAAATGGCGGATATTCTTGTGCTTGCCACCTCAGACAATTTGCATTATGCGCCTGCCATGAAAGCGATTTCGCTCGGTTATGATCTTCTTTTGGAGAAACCTGTAGCGCAGACGGTAAAGGAATGTACCGATATTGCGAATGCGGCTTCCGAAAAGGGTGTTTCCGTTCTCGTTTGCCACGTTTTGCGATACGCGCCCTTTTTCAAAAAGGTAAAATCTGTCATTGAAAGCGGAATGCTCGGGGAAATCGTTTCCATTGATCTTGTGGAAGCGGTTGGCAGTATCCATTTTTCTCACAGCTTCGTGCGGGGAAATTGGCATTCCGAAAAAGAAGCTACACCGATGATTCTTGCAAAAACTTGCCATGATCTGGATATGATTCAATGGCTCATTGATAAACCTTGTAAAAAAGTGGCATCTTTCGGCAGTCTGACACATTTTACGGAAAAAAACGCACCCGAGGGCGCGCCGCATCGTTGCATTGACGGAAACTGCCCTCATGCCGAAACTTGTCCGTATAACAGTGAACGTCTTTATATCGAAGGTATCAAGAATTTCCCTTGGAAGGATATTTTCAAGAAACAGGTTGCAACCCATCCCGATTTTACCGATGAAGAGTTGCGTGAAGCATTGAAGCGTACGGATTACGGTCTTTGTGTTTATCATGCAAACAACGATATGGTTGACCATCAAGTGGTCAGCATGGAATATGATGGCGGTGTTACGGCGCATCTTACGGTAAATGCATTCAATTCCGGCGGAAGACATCTCCGTATTTACGGCACGAAAGGTGAACTTTTTGCTTTTGCCTCCGCAAAGAATATTCATACGTTTACTTATGCGGATTGGAGTTCACATGATTTCCCCGTACAGGAAACGGAAGAATCCATTGCAGGAGGACACGGCGGCGGAGATTTTAATATCGTCAGCGATCTTTACGATTATCTGACGGGAATTTATACGGGAAATTCCGTTGCGGATATCCGCGTTTCCGTTGCCAATCATCTGATCGGCTTTGCCGCAGAGGAATCCCGCCATGAAGGAACGGTTGTGGATATGGATTCTTATTTTGAGAAAAATAATTACGAAAATCTTTGAGAACGGTAAAATCCGTTTGTTTTCTGGAAGGAGAACATATTATGAACGTGGATTTTTACAGTGCAGATAAAATAAAGTCGATTCAAAAAGACGGCTTTACCGTTCCGTTTTTTTCGGAAAGACAAGGCTTTTTTATTGAAACCGAAACGGGTGCGGAGGAAATTTCTTTGATTCCTTGCGAAACGGGATTTTTGGGAAATTATCGGGAGATTTTCTTTTCTCTTCGGTATGAAAAAGCAGAGGAGCATATCTGCTTGCATATCGGTATTGAAAACCGAGGGGAAGATTTTTGCGGTAAAATCGGTATGCACGTTGGTGTGGATACCTATATGGAAAAATATCCCTTTTGGCATGAAAAATTTTTCCCGACCTTGCTACGTTGCGAAAAAACGCATCTTTGGGGATATTATATGAATACGGAAGAAAACGCGCTGGCAATTGCCACGTCAGACCCCGTTGCTTCTTATGATATTGTATACAATTATTCCGAAGATCCTCTGACGAAAATGAAAAAAGAGGGATTGCATCGGATTTTGGGTACAGATATTCTTTTTTATCAGAATACGGTACTTCCCGAACGTCATCCGCAGAAGCAAAAGATTTTGCGTAAGGAAGAATCTTATCGGAATACGATATTTTTCATTCCCGTGGAAAAGAAAAGCGATATCAAACGCAAGCTTTCTTTCATAGCCGAAATTCCTCTTGTGGATTCTGAAAAATATACCAAGGAGCCGGGAGAGCTTCTTCAAGCCGAAATTTTTTGCAATGAAAAAACAACGGCAGTTCTTTCCTGTCCCGACGGTACGATCAAAACAGAGCGGAATCCTTGTCTTTCCTTACCCGGACGGTATACACTTACGATAACATCGGAAAACGGAAAACAATGCGAGGCACTTTTCTTCGTCCGTCAGCCGTGGGAGCATTATTTGACGTGCGCTGCCAAATGCGCGATGGCAAAGCCGCCCAAGGCATCCACACATACCGAAAGCTTTTACGGTTTGTTTTCTTCTTTCTTATATTATAAGCATACGAAAGACCGTGTTTACGGAGAAAAAGCATACGCGGCGTTTGATGAATTTATGCCGTATATGTTCGATATGGAAAATTGTGTTCCGATCACTATTCCCAAGCGGATTCAGAATACGGCGGGTTTGATCAGTTTGCTTACGGATATGTATGAGGCAGATCCCGAGCATAAGCAAATATATTTGGAAAAGGCTTCCCGTTTTGCTGCGTTTTTGATTGATGCGCAGGATGAAACGGGCGCGTACCGCAATCGGAAAAAGCATTATACCTGCGTGCTTTATATTGCAAAATCCATGCTGGAGCTTTCTGCGGCAGAAGAAAAAAGCGGAATTCCCGCGCTTCGGGAAAAAGCGAAAATCCATTATGCTTCTGCAAAGAAAGCGGTGGATGAGCTTGTACGAAATCTGGATAATATTCAGACTGAGGGTGAAATGACACTGGAGGACGGCATGATTTCCTGTTCTGCCTTGCAGATCGGAATGTTTGCGCTGACTTTGCCCGAGCAGGAAAGAGAACCGTATATCCGCGCGACGGAATATATGATGAAACTTCATTCCTGTCTGGAACAGCAATTGATTCCCGATGCCCGCTGCAACGGAGCTTCTCTTCGTTATTGGGAAGCGCAATATGATGTGATGATCCGCGTCAATATGCTGAACAGTCCTCACGGCTGGACGGGTTGGACGGGTTATGCAAAATATTATCTCTATCTGCTGACAGGGAAAAAGGAATATCTTGTCGATCTTATGAATCTGATGGGAAGCTGTATGCAATTGGTTGATGAAAACGGGGAATTACATTGGGCTTATTGCAGTCAGCCTTATGTCAAAGGGAGAATATTCGTACCCGATACGGAGAAGCCCGTAAAAGACGGATATCAATTCGTGGAAGCCTATGAACCTGCATATCGCGGAAAATATGTGATGGGTGAATTTGGAGAGTGTTATATTCCCATGATTTCCGGTTGGTACCGTGTCGGAGAACAAAAGGTTGTCGGCGGTTATGAATTTTGTCCTTTGATTATGGACGGTTATCAGGATGAAAAAGCAGACCGTCAAGGCGGTTGCTGTGATAACGACGTTCACGAAATTTTCAAATGTATGGAAGAAACCGTGATGAATAAAGCTTTTCTGCATGAAAATGAAGATGGAACTTTTCTTTGCTACGGATGTAAAGCCGAATGCGAGAACGGGGTTTTGTATATTCAAACCAATGAAAATGCCGGAACATTTGTATATTCTTTGAAAAATCGGTACTGTTTCGACTCCTGTATCTTGGAAGGCTTTGGAATCAAGGAATATTGACGGTATCTTTTGAAAAATTTGATCGTTAAAATATGGGAGGGAGGATATCTATGCGCAACAATGATATCACAGAAAATATAAAGGTAATTTTCCTTGATATCGACGGTGTACTCAATTCATCGGCTTACGATCGCGAGCGCAAAGAAAATGACGGAAATATTGATGAAACGAGATTGCCGCTGATCAAGCGGGTCGTTGATGAAACGCAGGCGAAAATCGTGTTGTCATCGTCATGGAGAACACATTGGAATCGGAATCTGTCACTGTGTGATTCCGTTGGTAAGGACATGACTGCTTTGTTTGCTGTGTATCAATTGGAGATTTATGATAAAACTCCCGTACTTTCAAGCAATGACCGCGCGGAAGAAATCCGAATGTGGTTGGATAAAAATAAAACGGTGACACATTTTGTTATATTGGATGATAACCGTTTCGGATGGGGAGAGCTGCTGGAATATCTGGTGAGCACGAGCTATCGAATCGGCAGAGGTCTTGAAGAAAAGCATCTGCTTGAAGCGATTCGTTTGTTGAACTGTGAAAATGAGAGTTGATTGTTTTCGGTTCGTTTTTGTGACCGTGCTTTTCGGAGTGCGTATTCTTTATCCTCTGTGAATCTCGAAGATTTTTAAGAATAACTATTGACATCACGAGAGAATTGTGATAAGATAAATCCATTATTTTTTTGAAAGGATTACGGCAATGGCAGTTTATATGTTTATGCTTAACGTGTATACTGATATGAAGCGCGTCGAATGGGAAATTTCGCCGGGCTTGTATTGTCGTACCCAAAATTCAGTATAACCTATTGATATTATAGATAGGATGATAGAATATTTAGGATCATGACGGTGCAAGTCGGAGTTTTATTCGATTTGCGCCGTTTATTTTTTTAAATTTAACTGTTTGGAAAGGAAGAAGAATGATGGAAAGAATGGAAGCGCTTAAAAATTATTATGAAACGCATGATGAAGATGCAAGACTTTCCTTACATTGCGGAAAGGTGGAATTTTTAACAACTGTACATTATATTGAAAAATATTTGAAGCCCGATATGAAAATCATCGAAATCGGCGCAGGAACGGGACGGTATTCCCACTATTTTGCAAGAAACGGCTATCGGGTCGATGCCGTTGAATTGATGGAATGTAATATTGAGGTGTTCAAACAAAATACGGAGCCATCGGAAAACATTACGGTTATGCAAGGCGATGCCGTTTTGCTTGCCGATATTGATTCGGAACAATATGATATTACATTGCTTCTTGGTCCGATGTACCATCTTTATACGGAAGAAGATCGGAAAGCCGCGATGGGCGAAGCTCTCAGAGTAACGAAAAAGGGCGGTGTTGTGTTTGCCGCTTACTGTAATAACGATATGACGGTATATCAATTCGGTTTTCGCAGAGGCGCTTTTCGGTGCGGAGTGTATGACGAACTGATTGATTTTGAAACTTTTAAGCTGTCTTCTACGCCGAAAGAAATTTTTGCTCTTTACCGCAAAGAAGACGTGGACGTATTGATGGAAGATTTTCATACGGAAAGATTGCATTACGTTGGTACGGATATGCTGACGCATTTTATCGGCAGTGAGATCGACGGAATGGATGAAAAGATGTTTGATATGTATATGAAATATCATCTTTGCATTTGTGAACGTCCCGATATGATCGGTACGACGAATCATATGCTGGATATTTTCAGAAAGGAATAGAGTTATGAGTATATCAATTAAAATCACAAATGCCTCGGAAGCCGAGGAATTATCAAAAATACAGAAAGCAGCTTTTAAGCCTTTGTACGAAAAATTCCATGACAAAGGAAATCCGTTCCTCAGAGGTTCGGAAGATATTCTTCGCAGACTTAACAAATTTTACCGTCATTTTACTATTCTGCTTGACGGGAAAATTGTTGGTGGTATCTTCTATCGTCTGTACGGAAAACGAAGTCCTACCGATGAGATCGGCACGGGTGAATACTACCTGGCACGAGTTTACATTCACCCGGACCATCAAAATAAAGGAATTGCGAGAAAGGCTATTTTACTCTGCGAGAAAGAGTTCCCGGATGCAAGATTCTACTATGTTGATTTTCCGGAAGATATGGAGAAAAACCGCAAATGCTATCAGAGCGCCGGTTACTGCGATACAGGCGAAAGGACACGTTGGAGTGAAGATGCTCCGCTTCTCTCTATGTTCAAAAAGACAGTAAGCGAAACATTTGACCCAGCGGGCGTTTCCTTGCCGATGATTTATGAGGTTGAGCAGAATGAGCTGCAAGAGTGTCTGGATGTCATTCATCAGAGCTTCCGTACTGTGGCAGATCAGTTTGGATTGACGAAAGAAAACTGTCCGAAGCATACGAGCTTTATCCCTCTTTCTTTTCTTGAAACGCAGAAAAATTTGGAATGGAAAATGTACGCACTATATGCCGGTAAGAAGATTATCGGATATATGTCGCTCTCCAAAGAAAGTGACAATGTTTACGAGCTTCACAACCTTGCCGTGTTACCGGAGTACAGACACAATGGCTTTGGTAAATTGCTTCTCGATCACGCAAAGGATGTCGTGAAAGCATCGGGCGGTTATGTAATAAAAATCGGTATCATTGAGGAAAGCGCCGTTTTGAAAAATTGGTATATTCAAAACGGATTTGTTCATATCGGAACGAAAAAATTTGACCATTTACCGTTTACGAGCGGTTATCTTGAATGGAAAGGAGATTAAATTTTATGATTTTTGAAGATAAAAAAATAATATTGAAGGATGGCAGAACCGCCATCTTGAAAAGTCCGTGCGCCTGCGATGCGGAAAAGTTGCTGAACTACATAAAGAAATCCTGCGGTGAGACGGATTTCCTTGCCCGTTATCCCGAAGAATGGGAAGGGGCAACCGTTGAAAGCGAAGAAAAATGGATTCAAAGTCGCCGAAATTCCCGAAATGTTTTGGTTATCACTTGTTATATTGACGGAGAAATTGCGGGAAACTGTGAAATCAATTTTAAGGGTGGAATCAAAACTTCTCACCGTGCGGGTGTTGCGATTGCAATCCTCAAAGAATATTGGAATCTCGGAATCGGTTCGGCTATGTTTGCAGAGCTGATGTCCGCAGCAGAAGCGAGACCTGAGACAGAAATCGTCGAGCTTGAATTTTTGGAAGGTAATGACCGTTCAAGAGCGCTTTATGAAAAATATGGATTTCGGATTGTTGGCGAGCGTCCGAATGCGTTCAAATTAAAGGACGGACGAAAACAAAAAGAATATTTTATGCAAAAGGATTTGAGAAAGAAATGAAACTTATACTATCATCTTGCGATTTTGGAAATCCTACGTCTGCAAAGTTTATAATTGATAATCTTTGCAAGCCTGTATCGGAGTGCAAAGTGCTTTATTTTCCGAATGAAAAGGTCACGCCGAAAAAAATTCAAAGCGGTATGTATGAAACCCGTCTTGCTTCATTTGGATTTCAAAGGAAGAATCTCTATGTGGCAAGTTATTTTGACCCTATGCCGTATTTCCATCTTGATATTGACGTGATTTACATTAGCGGCGGAAACACCTTTGGTACAATGAAGTTAATCCGCGAAGCGGGATTGGATAAAGTAATCGTGGATTATATACAGAAGGGTGCTATCTATATCGGCGGTAGCGCCGGCGCACATATTGCGACCGCAAATATTTCTCATGTTGAGAAATATGATAAAGATACTTTCGGTTTAACAGATCTTTCGGGATTGGGATTATATGACGGCATTTTGATTTGTCATTATACCGAAGAGCGAAAGCAGGATTATGAAAATTTGATTGCGGCGAGGAAATATGCAGTCATTGCATTAAAAGATGACCAATCTATAATTGTTAAAGATTAAATAAAATGCCGAGAGCGTTGCTTTGACTCTCGGCATTATGAGTATTTATATTTTACCGTTCATAGAAATTTTGTTTCGTATTATGTATTTTTCGTTTTGCGTATCATTTCATTGATTAGATTGCAGTATTTCTCGATTGCTACGTCATGCTTGACAGGCAAACGAAGAATATCATTCCCGTCTTTTTTGACAACAAAATAAGAAGTTTTGATTTTTGATTGATCTTTGCATACAAAGTACTCATCAATGACGGACACATCATCCAGATCGGTAAAAGAATAAGAATCCGTATATTCGTTCTCTGAAGAATCAATCAAAGAGAATGATTTTGCGGAAACGACGATACCGTATTTCATGCAGAAAATTTTTGCTACGCTGTATTGTGATGTGCGGCACATGCGATCACTCCGTCCTCGGCGCATGGGGAGATTTTCTTCATATATATATCCGCCGACTGTCAAAGGTTCCATGTTTTTGACAAGCTCTTTTTCAAATGAGAATTGATCGGATAACTCTTTGGAATAGTTTTCCGATATCAATTGGATGATTTCATCAATTTCCGATTCTTTGGCACAGCGAGAATACGGTAGAAAAGCAATTGTTGCTCCAATTACCGTTAAAAGCATTCCTATCGGCAACTGATAGGGGATAAAATAAAAGTAAAATAATGCACTGACAAAAAGAATACATCCAAGAATGCCGATTGGCAGACCAATATAATACCATTTGTCCGAGCTGTTGAAATAATTCAGATTTCTTTTGTGATCCATGCCGTTTCCTCCGTTATTAAAATAATGTTTTGTTTTTCACTGAATCCGGATTCTATTTATATAGTGTCGTAAAAAGGAAAAAGGTTGGGGAATTTCTTATTATTTTTTTCATCATGTCATATTTTTTTGATTTTCCGATAAATAAACCATCATTTCCTTTGTTTATTGTTCATTCACTTCGAAGCATGGTTATTATATCATGATAATCTTGTAGAATCAATAACGCATTCGTTGATATGGATTCAACTGAACTGTTAATCCCAACATTCAAACTTTTCGTCATTTCGGATTTTTAATATTTTAATATGAAGAAGATAAAGAAAAAATTATTTCAATTGTTCTACAATGAACTTAAATTCATTGGTATCCCGAATTGGATCAAAATGTTTTTCCGCGAG
The DNA here is from genome assembly GCA_015064845.1 of Oscillospiraceae bacterium. GTDB lineage: Bacteria > Bacillota > Clostridia > Oscillospirales > CAG-272 > QALR01. The sequence continues at coordinate 26,497 of SVRL01000010.1, read as the reverse complement.
CCATTTGTCGCGGAGAATCTCACGCAACGGGCGAGAATCGGCAGTTTCAAAATCGATTTTATTTACTGTTTTTTCTCCCAGCAAAATTGATTTTATTTTTAATTCATCGGGACGGTTATCAAATTCAATCGCTGCTTGGACAGAGATTGACAATTGCTGGATAGCTTCGGCATAACGATTTAATTTCATATAATATTTCGCACGGTGTTGTGCCATATTTGAGCTTCGCCAAGTAAAATTCGGTATATTGTCATCGTACATCAGACGGTCTAAAGCCTCCATTTTGTCTATGACTTTAAGCGCATCGTTTGCAGAAATCAAATCCATCAGTCTATACAGCGAATCGTACAAGATATGATATGCTTTACTAATATATTTTCTTGTGTGAGGTAATTTTTCCTCCTCCGATAATGCCCACCAAATTGCACTTTCTCGACAATTATATATCGATGGAAGTGTTTCGTATATAGAACGTCCGATTGTTTTTCGTCCCATTTCACTATGATGAAACGCAAGACGTTCGGTTGCCTCATACCTAATATTTGTATCGGGACAATACTTTATTATACGCTCACCCAATGCAACTATTTCTGTATCGTACTTCTGTTTATTTTCTTCCCAATTTACTATATCAGCATCATCACTCGTAGCAAGAAACAACGCATACATCAGTTTGTTCAGGAGAGCATAGTTGTTAGGAAATTCTGCAACTCCCGCACGCGCAATACGAATACACGCATCGATATTGCCGACGCTGATTGCCTCCTGAAAATCATTCAAATATTGCTCTACAGCTATTTTTTCCGCAGTTTCATCAACACCCATTAACTTGTCTGTGGATATATTAAAAAACGATGCAATAGTCGGAATTAACTCAATGTCCGGATAACATGAGTTATTTTCCCAACGTGAAACGGATTGGCAAGATACCCCGAGAATCTCCGCAAATTCTTCTTGCGTGATCTCTCTTTCTTTTCGCAATTTCTTTATTGTTTCTCCTATATTCAGTTTCATAAAAAATACCTCTCATTGAAAATTGAAAGCCGCGCTTCTTTCTGACTGTATTGTATCATAAAACATGAACAAGTTCAACATCACGCTCAGAGAGATTTTTTCACTATACGGTTGAATTTTATGAGGTGTGCGAAAGGTAAACGATTCAAATGTGAAGAAATAAAAATGTAGCAGTTGACCATGTTAAAAATTATACCGCAGGAAAAAAGAAAAACCCCGCATGAGCGGGGCGTGAAATCTTCATTATTTATTGTAAATACTTTTGTAAGTGAAACGCCTAATGCGTACTGATTCTCGAATCAAGGGGAGAGAAAGGGCGGTCGCCCGAACATAAAACAGAAAAAGAAAAACCGAACTTAAAAGTTCGGTTTTAGTGGTGACCCGGACGGGAATCGAACCCGTGTTACCGCCGTGAAAGGGCGGTGTCTTAGCCGCTTGACCACCGGGCCATTAGCTTACTTTCCTATACTATCATATAAAAACAGATTTGTCAATAGAAAAATGAAAAAAATTGAAAAAATCTTTGAATTTTTTAAAGATTAAAAGAAAAATAGAAAAAATCTATTGACAATAAGGATTTTTCATGGTATACTCTGTAAAGCTGTGAACTTTACAGAGTGAATGTTACGGAGGTAAAAGATGTTTGTAAAAGACCTTCGGCTGATCATGCTTTTCGATTTTTACGGTGAATTGCTTTCCGAAAAACAGAAAATCATGTTTGATTATTATTATAACGATGACCTTTCTCTTTCCGAGATCGCAGAAAATACGGGAATTACAAGACAGGGCGTGCGCGACAGCATAAAGCGCGCGGAAGAAACCTTGCAGACTTATGAACAAAAACTCGGTCTTGCGGATAAATTTCATCGCATCGGAGAAAAATCCGAGGAAGCGGAAACGCTTCTCCATTCGCTTAAAAGCAAATATCCCGAAGCGGCAACGGACCTTGATCACGTTGCGGAGCTTTTCGGGGCAATCTCCTTATAACCCCTCATCAAAGCGGAGTGACCGCAGAAAAGGAGGAATCCTATGTTTGAAAACTTACAGGAAAAACTTTCCAACGCATTCAAAAAATTTAAGAACAAAGGCACTTTGACCGAAAAAGACGTGCGCGAAGGTATGCGCGCGGTTAAACTTGCTCTTCTTGAAGCAGACGTAAACTTTAAGGTCGTACGTGAATTTGTCAGCAAAGTAACCGAACGCGCTGTCGGTTCGGATGTACTTGAAAGCCTTATGCCTGCGCAGCAGGTCGTAAAGATCGTCAATGAAGAATTGACGGCTCTTATGGGCGGAACACAAGCCAAATTACAAATTGATTCCAGACCTCCCACAGTCATTATGATGGTAGGTTTGCAAGGCGCAGGTAAAACCACTCACACAGGTAAGCTTGCTGCCATGATGAAAAAACAGGGCAAAAATCCCGTTTTGGTTGCCTGTGACGTTTATCGTCCCGCCGCAATCAAGCAGCTCCAGATCGTTGGCGAAAAGGTCGGCGTTCCCGTTTATTCGGAAAGCGACAAGCACAGCCCCGTAAAAATCGCCAAAAACGGTTTGGCTTATGCAATGAAAAACGGTCATGACATGGTATTTATTGATACCGCAGGCCGCTTGCAGATTGATGAAGCAATGATGGAAGAACTTGTTGAAATCAAAGCGGAAGTCAATCCGATTGAAATCCTTTTGACCATTGATGCCATGGCGGGTCAAGATGCCGTGAATGTGGCAACGACCTTTAATGACAAATTGGATATTACGGGTGTGATCGTTACCAAGCTCGACGGTGATACCAGAGGCGGTGCGGCACTTTCCGTAAAATACGTTACGGGTAAACCGATCAAATTTATCGGTACAGGCGAAAAGATGGATGCCATCGAGCCTTTCTATCCCGACCGTATGGCTTCCAGAATTCTCGGCATGGGCGATATGCTTTCCCTGATCGAGAAGGCGGAACAAAACTTCGATATGAAAAAAGCGGCGGAATTGGAAGAAAAACTCAGAAAATCCCGTTTCACTTTGACCGATTATCTGGATCAGATGACACAGCTGAAAAATATGGGTTCTTTGGAATCCTTGCTTGCCATGATGCCGGGCGTTTCTCCGTCTGCGCTCAAGGATGCAAATTTTGATGAAAACATCATCAAGAAAACGGAAGCGATCATCCTTTCCATGACACCCGCAGAACGCGAAAAGCCGGAAATCATCAACTATTCCCGTAAAATGCGTATCGCAAAGGGTTCCGGTTCCACCATCGAAGAAGTCAACCGCTTACTCAAGCAGTTTGAACAGACAAATAAACTGATGAAGCAGTTTGCAAACCCCAAAGGCGCAAAGAAACTTGCTAAACTCAGCGGCGGCAACAAATTGCCGTTTTAAGACCCGTTAATATTTCGGCGGTTTTTGCCGTCCGGATAATTATATCAAAATTTATTATATTATTTTATTTTTGGAGGACAATCAAAATGTCAGTTAAAATCAGACTTAAAAGAATCGGCGCAAAGAAAGCTCCTTTCTACCGTGTTGTTGTTGCAGACTCCCGTTATCCCCGTGACGGCCGTTTCATTGAAGAAATCGGTTACTACAACCCCCTTACAAACCCCGTTGATATCAAAATCGATTCCGAAAAAGCAAAGAAATGGATCTCCAACGGTGCTCAGCCCACTGAAACCGTTAAGAGCTTGCTCAAAAAAGCCGGCATTACCGAATAATTTGGTGAGAAGAGCAGCATGATCGATCTCAAGGGCACTCTCGCCAATATTGCGAGAGCGATTGTTGATAATCCTGAAGAAGTTGTTGTTACTGTGATCGAAGAAAGCGAAAATGCAATCAGTTTGAAGCTTTCCGTTGCTGCGCCTGATATGGGTAAAGTTATCGGTAAGCACGGTAAGATTGCAAAAGCCATTCGTCAGTTGATGAAAGCCGCTGCAAACGGAACAGGGAAAAAAGTTACAATCGATATTGAATAATGAAAAACCCGAAAGCCTTGACAAAAACAAGACTTTCGGTTTTTTTCATCTCATGAAAATTTGCGCAAATTCATTCCGCCGTCGGGTTTGGCATCGGGTCAGAAGCGGTGCTCGGCAGAGGAAGCAACTTTCGGATCCATAATATTGGCGTAATCTTCGCTTGCGACAACGATGTGCGCAAGCATCTTAATTCCCAGAAGATTCAAGGCGGCTCTGAGCTGTTGAGTTGTATAAAGATCGGCAGAAGAAGGAATTGGCAGACCTGAGGGATGGTTGTGCGCGAGAACGACCATGGAGGCATTGTTCCTGAATGCAATTTCCGCCAGTTTTCGTACGGTTATTTCGCAGGAATTGACGCTTCCTTCATGAATTTTCACGCAATCAATGGCGTTGAATTTATTATCCAGCAATAAAAGCAGAACGGTTTCAACCGTAACTCCGATGTATTGGGAAACGAAATATTGTCCCATCGTATCTACGTTATTAAAAACAAGACCTTCTTTGTTTTTCTCAATTGCATATCGGCGGGAAAGCGCGGGGATCAGTTTGATGAGCGTTGCGGAATGATCGCTGATTCCTTTGATTTCCTTCAATTCTTCAACAGAAGCATCAAAAACTTTATCCAATGAGCCGAAGCGGTCGAGCAGTAGATGCGCAATCTCATTGGTATCCTTTTGCGGAATTGCATAAAATAAAAGCAATTCCAACACATTATGCGGCGCAAAATCATCCAGACCGGAAGAAAGAAATCTTTTTTTGACGCGCTCTCTGTGTTTTTCGTGCATGAGGAGGCTCCTTTTATATTATACTTTTTGAATCAGTATATCACAAAACCCGGTTTGATACAAGATGGGTAAAGAAATTTTTAAAATTTTCCTTGGCATAAAAGTATTGAAAAACGGAAAAATTTATGTTACAATTCATATGATACCAAAATTTCGGAGAAAAATATTATGAAGAAAATTTTTGAAAAAATAAAAAGCTGTTTGCCGCTTTGGTCCGCTGTGCTGTTCGGTATTTTCCTTGTTTCTTTGATTGTAAACGAAGTCATCAAAGTCAATCCCACTTTTGCCGACGGCGTTCATAATACGGTCGGCGCTGCGGTACGTACTGTGATGGCAGTGCTCACGTCATGGCTTCCTTTCTCGCTTGCGGAAATGCTGCTGATCTTATCACCCGTTCTGGTAGGCGTGATCTGTTGGAGAATGTGCAAGCATCTGAAACGTTCGATCACGGAAGGTATTCGTTATTTCGTTGGGTTCCTGTCGTTGATTTCCATTGTTTTTACCGTGCTTGTTTTCGGTTTTAATGCAGGCTTTTACAGTAAAGGTGTGGAAGAGAAGGTGGATTTTGAAAGAGAAGACCTTTCCGCCGAACAATTATATGAAACGGCAATTTTACTGATCGATGCCATTCGTGAAGATTTGCCTTACGTTTCTTATCCGGAGGGAACGTATTCACAGATGACGTTTTCTTATTCCCAAATGAATCGGAAACTGAATCAGGCATATGAGGCGCTCTGTGATTCTTATCCTTCTTTTCAGCGGATGTATTCCAATACAAAACCGGTTATGCTCAGCAAGCCTTGGACGTATACGCATATTTCCGGCGTTTATACGTTTTTTACGGGAGAAGCCAACGTGAACACCAATTATCCCGATTTTATTATGGTAAGTTCGGCGGCGCATGAAATGGCGCATCAAAGAGGCATTGCAAAAGAGGACGAAGCAAATTTTACGGCCTTCCTCGTTTGCTCTCTCAGTGATGACCCCTATATCCGCTATTGCGGTTACGCGGATGTTCTGAACGATCTGATGGGGCAACTTTCTTCGGCAAGTCCCGATCTTTATGCGAAAGCGCGTGAGTATATGCCGCAGGAATTGAAAAATGAATATTCGGCATATTCCGTATTTTTTGATGAATATAGAGAAAACGTTGCCGCAACGGTTTCCACTGCCGTCAACAACGCTTACATTACCTCCCACAATCAGCCGCAGGGTGTAAAAAGTTACGGACTGGTGGTGGATCTTGTGGTAGCTTATATGCTGAACAAAGAATAACAAACGAATATCCAAGCTTTCCCATATCGCAGCAATCAGAGACGGCAAAGCTTGGTTTTTGCAATTTTATACGGTGCACAGACATCGAACGATAGAAATGATTTCGGAAAGGATGAAAAGCAATGGCTGAAAATAAAAAGAAAATTCTGGTCGTGGAAGACGAAAAAAAGATTTCACAGGTTCTTCAGGTCAATCTTATGATGGCGGGTTATCTTTGCGATGTTGCCGCCGACGGAGAGGAAGGTCTCCGAAAAGCTTTGACGGGTGATTACGATTTGATTTTATTGGATCTTATGCTGCCCAAGAGAGATGGTTTTTCCGTTTGCAAAGAAGTACGGAAAACATTGGCAACACCGATCATCATGGTAACGGCAAAGGAAGAATTGGATGATAAACTGATGGGCTTTGATATCGGTGCGGATGATTACGTGACCAAGCCGTTCTCCGTCAAACTCCTTTTGGCTCGTATTAAAGCCAATATCCGAAGATATAAGGGAGAAGTGGTTGAAAAAGTCGGAAACGATTCCTCCACCGAAGATAAAATTATCATTCGGGAGTTGGAGATTGATAATAAAAATTATCGTGTAACCAAAAACGGAAAAGATATTGAGCTTTCCAACAAAGAATATGAATTGCTGTATTTTCTGGCATCTCATGTGGGAGAGGTTTTCGAAAGAGAAGAATTGCTCGTCAAAGTTTGGGGCTACGAGGGTTATTACGGCGGCATTCGTACGGTAGACGTTGCGATGTCCCGTTTGCGCGCGAAAATTGAAAAGGTCCCGGCAGAGCCCGAATATATCAGAACCAAACGTTCCAAGGGTTATTATATTCCCGAGGAGTGACGGAAACGGGTGAGGTATGTATAAAAATCTGCATTATAAAATCATTTTGATTTTTGTTATTTTTACCATTACGCTGATGACGGCGATCGGTGCGATTTTGGTCGGCAGCGCATATTCATTTTATAACAATGATTTTCTGAAACAAATGGATGTTGCCTTTGATCCGAATGAATCCCTTTGCTCCGAATTGCGTTACGTTCTTGAGTCTGAAGAATTTGCTCAACGTCAAAAGGAGATTTTGCGTTCTTATTCGGGACAGCTTGGCATTGATAACTCAAGAAACTATTATATTTTGGATAAAAACGGTGTTTTTCTTGCGGGTTCGGATACAAAATTGGGAGAAGAATTGGAAAAAACCGAAAATATGATTTCTGCCATGGCGGGAAGACGGGGAACGGAAAAACACTTTTGGACAGATTATATTGACTATGCCGTTCCGCTTTCGGGCGAAAATGCGGAATGCATCATTTACATAAAAGATTCGCAGGAAGAAACCAAGTCCTTTTCCTTCATGATTTTTCAAATTACGTTGCAGGCATTGCTCATCGGACTTGCTGTGGCACTCATTCTTTCCTTCTTTTTGGCTCGTGCCATCACCTCTCCGATTCAAAGTCTGACGAAAGGTGTGCAGAAGATTGAAAACGGCGAATTTGAAAATGAAATACGCATCTATTCCGATGACGAGATCGGTATTCTGACAAATGCTTTCAACCATATGAAGGACGTTCTGAAAAATACGTTGGATGAGATTACGGGCGAAAGACAGAAATTTGAAACCTTGTTCATGTATCTCAATGATGCTGTTTTGGCATTTGATAACGGCGGACACATGATCCACATCAATAAAACCGCTTGCGCGCTATTTTCCCTGAGTGCCGAGGGTACGATGAAAAACGGAGAAACGCTTGGATTTTCACAAATGCTGATGGATTTGAAATTGGATTATAAGAGCATCTCCGAAAAATATAAAGAAACCCGAAATTGTACGGTGCAGGACATTGTATTTGGAGAAAAAGCCTTGGATATCACGTTTGCGGAATTCCGTTACATTGAAAAGAATGAAGAAAAACGCGGTGTGATGTGCGTGATACACGATATTACCGAGCGCTATGAATTGGATAAATCGCGCAGGGAATTTGTTGCCAACGTTTCTCACGAGCTTCGTACGCCGTTGACGGGCATCAAGGGCGCCGTGGAAACCGTTTTGGAATATCCGACATTGGATGCGGAACTCAAAGATCAGTTTTTGGGAATGGCGGTGGAGGAATGCGATCGTATGACGCGAATCGTTTCGGATCTTCTGACGCTTTCCCGTTTTGATAATGACGGTATGGTCTGGAAGCTTGAGACCTTTGAAGCGACCCTTTTTCTTGACCGCGTGTATGACGTTATGCGTGCGGAAGCCAAAAACCGCAGCCATACGTTTGTTAAAAATTATCCGCAAAATCTGCCCATGCTGACGGGCGATAAAGAAAAACTGCAACAGGTATTGATCAATATTCTTTCCAACGCTATGAAATATACCGAAGCGGGCGGCGAAATTTCACTGGAAGCGTATGAGGAAACAAACGGTATTGCCGTTTGCGTATCGGATAACGGAATCGGTGTTCCGAAAGAGGATATTCCCCGTTTGTTTGAGCGTTTTTACTGCGTGGAAAAAGCGCGAAGCTCGGAATCGGGCGGAACGGGACTCGGGCTTGCCATTGCAAAAGAGATCATGGATGCACATGGCGGGGAGATTGCGATAGAAAGCGCGCTCGGAAAAGGGACAAAGGTGCGCATATTACTTCCTTATGAGCCGTTGCTCGGAAATGAGGAGAAATAAAAAGGGGGAGAAGCCCTGTGAAACAGGAAAAAATACGGGAATTTTTCAAAAGCATGACGCTCGGCGTACTTTTGGTTGCGCTCGTTTGTCTTTGCGTGATCTATATCGTTTCGTTCAGCGGTGCAAAGGCGTATGCGTTTACCAAGCAGGATATGGAGAGAATCTCAAAAGGTTCTTTGAGAACGGAATATCTGTCGCATTGGGATGTTTCCTTTGCCTCTCCTGCTTTTATGGGGTTTTCCTCTAAACAAAACGGCGAAAACATTGGCTTTTATACACTCGGCGGTGAAAATGCGGAAGTTTATGAAACGGTATTCCCTTTTTTTGAAAAACTTTTCGGAATAGAAGGATATATTGAGGCGATGCCCTCCCAGGATGGAGAAACGTTGTTTCACGCGCTTTTGAAAGGGGATTACATTTATCTTTCCTATGCGTGTGATTTGCCGGTTTCCGTTATCGTATCCATGACGGATGAAAGTGCTGTTTATGAAGGTACGTCAGACGTGTATATTCGGGAACTTCTGATCGTTCCCAAAGATTATCTGAGGAAAACGGCATTATACGGAGAAGAGAACCGATTGGCAATATATTCTTTTTACGCGCTTGCCAGAGATTCGCGCGGAAATTATTATCGTTGCAGCACGGATTTTATTCCTGCCGATGACGGCGACGTTTCTTTTCACACAAATTACTATTTGACATATACTAAAGCAGAGAACCGAGTGCCGTATGAATTTGCGCACGTTTGGAAAGCGGACGGATTCTTTTCGGAAAACGGATTTTCCGAGAAAGTAACGGATACGTCCGTGATTCCGCTTACTTTCATGGCTTCTCCGATGATTTTTTCGGAGCCGCATACGCTTGAGAAAAAAGAGATGCATACGCTTTTGGAAATCTTTTCTTTGAATCCGGAAAAAGCTTCCTCTTATAAGCATGAAAACGGTAACGTTTTTTATTTTGACGAGGGAAAACATCTTTGTTTTCAGCCGGATGGTATTATGATCTATAATCTTTACGAAACGGAACCGCTTCCTTTGGAAGAAATTTTCCCTTGGGGTCTTGCAAAGGAAGATTACGGTACGGCAGATTATCTTGTGGCATCGTTTTTGATGCTCGAAGCGCTGACGGGAGCACACGGAGAAACGGATTGTGATTTTTACCTTTCGGGAATTTATTACGACGGTGAAATTCTCCGAATTTCTTTTGGTTCATCCGCTTGCGGATTGCCTGTATCTTTTGAAGGACAAACAGATATGCTGACGTTCGAATTTTCCGCAGGTAAGTTGCAAAGTGCAAAATATTGCTTCCGTGCCGTACGGAAAACGGAAGATACGCGGCCGGCTCAGGATTTCATCTGGACGCTTCGCACGCTGATTTTGAAAAACGAAGAATGCCGTCGGTATTTTTACGGATATTATGTTTCCGATAAACAATCGTATTTTGACGTACTGGTTCTGGAAGAAATCCGAGATTGAAAGAAAGGATTTGAAATATGCATTGGAAAGATTTGAAAACGTTTGCCATTGCCGTCCTTCTGGTTGTGGATGCGGTTTTTGTTTTTTGCATTTTTGAACATTGGCATGCGGAAATGTATTATCGGAATAATTTGATTGATTCTGCTGTTTCCGTTTTTGAAGCGAGCGGATTGCATGTGGATTCTTCGTTTCTGGAAAAGAAAAAAGAAAGTCTGCCCGTCTATCAAGGAATGTCGGATCTCCAATCTCTTTCGGAATCGCTTGAATATCCGGGTGATTTTTCGCGCATGGAAGAAGACGGTCTTCGGTTGATCGGAGAAGACGGTACGTATTTCTTCGGATATGATTTTTCTTTTTTTTACAGCAGGGAAGAAAGATTTGAAATGCCTTCTGAATTGATACATACGGATGGCTGGGCTCTTTTGGCAGGGGGAGAAACAGCCGCAGTTTGTGAGTGCGTTTCTGCGGATTTCTTGAAGTCGCTTTTGCCCGTGAACAGAAAATATAAATATATCCCCGAGTGTCTTGCCGTTTACGGTTCGGGAGAAGAGAGCATCGCGGTGTTTTCCTTGCGTTTTGAAAACAGGAAGACGGAAAATAAAATCTTTTGCCGTGTTTCCCAAGGAAAAGTGGTCTCGGCGGACGGTATGCTTTGCACGGCGTTTCCGGACGAACGGAAAAAAGCGGAAAATATCGGGCTTTGCAATCTTCTCTTCGAAGAAAAAGCATATATCGACGCTTTGGATGCATCGGAGCGAAAACCTTCATATACCGTAGCGGATGTTTCATATTCGTACGGTGTATATTTTGATGAGAATATTTTTTATTTCATTCCGCTTTGCAGGATTACCTATGCGGACGGCGAATCGAGAACGTATAATTTTATTTCGGGAGAGTTGTATGTTCCATGACCGCGTACGAAAGGCGTGTTTTTCGGAAGATTTGTTTTGACGGTTCTTTGAAATGTTTTTGAAAAATTTTTCAAAAAATTTTGTAAAGTTATTGGAATTTTCGTTAGAATATGATATACTTTAATTATAAAAATTAGGAATTTTGTTATGATGTGCGATGCATCATGTTTAAAAATATTATTTGAGGTCAATATACCTCTGTTTTTTGAAAAATACGCCTTTTGGCAAGAACGGAGTTATCATATATGGAAAAAATTATTGTGGACGGCGGAATCCCGCTGTACGGAAAGGTTGAAATCAGCGGAATGAAAAATGCCGCTGTGGCAGTTGTGTTTGCAAGTGTCCTTGCAAATGACGTTTGTGTAATTGATAATTTGCCGAATATCAGTGATGTTTCCGACAGTCTTTCTATTCTGGAAAGCATCGGAGCAAAAATAAAAGTGATTTCCAAGGGAGCAGTGGAGATTGATACGAGGGGTGTTCGCGATGCGGAAGCCCCCATGGAACTTGTAAGAAAAATGCGCGCCTCTTATTATCTGGCAGGCGCATTGCTCGGCAGATTCGGAAGTGCTAAGGTAGGTTTACCGGGTGGCTGTGATTTCGGCGTACGTCCCATTGACTTACACGTGAAAGCTTTTGAAAAGCTTGGCGCCACTGTTACTGTGGGAAACGGTTGCATTGAAGCGGTTGCCAACCCGGAACAGGGCTTGCGAGGAAAGAATATTTATTTCGACTGTTGTTCTGTCGGCGCAACGATCAATGCGATTTTAGCGGCAGTTCTGGCAGAAGGTTCTACAATCATTGAAAATCCGGCAAGAGAGCCTCATGTGGTTGACGTTGCCAACTTTTTGAACGCTTGCGGCGCAGATATCCGCGGTGCGGGTACCAATATTATTAAAATCAACGGTGTTGAAAAACTTCACGGCTGTGAGTATTCGATCATTCCCGACATGATTGAAGCCGGTACTTTTATGATTGCGGCGGCAGCAACGGGCGGAAAACTTTACATAGACAATATCATTCCCAAGCATATGGAAGCGGTAACGGAAAAACTTCGTGAAATGAACATTACCGTGGAAGAATATGACGAAGCCGTATGCGTATTCTGCGAAGATAAGATGGAAGCGATCAATGTCAAAACGCTCCCCTATCCCGGATTCCCGACGGATATGCATCCGCAGATGTCGGTTTTGCTTTGTCTTGCCGATGGCGCCAGCACGCTTTCCGAAACCATCTGGAGTAACCGTTTCCGTTATGTTGATGAACTGCAACGTATGGGCGCCAAGATTAAAGTGGAAGATAAAACAGCGTTTTTTGAAGGGAATACCGTATTTACGCCTGCAGTTGTAAAGGCGGTGGATCTTCGTGCGGGTGCTGCTATGGTCATTGCCGCTTTGGCAACAAAGGGCAGAACCGAAATTGAAGACATTGCATATATTGAACGAGGTTACGTGGACATTGTGGAAAAATTCCGCGGTGTCGGCGGCAATATCAGAAAAGTCTATTTTCCCGATACAAAACAAATGAACAACGCATCCTGATTTTAGAAAAGGGCAGATTACTGCCCTTTTTTGACCTATAGGAATTTGTGTAAAATCGACTCCGCCGTCGAGCGATGTACAGAATCAAAATAAAACTGTGCTACGGCGGCAACCGGCGGCAATTTGCCGCTTTTTGTAAAAAAGAAAATCGCATTTTTTACCGACGCCGTTTGAGCGGCAGAAAGAGATTGATATGAGAGAACTCAGCGTTTTTGATATTATCGGTCCGATTATGATCGGACCTTCCAGTTCGCATACGGCAGGCGCATTGAAAATTGCCCGCATTGCGAGAATGCTTGCAAAAACAAGAATTGTGAGCGTATGTTTCCAATTGTACGGTTCATTTGCCAAGACGTACCGCGGACACGGAACAGACCGTGCGCTTGTCGGCGGTATTCTCGGTTTTGCTACGGATGACTATCGTATCCGCGATTCCTTTGAACTGGCAAAGAAAGAAGATATGGAAATTATTTTTGAGGAAATGGAAGAAGACGTTGCGGCGCATCCCAACACGGTGGATATTACCGTTACGGAGGAGAACGGAGAAATTTCTTCTTTGAGAGGTTCTTCCGTCGGAGGCGGAGAAATTGAAATTACGCAGATCAACGGCTGCGATATTCGTTTTTCCGGTAAGAATAATGCCGTTATTGTGCATCAGCATGATAAACCCGGCGTTGTTGCATCCATTACGAAGATTTTTGAAGTATTCAACGTCAATATTTCGTATATGAGTGTATTTTGTGAAGAAAAAGGGGAGACCGCTTTTTCCGTATTGGAAATCGACGGAGATTTCAATGATTTTGGCATGGAAGCCATTTGCCGTCAGCCGAATATTATTTCGGCGATCTACATTAAAGTGAAATAACGGAGGCAGGTATGATGAATAAAAAAACGGATTTTACCAATGCGGAAGAATTGCTTGCTTTGTGCGAAGCAAAAGCGATACCGATCTCCGAGGCGATGTTGCTAAGAGAGACTTCAAAATTTGAAATCAGCCGCAAGGAAGCGGAAGAGCGTATGCTGAAAGCACTCAACGTTATGCGAGAAAGTGTTGCGCGTTCTCAAACGGAAAAAATGAAATTGCTCGGGGGATATATCGGAGGAGAAGGCAAGGAACTGCTTGCCCGTGTGAAAACAGAAGGCGCTATCGGCGGCGCGATTTCCCGCGCTGCGGCGTATGCGATGGGTGTGATTGAATGGAATGCTTCCATGGGTCGTATCGTTGCCGCGCCGACGGCAGGTTCTTCGGGTGTACTTCCCGGGATTCTTGCGGCGATGGAGGAAGCTTACGGCTTTGACGATGAGGCTTTGGTAAAAGCACTTTTCAACGCGGGCGCTATCGGTTATCTGATCGGCAGAAATGCAACGCTTTCGGGTGCCGAAGGCGGCTGTCAGGCGGAAGTCGGTGCGGCTTCGGCGATGGCGGCATCCATGATTTGTGAATTGTTCGGCGGATCTCCTGCCGTTTGTCTTGCTGCTGCGGGAGATGCAATTTCCAACATTTTGGGATTGATTTGTGACCCGATCGGCGGACTTGTGGAATCTCCCTGCCAGAAGAGAAACGCCATGGGTGTTTCCAATGCAATTATCAGCGCGGAAATTGCGCTTGCCACGGGAGGCAGATGCATCGTTCCTTTTGACGAGGTCGTTGCAGTTATGTATAACGTCGGACGGAGTATGCCGTATCAATTCAGGGAAACGGCTCTCGGCGGTCTTGCCGCCGCTCCGAGCGCAAAAGATTATAGATTGGGTTGCCGGGCTTGCGGGGCTTGTAAATAAAAAACTTACCGTATGCAAAGGTGTCGCTGACTGAAAGAGAAAAAGGAGAACATTATGTATCAGATCAATAATTTTACAAACAACGATGACATCAAAACTCTTGATTCACTCGGTGCATTTACAGTGATTGAATATCAGAGAGACCTGAGCGTTTCTCCCGCATATGCCATGCAGGCTTATTATTGCAACGCAATGAACGTGCGCAAACGTCAGGTTATTTGCGATCTTGCCAAGGCTTCCGTTACCGTTCAGGCGGGCGCTATGCAGTGGATGGCAGGCAAAGTTGAATCCACAACAGGCGTCAAAGGAATCGGCGATTTTCTAGGCAAAGCTTTTCGCGGTTCCGTAACGGGGGAATCTGCCATCAAACCTGAATATACGGGAAGCGGTACGCTTGTTTTGGAGCCTACGTATAAGCATATTCTGTTGCTGGATGTGGCAGATTGGAATGGTTCCATCGTTTTGGATGACGGTTTGTTTCTCGCTTGCGAATCCACTCTGAAGCATAAAACCGTTGCGCGTTCTAATTTTTCCTCCGCAGTTGCGGGAAATGAAGGACTGTTTAATCTTGGCATTACAGGCAGAGGTATTCTTTGTCTGGAATCAGCATGTCCTAAGGAGGAATTGATAGAAGTCGTTTTGGATAACGATGTTTTGAAGATTGATGGCAATATGGCGATTGCCTGGAGCGGTAGTTTGAGTTTTACCGTAGAGCGCTCCGGAAAGTCTTTGGTTGGCTCTGCTGCCTCCGGAGAAGGATTGGTTAATGTCTATCGCGGAACGGGAAAGGTTCTCCTTGCTCCCGTAGTCGGAGGCTTTGCGTAAACAGACAAAACGGATAACAATATATCTTTTTGAATATGGGAAAATTCTCCGTGGAGTATAGTTTTTTCCCATTTGCCTATTGTAATTTTATTTTCTTTGCGATATAATAACAATACATATATAAAATTTTAGATAATTTCTCAAATGAAAGGGTTTTATAAAATGAAACGCACTACCATTAAGGAGCTTTTTGCTTCGCCCGAAGCGTTCGGTGAAAAAGAAATCACCGTTGCCGGCTGGATCAGAACCGTCCGCGCAAGCAACGCTTTCGGTTTTATCGAGCTTGCCGACGGCAGTACCTTCCCCAGACTTCAGATCGTTCTGGAAGCGGACAAACTCAGCAATTATACGGAAATTTCGAAGCTCAACGTTGGCGCGGCTATCGTTGTAAAAGGCATCTTCGTTTTGACACCTTCTGCAAAACAGCCGTTTGAATTGAAAGCAACTTCCATCGAAATCGAAGGAGCTTCCACACCGCAGTTTCCCCTCCAGAAAAAGAAAACCTCTCTTGAATTTTTGCGTACCATCCCACATTTGCGCGCAAGAACCAATACATTCCAGGCGGTTTTCCGCGTTCGTTCCGAAGCTGCTTATGCCATTCATAAATTCTTTAACGATCAGGGCTTCGTTTACGTCAATACGCCTCTGATCACCGTTTCCGACTGCGAAGGCGCAGGTGAAATGTTCCGCGTAACCGCATTTGATCTGGATAACATTCCGAAAACCGAAGAAGGTAAAACCGATTTCTCTCAGGACTTCTTCGGTAAAGCCGCAAATCTGACCGTTTCCGGACAGCTCAACGGCGAATGCTTTGCGCAGGCTTTTGCAAAAATTTATACTTTCGGACCCACATTCCGCGCGGAGCGCTCCAACACACAGCGCCATGCCGCTGAATTCTGGATGATCGAACCCGAAATCGCTTTTGCTGATTTGAACGATTACATGGACCTTGCGGAAGCTATGACGAAATTCGTTGTGGCACATGTTCTGGAAACTTGTCCTTATGAACTTGAATTCTTCAATAAATTTATTGATAACACCGTTCTTGAACGTTTGCATAATATAGTATCGAATGACTTTGCGCGCATTTCTTATACCGAAGCGATCAAATTGCTCGAAGAAAGCGGCAAGGACTTCGATTACAAACCCTACTGGGGCTGTGATATGCAGACTGAGCACGAAAGATACCTTTGCGAGCAGGTATTCAAGAAACCTGTTTTCGTTACCGACTATCCCAAGGAGATCAAATCCTTCTATATGCGTCTGAACGACGACGGTAAGACCGTTGCGGCGGCAGATATGCTTGTTCCGGGTGTAGGCGAACTGATCGGCGGAAGCCAGCGTGAAGAACGCATGGATATGCTGGAAGCCGCTTATGCGCGTTGCGGACTCAACAAAGAAGATTATTGGTGGTATACCGAACTTCGCAAATACGGAACGACACGACACGCGGGCTTCGGTCTCGGCTTTGAACGCTTGATCATGTATATCACGGGTGTTTCCAATATCCGAGACGTGGAAGCTTTCCCGAGAACAACGGGTAATGCTGACATCTGATCGGCGAAAGGTGGTAAAAACCAATGTCTCAACTGAATCAGGAAGCGGAAGCGCTTGTAAAAGAGCTTCCCGCTTTGCGCGCGCAGTATCAAGCGGTTTGCGAAGAACATCTTTCACTTGATATGTCGCGCGGAAAACCTTGCGCGGAACAGCTCTCTCTTTCCGATGAACTGCTCTTTTCTCTCAAAAGCAAGGACGACTGCTTGACAGCTTCGGGTTTTGATATCCGTAATTACGGACTTCCCGGCGGTGTTCCCGAGCTTGCCGAGCTTTTTGCGGAACTTTTGGACGTTCCTGCCGAAAATATCATTCTCGGCGGTAACTCCAGCCTGAATATGATGTATGATACCGTATGCCGTGCGATTCTGTTCGGTACATACGGAAACTGTTTGCCTTGGAAGGATCAGGGAAAGATCAAATTTCTTTGTCCCGTTCCCGGCTATGACCGACACTTTTCCATCTGCAAACGATGCGGCATCGATCTTGTTGCCGTTCCCATGACGGGCAAGGGTCCCGATATGGATATCGTGGAAGAAAAAATCAAGGATCCTTCCATTAAAGGCATCTGGTGTGTTCCGAAGTATTCCAATCCTTCGGGTGAAACATACAGCGATGAAACGGTCAGAAGAATTGCTTCCATGCGCCCTGCCGCACCGGACTTTCGCGTATTCTGGGATCTTGCTTACGTGATTCATGATCTTGAGGATACAACCGATAAGCTTCTGAACATTTTTGATCTGATCAAGGGAACTGAAAACGAAAATATGGTATATGCATTTTTTTCCACTTCAAAAATCACATATCCCGGCGCAGGCATTGCCGCGATGGTTTCCAGCAAGGAAAACATTCGCCACGCCAAAGAGGATATCGCATATCAGACCATTTCTCCCGATAAGATCAATCAGCTTCGCCACATGAAATTTTTGAAAGATGCGGATACGGTTTATGCGCTGATGAAACAGCACGCGCGTATATTGAAACCGAAATTCGATATGACGGTTCATATCTTTGAAAAATATCTTGCAGGACTTTCTTTTGTCAATTGGACCAATCCCCGCGGCGGTTATTTCATTTCTTTGAACGTTATGCCCAAAACGGCAAAGCGTGTTGCACAGCTTGCAAAGGAAGCAGGTGTCATTTTGACTCCCGCAGGCGCAACGTTCCCTTATAACAATGACCCCGAGGACAGAAACCTGCGTATTGCGCCCTCTTATCCGAGCGTGGATGAGGTGGAAAAAGCGATGACGGTCGTTTCACTTTGTGTGAAACTTGCCGCGGCGGAAAAATTTTCCGAGTAATACTAAGTAATGATTTAATTGCGCCGAGGACGGCGCAGAACGGAGCTTGCATTGAAAATAACCGTACTTGCAGGCGGCTTCAGTCCGGAAAGAGACGTTTCGTTTCTTTCCGGCTCTCTGATTGCGAACTCTCTTTGCAGAAGCGGTCATGAAGTTGCTTTGCTTGATGTTTTTTTTCCATATTACGGCGCGAAAGATGAAAGCGCGTTTACAAGAGATGGAAATTTTATGTATACCATTCCCAAAGTACCGCCGGACCTGGATGCCTTGCGTAGAAAAGTGCCGGGGAATGCGCTGATCGGAGACGGTGTTTTGGATATCTGCCGTCTTTCCGACGTTGTTTTTCTCGCGCTCCACGGCGGTATGGGTGAGGACGGAAGGATTCAGGCGATCCTTTCTTCCATGGGAATCCCTTATACGGGAAGCGATTTTTCCGGCTGTCTTTCGGCCATGGATAAATCGTTTTCCAAACTTCTTTTCCGCGCTGCCGGTGTGGCAACGGCGGATTTTACCGTTTTGAAAGCGGGAGAGCGTCCGCGCGCCGTTTCTTTCCCTTGCGTTGTGAAGCCTTGTTCCTGCGGTTCTTCCGTGGGAGTTTCCATCGTCAATAACGAAAAGGAGCTGGAAGATGCTTTGGCGTTTGCGGAAAAATATGAAGGTAAGATTTTAATTGAAGATAAAATTGAAGGAAGAGAATTTTCCGTGGGCATTCTGAACGGAAAAACACTTCCTGCCATTGAAATTTGCCCGAAGGACGGATTTTACGATTATGAACGTAAATATCAGTCGGGTATGACGGATGAAATTTGTCCCGCACATTTGAATACGGAGGAAGCGGCAAGACTTTCCGAATCGGCGCTGAAAGCGCACAGAGCTTTGGGGCTTGGCAGTTACAGCCGTATCGACTTTATCAAGGATGTGAAAACGGAAAAGTTCATTTGTTTGGAAGCCAATACACTTCCGGGAATGACACCCGCAAGTTTGCTTCCTCAGGAAGCGGCGGCGGCGGGAATCGATTATGATGCGCTTTGCGAGACCATTGCGTTGAGCGCATTTCAGAAATAATGGGCAGATGCCCGTGAAAATTTCTTTTGAAATGAAAAATAACGCCGTATTCGGGCGATAAGGAAAGGATTTGCGGATATGAAAACAGTGATCGGAATTGACGTTGGGGGTAGCACGACAAAAATCGTGGGATTTCAGGGAAAAGAGATGATTGCGCCTCAGTTCGTAAAGGCATCCGATCCTTTGACCTCCTTATTTGGTGCTTTCGGAAAATTTACGGCAGAGAATAACATTGCGCTTTCCGATATAGAGAAAGTTTTTTTGACGGGCGTGGGTTCTTCGTATATTACAAAACCGATTTACGGTCTTTCCTGCGAACGCGTTGAGGAATTTGATTGCATTGCGAGAGGCGGAATCTATCTTTCGGGATTAAAAGAAGCTATCGTGGTCAGCATGGGTACGGGTACGGCGATCATTTATGCGGATAACGAAGGAAACAGCCATTATTTCGGCGGTACGGGAATCGGCGGCGGTACGGTTGTCGGTCTTTCCCGAAAAATGCTGGGCATGAATCAGATTGAGCATATCGTGGAAATTGCAAAAGAAGGCTCTCTTGACCGTGTGGACTTGAAGATCAAGGATATGTATGACGGAAATTCTTCTCTTGCGGGAAATATGACGGCTGCCAATTTCGGTAAAATTTCAGATATGGCCTCAAATGGCGATATTGCGCTTTCCATTCTCAATATGGTTTTTGAAACGGCGGCAATGCTCGGTATTTTTGCGGCAAGAAGCAGAAATCTGCATGACATCGTTCTTACGGGAAATCTGACTTCCATTCCGCAGGCGAAGCCGATTTTTGAAGATTTACAGAAGATTTTTGATATGAATTTCATCATTCCCGAATATGCGCAGTTTTCCACTGCCATTGGCGCGGCGCTTGCGTGATTTGTTTTTGCTTTTTGATGAAAACAGAGGAAACGTTATGAAATACTTAAAAAAGGTCGTTGCTATTTTGGTGCTTTCCGTTTTATTGACTTCTTGCGCAAACAAAAAAACGGAATACGATATCCGCGTGATTTCCACATATCCGTATCTGGAGGGACTTTCGGAAGGTTCTTACTCACAGACTCAGGATGACACGAATACTCTTTACGAAAACTGCCGTTGCGTTGTTTCCGAATTTTACGGAAATCTTTTGATTACCGATAAAATTTCTTATGAAAATTCCGTTTCGGGGGTTTCTTATAAAATAAGCTTCGGTAATTATTGGGGAGATGAAACGGGATTCTTCCGTCAGGATGAAAACGGAGATAATGAGGTTATCACAACGGAATCTTTGGTTGGTATCATTCCTTGCGCGAACGGAGAAGCTTTTCTTGCCATTACGGGTGGTATTTACGGAGGAAAGCTGAATTTGATCGTTTGCGGAGAAGATGCGGATAACTATGAAACCGTTAGTCTTCGCGGTATGCCGCAGGCATTTTCCTACGCCGATGGCAAGGAAACCGAATTCGGTTGTTTTTATATTGCTACGGAAAAATCTCTGTTACGAGTGAATGCGTCGGCATATTTGAACGGCGACAGGAATGCTGAAATTACCGTAAAAGAATACAGAGTTCCTAAATATTGGGAAAATCTGGAGATTAACAGTATGTGCTTGATCGGCGATATGCTGTATATGGGTACGCAGAGAGGTATCCTCAGTTTTTATACGGAATTGGAACGTTACGCTTATTATCCCGTGGATTACGAAACGGCAATCAACGGAGATGCAGATTGATTTTGAACAGGAAAAACGCTTGTCTGCGCTTTATGCAAGGGCAAGCGCTTTTGTTTTTGAAAAATTGAGCAAAACCAAACGGATAATTCACGGTATCTGTTGAAGGATTTTGAAAACGCACTTGCAATTACGGACGGAATATGATAAAATAGATGCACATAAACATGGAGTTGAAAGAAAGGAGTTTTTCATGATTACTGCAACAGTTGTGAAAGAAATACCGCTTTTGGAAGAAAGACCCCTTGCCAAATTGATTGCGTATATTTCGGGTACTTCCGCAGAAATGCCGTTCAATGACAAGAGAAAAGCGGTTTTGATTATTCCCGGAGGCGCGTATTGGCTGCAATCCGATGCGGAAGCCGATCCGATTGCCCATTATTATCTTGCGATGGGTTTCAATGCGTTCGTTTTGCGTTATTCCGTTGGCAGAGGTGTGGATTCCGTTTGGCCGAAACCTTTGATGGAAGCTTCTGCGGCGATGAAATACATCCGTGACCATGCGGAAGAATTGCACGTGGATCCCGATTATGTGTTTGCGGTCGGTTTTTCAGCAGGCGGACATCTGGCGGCGGCGCTCGGTTCGCTTTGGGATAACGATGAGATTGAGTGCGACCTTTCCATGGAAAAAGGCTATAACCGTCCGACTGGTACCGTACTTGCGTACCCTGTTATCTCGGGTTTGGATCCCTATGCGCACAGAGGTTCGATCAATAATATTCTCGGTAAACAAAGGGACAACGAAGAAGCGAGAGCTTCGGTATCTCTGGAGCTTCTGGTTTCCGAAAAAACCGTTCCTGCATTTTTGTGGGCGGCGCGCACGGATGACGTCGTTCCCGTGCAAAATACGATTCTGTACGGCAAAGCGCTTGCCGATTGTGATATTCCTTTTGAAATGCATATTTATCCGAGAGGCGGACACGGTATTGCCACGGCAAATCATATTACGGGTTGTCCATATACGGAAATATCTGCGTGGATGAAGGAATCCGTTCGTTGGATGCAACAAATTTCTCAAAAGTGGGCAACGCCCACCGGAAGTTGCTCGCCTATCTAAGCTTCGCTTGTATTTAAATAATGCAAAACGGCGAGGTCGATTTTGCATAATTTTCTATAGTATAAAAACAGATGAGGTGAAATCATGCTTACATTGACAAAAATTGAAAGAGTACAGCTTTTTGAAGAAAAGCCGAACGTAACGCTTACAAGCTATATTGCGGGTACTTCTTCCGAGATGCCCTTTAACAATAAAAGAAAAGCCATTCTCGTCATTCCCGGAGGTGGTTACAGTTTTTGTTCCGACAGAGAAGGGGAACCGATTGCGCAATATTATCTTGCGATGGGATTCAACTCCTTCGTTTTGAATTACAGTGTTCATACGAAAGATACGGCGGCAACTTGGCCCGCGCCTTTGGTGGATGCTTCCGCGGCAATGAAATATATCCGCGACCATGCGGAAGAATTCCACATTGATCCCGATTACGTGTTTGTCGTGGGCTTTTCTGCAGGCGGACATCTGGCAGCCGCTCTCGGTACCCTTTGGTCTGATGATGAGATCGAACGCGCGCTCGGTTTTGAAAAGGGTTATAACCGTCCGACGGGCATGATTCTTTCCTATCCCGTCATTTCCGGCGGAGAATATGCGCACAGAGGTTCTTTTGATAACATTCTTTCCGAAAGAAAGGACGAGCCCGAAGCAAGAGAGGAGCTTTCTTTGGAAAACTGTGTCAGCAAAGATACCGTTCCCGCATTTATTTGGTCCACAAGACCGGATAGAACGGTTCCCGTGCAGAATTCACTTTTGTTTGCGCTTGCGCTTGCCGATTGCGATATTCCCTTTGAAATGCATATTTATCCGAAGGGCGGACATGGAGCTTCTCTTGGAAATGCAATCGTTGGAAGCGGATTGCATTCCATTTCCGGTTGGATTGACGATTCGATCCGTTGGATGAACGGCATTACCGTAAAATCCTGAATGAAATAAAATACAGATACAGGGAAACCGCCGATGAGAGTCTGAAGTTCTTATCGGCGGTTTTTTAAATCGTTTATATTCTTAAAATTGCTGATTTATTCAAATTTTCTGTCATACAGCAATGCCGCAATCAGCACCACAAAGCAAGAGCCCGCGTTATGTACCAATGCACCGGTTGTCGGATTCAGCACGCCTATGACGGATAATGTAACTGCCAGCAGGTTAATGCACATAGACAAACCAATACTGAACTTGATGGTCTTAACCGTAGCGTTAGACAGCCGTTTCAGATAAGGCAGTTTGGAAATATCGTCGCTCATCAGAACAACATCAGCCGCTTCTACCGCAATATCACTGCCCAGACCGCCCATTGCTATGCCCACATTGGCAGTTTTCAGCGCAGGCGCATCGTTAACACCGTCACCGATCATGCAGACATCTTTGTCTCCTTTCTTCATTGACGAAACAAAAAATACAGTGTATAATATGTACGATACAGAACGAACTGTTCGGTACAACATATATTATACTGATTTCGAATGAGAAAACAATAAGCAAATCGTTTTCTTTGTTCGTTACAGAACACTTTTTGAAAAATGTTCGGGAGGTTTATATGGATAGAAGACAGCAAAAAACGAGAAACGCTATTTTTCAGGCTTTTACAGCGCTTTTATCGGAAAAACATTATAATCAAATATCCGTACAGGAAATTATTGACCAAGCCAATATAGGACGGACCACGTTTTATGCACATTTTGAAACGAAAGATTATTTGCTTAAAGATTTATGTGAAGAATTGTTCGGGCATATTATTGACACAGCCATGGGGCTTCCTCACGGGCATTATCATAATTCTTGCGGCATGGAAACGAATTCTGTTTTTTTACATTTGCTGCGCCACTTGCAGGAAAACGATAAAAATATTCTTGAACTGCTCTCTTCACAGAACAATGAGATTTTTCTGCGGTATTTCAAAAGCAATTTGAAAAAATTGATTCTGAGACAATATGCTGATTCCGGAATGCTCAAAAATGCGGGTCTGCCGGAGGACTATCTTATCAATCATATTTCATCTTCTTTTGTTGAAACGGTGGATTGGTGGTTGGCACAAAAAATGCAGCAGACCCCCGAAGAAATGAATGCATATTTTCTGGCAGTGATTGAACCGATTCTGCATTGCTGAATTGATGATGATCTGTAAAAAAAGAAAGTCCGATGTTTTGTGCATCGGACTTTTGCAATTGCCTCAAGGACAAATCAAAACGCAAGCGGGCATCTTTATTTTCGGGGTGTGATTACCGCTTGGGCTGATGTTAAAAATGATGATTGCGCAGAATGGTTTGCAGGATATAGGCGAAGGTTTCAACTTCTGCTGCGGTGTTCATGGCGGAAAAGCTGATTCGAAGGGCATCTCCGCCCGTTCCGAGCGCACGGTGCGCGCTCGGCGCACAATGAAGACCTGCTCTTGTGCAAATACCGTGATCGGCAAGTTTTTCCGCAACCTTTGAAGGAGAAATACCTTCAAAGCCGAGCAAAAGCAAGGAACCCTTTGTTGCTTCGGGTAAATAAATTTTCACGCGCGGAATATTGGCAAGCATTTTTTTTGCAGAATGAAACAATTGATTTTCCAGCATTTCAATTTTTTCCCGTTTTTGTTCCTTGACAAAGCGGATTCCTTCCCCAAGGCCGACAATTGCAGGTGTGGAAAGTGTTCCCGTTTCATAAGAATCGGGCGGTTCATATCCCATCTCAATTTCTGCGGAATTTTTTCCGTTTCCGCCGAAAGTGCAAGGTTTTAACCGCGAAAAATCAAAATGATCCGAGAATGCGGCGAATCCGCTTCCTTGAGGACCGTAAAGTCCTTTATGTCCCGGTGCGCAAAGAATGGAAATACCGTCGCGCATGATGGAAATGTCATAAATTCCCGCGCTTTGCGCCGCATCTACGATAAACAATACGTTTCGTTTTCGGCAAAGATTACCGATTTTTGCAATCGGTAATATGCGCGGACAAATATTGGACGCATGCGTGGAAATAACCGCTTTGGTATTGGGACGGATTTTTCTGTCGATTTCATTCAAAACGGCATCGTCGCTTGACAAGGCATGAAAAACATCAAAACTCATTCCTTTTTCTTTGCAAAGATTGGAAACGGTACGCAAAACGCTGTTGTGCTCCAGATCGGAAATCAGAAAATGGTCTCCTTTTCTTGCGATGCCGCCGATGGCAAGGTTTAAGGCACTTGTACAGTTGGATGTGAAAATGACGTTTTCCGCTTTGCTTATGCCGAAAAATTCCGCTATCAGTGTTCGCGTGTCAAAAATGGCTTCTGCGGCGGCAAGAGAAAGCCGATGTCCGCTTCTTCCCGGATTTCCACCGTATTCCTTCATACACCGCACCATTTCTTTGATGACGGAAGGCGGCTTGGGAAAGGTTGTTGCTGCATTATCAAAATATATCATCTCTGTGTTGCCTCTTTATTTCAAAAATAGATTGCTTTTATATCATCAAAATTCATACTAAAATAATCTCGCCGTAAGGAATGCTGTTTTGTTCCAGATATTTCAGGGCAATCGAAAGGATTGCGGCATCCATTTGCAGACCGAAAGAACAGCCCTTTGGGGTGAGTTTGGGACTGGGGCGGACAATTCTTGCGTAAATTCCGTTTTTTTCAAGCAATCGTTTCGCCTTCATTGCAATCGTTTGAGAAGTCATGGTCAGAATTCTCGTTTCCATAAAGGAGAAACCGCCTTTCATCGTTTGTATTCAGCGAAAATATCTTTCGCCATTCTTATTGTATGCAGTTGATTGATTTTTGTTCTTATTTTGAAAGGATGATAAGCATAGGCATGAAATATAAAAAGACCGACATCGAAAAGGGTGATGTTCTTAGCGGAGAAATCGCAAAACATTGACCTGACACACGGTAGGGGCGAACTGTGTTCGCCCGAGGGAGACCGCAGGTCTCCCCTACGGATGAAAAAATGTTATGCAGTAAACAAATAATTAGCCCCAGCAGATTTTCAATGATCTGTTGGGGCTATTTTTGTGCTACTCATATATTTTTCCACTATATAAGATTCTCGCTATTACGGAGTAATCAATATTATTCCAATCAATATCGTTATATTTGCATTTTGAGAAATCATGAACCCAAGCCATCATTGCATCTAAATATTCATCAATAGAATCATGCTCCCATTCTTGCGGATTTTTCCGGTAATCATTGATAAGCATTTTCATAAAGTGCAGTAGAGACTCTTTGTCAGTAACACTATCTATGTATTTATCCCAATCGTTCATGCATTTATCCTCCTAAACATTTTTTCTTTTCGTTTATCGCCAGTTTCGCCTTTGTATTACAAAGGCTTTGGGCAAAGCCCATACCCCTATTCTTCTGCATATAGTTCGTCGTAGTACCATCGCAGCGGATTTTCGAAAATATAATTAGATCGGGTTTCGTAATCCTTTTTATTTCGTATCACGTGTTCAATATAGGATTTTTGCCAAATTGATGCACCAATCTTTTTTGTTACCGCACCTTTGAATTGTTTTACCATCCGTTCCACCGTAGGGGCGACCAGTGGTCGCCCGTATTCATCGGCAGAAATAACAACCATTATATGTAGGTGATTCGGCATAATCAC
>SVRL01000065.1 GCA_015064845.1 Oscillospiraceae bacterium | reverse complement strand
TACGCACTGTCATTCTGGAGCGAAGTGTTAACGAGCGATAGAATCTCGTAGCAAAAGATAAGATTCTTTTAAAAGTTAGTTGAGTTTTGCGATGAGATTCTATCGGGGCTTCCGCTGTAAGCCCCTCCAGAATGACAGCAAAAAGGGACAGTTTCTCAACAGACAAGAGTCTTTTGCAGACTTTTTATTTCGCATAAACCATCATTTACCATCCATTCCCGATTATATTGATAAAAGAACTTGGAAAAAGAAATTTATCTCTTGCAAAATCCGTAATATTTTGATATAATACCCATTGCAAAAAACAAACCCCGAAAGGAAAAAAACATGAAATTTCAAAACGTAAAAGAAGCGTTGGAAGCGCTGAAAGCATTGGAAGAAAAACAATGGGCGCTTTCTCATGCCATGAATATGATCGTTTACGATGCCGCAACGGCGGCGCCGAAAAACTCCGCGGAAGGCAGAGGAAAAACACTCGGCATTCTCAGCGCGTATATGTATGAATTGATTGCCGCGCCCGAAAACACGGAAATGCTTGCATATCTGCGCGCGCATGAAGCGGAACTTTCCGAAGAAGAAAAAAGAAGAGTTGCGCTGACTGAAAAAAACTGTCAGCAAATCTCCCGAATTCCGCAGGAAGAATATACCGAATATGAAATGCTCTTAAACGATGCGCAGGCTGTCTGGGAAAAAGCGAAAAATGAAAACGATTTTCCCGCGTTTGCGCCGTATCTGGAAAAGATCGTCGCGTTCAACCGTAAATTTGCAGGATATTATAACCCTGCTCTGCCCGCTTACGATGCGCTTCTCAATGAATATGAAGAAGGTATGACGATGGCGGTTCTTGACGTTTTCTTTGAAAAGCTTCGTACAGCCATCGTTCCTCTTTTGGAAAAGATTCGTAACGCAAAGCCGTTAAACGACGATTTTCTGCGCCGTTTTTATCCTGCGGAAAAACAAAAGCAGTGCGCGGAATATCTGATGGAGGTTTTGCAAATTGACCGCGGTTATTGCGGACTTGCGGAATCGGAACATCCCTTCACGGATAATTTCAATAATAAAGACGTTCGCATTACCACACATTTTTACGAAAATAATCTCACAAGCGCGCTTTATTCCGTCATTCATGAAGGCGGTCATGCGATTTATGAGCTTGCCTGTGATGACCGATATAATCAAACGGCAATTGCAGGCGGTGTTTCCATGGGAATCCACGAAAGCCAAAGCCGTTTCTTTGAAAATATCATCGGACGTTCCGAAGCCTTTATTCATGCCGTTTATCCTAAAATCAAAGAATTTTTCCCCGAACAGCTTGCCGACGTCACGGAAAGAGATTTTTATGAAGCCGTCAACCGTGCCGAACCCTCGTTGATTCGTACGGAAGCGGATGAACTCACCTATTGCCTGCATATCATGATCCGTTACGAATTGGAAAAGCAATTGATTGCGGGCGAACTTTCCGTTTCCGAACTTCCCGAAAAATGGAATCGCCTTTATTTGGAATATCTCGGCGTGGAAGTGCCGAATGATACGATGGGTTGTTTGCAGGATACCCACTGGTCGGGCGGCAGTTTCGGCTATTTCCCGTCTTATGCGCTCGGCAGTGCATACGGCGCGCAAATGTTGCATTTCATGAAAAAAGACCTCCCGAACATGGAGGAAAAAATCCTCTCGGGAGATCTCAGCGACATAAAACGCTGGCTCGGCGAACATATCCATCGCCATGCAAGCCTCTATCAACCGTCCGTACTTTTCGAAAAAGCCTGCGGACCTTTCGATCCGTCCTATTACGTGGAATATCTGACGGAAAAATTCACAAAACTCTACAAGCTCTGAATGAAAAAATAAACGGGAATTTATAAGCCTTCCCCAGCGGGGGAAGGCTAACTAACCCCCATCTTTCGGCAACAGACAGACGCTAAATAATCATTTATCATTCCATCAAACTCACGTTATTTAATAAATCTCAACCGACTTCAAAAAGCAAATTTACTTTTCCAACAAAATACGAACGGCTTCGGATGCAAGAAGCAAACCTGCCGCAGAGGGAACGAAGGAAAGACTTCCGGGTGTCCCTCTTTTTTCTTCCTCATAATCCGCGTAATCGGGATGGCGCGGAATGGGAGCTTCCGTGGAATAAACCACGCGCAAATGGGTAATTCCTCTTGCTTTTAATTCTCTTCTCATCACGCGCGCAAGCGGACAGGTGTTGGTCTGCGCCAGATCGGTGGCAACCAATTTTTCGGGGTGCATTTTGTTTCCCGTACCCATCGCGCAAAGAATGGGTATATTCAGCGCGTTTGCGCGAACGACAAGCTCAATTTTAGCGGAAACGGTATCAATGGCATCGATGATAATGTCATAATCGGAAAGAGGAACGGAATCCGCATTTTCGGGCAAATAAAAAAGAGGAAGCGCCGTAACTTCGGCATTCGGATTGATATCCTTGATCCTTCCCTTCATCACTTCCGCCTTATTTTTGCCGACGGTGGAATGAAGCGCAATCAACTGTCTGTTGATATTGGAAACGGAAACACGATCGGGATCCACAAGGCAAATCTTGCCGATACCGATTCTTGCCAATGCTTCCGCGCAGAAAGAACCCACGCCGCCAACACCGAAAAGAATCACCTTTTTTTGTTTCAAACGTTCCACAGCCTCATTGCCGAGAACAAACGCGCTTCTGATAAATTGTTCATTCATAAATATTTTCTCCCTGTGGGCAATGCCCGAATAAATGAAGTTTCGCCTTGCGGCAAGGTTTCGTATCAGTTCGATGGAACGGTAAATGATTGTTTATGCAAGTAAATTGTTCTGTCTATTGCCGAGAATTATGGTTTGTCAGCCTTCCCTTGTGAGGCAATCAGGGTTTTTGAATGAATTAATAAAGTATGAACAAGTGTTAAAATTTAGCGAAAAGCCTCTCACTTCGGGAGAGGTGGATTGCCGTAAGGCAAGACGGAGAGGGCTTGTTTGATCAAAAATTAAACCCTCTCAGTCGCGTTCCGCGCCAGCTCTCCCTGAGGGCGAGCCTTTAAATTAGATTTGTTAACAAATTGTTTACTCATTCAAAAACCCTTGTGAGGCAATGTCGTCAACTTAATAAAAAACTCCCATAAAAACACATCGTTCACACCAAAAAATCTCCGTTTTTCAGAAGAAAAACGGAGATCAAATCTTAAATTAGTGGCAGATGCACTTTTCGGTATCTTTATCGAAGATGTGGATTCTTTCGGTATCAATAGCGATCTGGATGGTGTCGCCGCCTCTTGCAGTAGATCTGGGAGATACTCTTGCAGTGAGTTTAACTTCGCCGGACTTATCGATAACGACGTTCTTCTTAGCCATGAGAGCTTCGTCGATTTCAACCTTGTTTGCAACGAGGTAGAGGTAGATTTCAGCACCCATAAGTTCTGTTACGTCAACGTAAGCTTCGAATGCGCTGTCTTTGAGAGCAGCGATCTGAGCGGGAGTATCAACGATAGCTTCGGGACGAACACCTGCAATAACTTCTTTGCCGAAGTAAGCCTGAAGATCGGGGTTCTTAGCCTTGCCATCGGGAAGTTTGATCTTGATTTCACCGAACTTGAGGTAAGCGCTTTCACCTTCTTTGAGAAGTGTGCAGTTGATGAAGTTCATCTGAGGTGTGCCAAGGAAGCCTGCAACGAACGTGTTAGCGGGATAGTCGTAGAGGTTCTGAGGAGAGTCAACCTGCTGAATGAAACCGTCTTTCATAACAACGATACGGGTAGCCATGGTCATAGCTTCTACCTGGTCGTGGGTTACGTAGATAAATGTTGTGCCGAGTCTGTTATGAAGTTTTGTGATTTCCGTTCTCATGGATGCACGGAGCTTAGCGTCCAAGTTGGAAAGCGGTTCGTCGAGAAGGAACACTTTCGGGTCACGTACGATAGCACGGCCGAGCGCAACACGCTGTTTCTGACCACCGGACATAGCCTTGGGGTAACGGTCAAGAAGGTGAGTGATGTCGAGGATACGAGCAGCTTCTTCAACTTTACGTTTGATTTCAGCTTTGGGCATTTTGCGAAGTTTCAGACCGAATGCCATGTTATCAAATACGGTCATGTGAGGATACAGAGCGTAGTTCTGGAATACCATCGCGATATCTCTGTCCTTGGGGGCAACGTCGTTTACAAGTCTGTCGCCGATGAAAAGTTCACCCTCGGAAATTTCTTCGAGACCTGCAATCATACGGAGAGTTGTGGATTTACCGCAACCGGAAGGACCTACGAAGATGATGAACTCGGTATCTTTGATTTCAAGGTTGAAGTCAGTTACCGCAGTTACACCGCCGGGGTATTTCTTGTAGATGTGTCTTAAGGAAAGGCTTGCCATATTTAGACTCCATTCTCGGCGACAAAACAAAAAATTTTGAAAA
The DNA here is from genome assembly GCA_015064845.1 of Oscillospiraceae bacterium. Lineage (GTDB taxonomy): Bacteria > Bacillota > Clostridia > Oscillospirales > CAG-272 > QALR01. The sequence continues at coordinate 5,986 of SVRL01000065.1, read as the reverse complement.
TCACCTCTCAGCCGCCGATGAAAGATGAAAATAGACGAAATAGTCTACGTTTAGTAACAATCTTATTATATCAAAAAATCTCGGATTTTGAAAGATGGAAAATCCCCGAAATTTCAGAAATTTATTTGTTTATTCTGCACAATTGAGTGATTTTAATGCGAAACAAAGGGAAAAGATATACCGATTCACTAATTTATTAGAGATTTTTCATCGTTAGTCCGATTCTCTTTTTTGCAACGTCCAGCGATTTGATCTTTACCTTCACGGTATCGCCGACGGAAAGCATTTCCGCAGGGTGTTTGATGAACTTTTTGGAAATTTCGGAAACGTGAACCAAACCGTCCTGATGTACGCCGATATCCACGAATGCGCCGAAGTCGATCACGTTACGGACAACACCCGTCAGAACCATACCGACGGAAAGATCGGAAATATCGAGAATATCGGAATGCAGCTCGGGCGTGGGCAAAGAATCTCGGATATCTCTGCCGGGCTTTTCCAGCTCCGTGATAATATCTTCCACCGTGGGAACGCCGATTTCCAATTCTTCGGAAAGCTTTTGCAAGCCGTAAAGCTCTGCGGCTTTGCGAATTCCTTTCAAACCGGAAACACCGATATCCTTTTTGCTGTAGCCGAGCTTTTCAATCAGAAGATTCGCTTTCGCATAGGATTCGGGATGAATACCCGTGTTATCGAAAATTTCCGCAGAACCGGAAACACGAAGGAAGCCTGCGCACTGTTCGTACGCCTTCGCGCCAATGCGCGGAACCTTGAGGATTTCCGAACGTTTTTTGAATTCGCCGTTTTCTTCGCGGTATTTTACGATATTTTTTGCGGAAGTCGCATTGATACCCGCAATATGCTCCAGAAGCGAATGGGAAGCCGTATTCACGTCCACGCCGACGGCGTTTACGCAATCTTCCACAACGGCGGCAAGCGCTTCATCCAATCTTGCGGGCTTCATATCGTGCTGATACTGACCGACACCGATGGATTTCGGATCAATTTTTACAAGCTCCGCCAAGGGATCCTGAATTCTTCTCGCAATGGAAACCGCGCTTCTCTGCGTCACGTCGAAATCGGGAAATTCCTGCGCGCCGAGCTTGGAAGCGGAATAAACGGAAGCGCCCGCTTCGCTCGTAACGATATATTTGGTATCGCATTGCATTTCCTTGAGCGTTTCGGCAATGAACATTTCGCTTTCCTTGGAAGCGGTACCGTTCCCGATGGAAACGATATCCACGTGATAAGTTTCAATCAGTTTTTTCACGATTTTTTTCGCGGCATCGATTTTTTCATGGGGCTTGGTCGGATAGATAACGGCAGTATCCAGAACCTTACCCGTTTTATCCACAACGGCAAGTTTACAGCCCGTACGGTAACCGGGGTCCAGACCGAGAACGGTCTTTCCCTTGATGGGCGCCTGCATGAGCAGATTTTTGAGGTTCTGCGCAAAAAGCTTGATGGCGCCTTCGCTCGCGCCGTCAAACAGATCGGAACGGAGTTCTCTTTCAATGGAAGGCGCAATCAAACGGTCATAGCTGTCTGCCGTGGAAGAAATGAGATACGGCGCGCACGCGCTTTTCGGATTGGTAACGACGTGATAAGTCAGATAGTTAAGAGGAATATCCTTGGAAATTTCCACGGAGGGTTTGAGAAATTCTTCCTTTTCACCGCGGTTGATGGCAAGGATTCTGTGGTGTGGCATTTCCGAAAGCTTTTCATTATAATCATAATACATGGAGTAAACGGAATCTTCTTCCTTTGCGGATTTTACGGTGAAAAGCGCGTGATCGTACGTCAGCGCGCGTATATCTTTTCTGTAATCCGCATCGTCGGAAATGATTTCCGCAATGATATCCATCGCGCCCGCAAGCGCTTCTTTCGCGGTGGTAACCTTTTTTTCTTCATCAATATAATCTTCCGCGATTTTCAGAAGATCGGCTTCTCCGCGGTCGCTCTGCGCCATCAGAATTTCAGCCAAAGGCAAAAGACCTTTTTCTTTGGCAACGGAAGCGCGCGTTTTCTTTTTCTGCTTGAAAGGACGGTAAATATCCTCTACTTCCGCAAGAATTTGCGCATTTGCCAACGCTTCTTCGATTTCAAGGGTCATTTTTCCCTGCTCTGTAATAGAAGCGCGTACTTCGTCTTTTCTTTTTTCCAGCCCGCGCAGATAATTCAGGCGGTCTTCCAGCGCGCGGAGCTGTTCATCATCCAAAGAGCCTGTCACTTCTTTTCTGTAACGGGCAATAAAAGGAATCGTATTTCCTTCGTCGATGAGATTCACTGCCGCTTCCACCTGCGCGCGGCGGATGGAAAGCTCCTCGCTGAGTCTTTCTATAATATCCATAAGTTTTCCTTTCTGTTTTCTACGTGTTTTTTATGTGGTTCAACGGAATGATAAATGATGGTTTACGCGTTTGTCTGTTGCCGAAAGATGGGGGTTAGTTAGCCTTCCCTTGCGAGGGAAGGGGGACCATTTATGGTGGATGAGTAGTTGTTTTGCTTCGCAAAAGTGCAAAATATTTTGCACCACACCTCATCCGCCTCTCTTCCGATTCAAGAATCGGGAGGCACCTTCCCCCGCTGGGGAAGGCTTATAAATTCCCGTTTATCTGAATTCTGCATTTTTCAGTGCTTTTCGAGAATTTCTCTTTCTTCCTCGGTCAGTTCTCTCCATTCGCCTCTTGCAAGGGCGGTATCCAGGGGGATATCGGCAAAACGGATTCGTTCGAGATACGTGATTTTATTGCAAACGGCTTGAAACATTCTTTTGATTTGATGGAATTTACCTTCAGTCACGCTGATTTCACCCGAACGGGAGGAAGTCAGCAAAACTTTTGCAGGCTGTGTGGAAGATTTTTCTCCGATATCCACGCCTTTGCAAAGAAGCTCCACGTCTGCTTCGGTCAAGGGACGTTCGCATTCAAAGCGGTAAGTTTTTTCCACGTGGCATTTCGGGGAAAGAAGTCTGTGCGCAAGCGCGCCGTTGTTCGTCAGAATCAAAAGACCGAGGGTATTTTTATCCAATCTTCCGCAAGGAAAAATCTCCATTTTTTTGTATTTTTCGGGCAAAAGATCCAAAACGGTGGTTTCATTTCCGTCATCTGTCGCAGAGATCACACCGTCGGGTTTATTCATCATAATATATATATTTTTCTGATAAATCACGGGACTTCCCATGTAAGTTACGCGATCGGTTTGAGGGTCCATATGAACGGAAAGATCGCGCACGGCAATACCGTTGAGCGTAACACCGCCCGAACGCGCCGCTTTTTTACTTTCCGAACGGGTTGCGGTTCCCGTTTCGGATAAAAATTTATCCAGACGCATAAAAAATCCTTTCTTTCACGGAAATATACTTAATTATTATAGCACGCAAAAAAAGGAAAGTCAATCGCATTTTTTGCAAGCCGCCGATGTTTGTTCAAAATGCAGAAAAACGGCTGCACATTTTGTAAAAAATGTCCGATTTGCATTTTATAAGCCTAAATATTGCATTTAACAGAATCAATATAAAAACAAACGGAAAAACAGCAAAAAGGAACTTGAATTGACAAAGAATGAAAATCTGTGATATAATAAAAACAAAATGATGAGCAACGGAAAAGTGTATTGCTCAAAAAATGAAAGGATGGACTACCTATGTTGAAAAAACTTCTGGCTCTGGTTTTGTGCGTTGTTATGTCGGTTTCCCTACTGACGGCTTGTGATAACAACAAACAGAACGAAAGCAGTTCTTCGGAATCTTCAAGCGAATCCACATCGGCTTCCACAAGCGAACAGATCCGTCTTCCTTTGGAAGAAATTGCAAACGCGGTAAAGATCGAAGCAAACCCGGTTACCGAAACGAAAGAAATCCCGCTGATCGTCATTCTTGCAAACTTTGACGCAGACGGTGACGGTGTCAACGACTGGGATGAAACTCAGCCCGATAAGCTTTACAGCGATAAAACAAAGCCTTATTTTGGCGAACAGTGGGCAGGCTCCGAGCTTCTCGACCATTATAACCTCTATTTCGGCGACGGTCTTTCCCTTACCAATTATTATGAAGAATTGACGATGGGCGCATTCAAATTCGTGCCGATCGAATTTGACGTTATGCCTCCGAATTCTCCCGTACAAAACGGTATGATCGAAGTGATCGTCAACCGTCCGCACCCCTCCGCAAAAGGTGGTTCCGACGAAGCGCAAAGAGCCATCAAAGCGGTATTTGAAGCAACGGACCCCTATATCAACTACAAAAAATACGATATCAACAATAACGGAAAAATTGACGATACCGAACTCGGCGTTGTCATTTTGAACCCCGGTCAGGATGCCTCCAACGGTACGAACCCGATGGGCGGCAGACAAAAATTCCAGGTTCACGGCACTTCTCAAGGACTTCCCGCAACCTGCGACGGTCTGACCTTCTCCAAGGTTTCCAACTTCGGCGAATACGGTAAAAACGGCGGCATCATGCAGATCGGTACTCCCGCGCATGAACTTGCCCATAACCTCGGCGCGGAAGACCTTTATGACACCAAACGCGGCGGTCATAGCGGCAACGGCGTTACGGGTTGGCCCCGCGCATACGATTTCTCTTTGGAATGCAACGGCAACCACAGAGGCGGCGGCGCATATCCCACGTATCTCGATCCTTATCACAGAATTTATCTCGGTTGGGCAGAAGAAAGAGTTGTGGAAGACGGCGTATATACCATCTCTTCCACGCTGACGGACAAATATACGATCCTCCGTGTCAACACGCCCGACCCCGGTGAATATTATCTCATTGAAATCCGTCTGAAAGAAGGATTTGAAGCCAAACTCACAAACGGCGATTCCAAAGGCGGTATTATGATCTGGCACATCGACGATGATCTGAATAAGAGATATTTCGTTGAAGGAAGTGCTTCCACCTCCACCACCATCGGCGGCAAACACCATGACCCCGCCATCGTTCCGCTTTTCCGCGAAGGTTACGATGAAGCAGGTCAATACATGACCAATACCTCTCCCGCCGATCCTTTCTATTATTATGATGAAAGCGATCTGACCAAAGCCATTTTCGATTCGGGTAAATTCCACTCCGTTACCAACGGCACACAGTCCCTTAACTCTTATCCGAAGGATTGGGAAGGCAAAGAAAACTATAATCTCCGCGTGGAAGTTCTCTCTGCGCCCGGTCAGGAAATGACCATTAAGATCACAAGCGGAAGAAAAGATTTCGCTCCCATCATGCGCGCAACTTACGGCACCAAAACACACAACTCCATTGAAGTGCAAGGCGTCATTACGTTCATGAATAACGCAACCATTGAAAATTCCACGATCATCCTTTCCACCAATGCAGACTTCACGGAAAACGTAGTCACCAAATCCGCTGAATATAATGCAGAAACCAAAACGATTTCCGCAACCTTTGACGGTCTGACACCCGAAACCAGATATTATTATAAGGTCTGCGTGAATACGGATAACGGTTATGTGGAAGAAACAGGCGACACACCTACAAATATGGCGCCCAAGGAAAAATCCGGCATAAAAATTGCTTTGTACGTCGATGCAAACGGAAAATCCTATTCCGTTACCGTCGATTACGGCAAAACGCTGACCATTCCTTCCGGTTGGTGGAACGTACAGCTCTCCAAGAAAAAAGATTATAATCTGGAAGGCTGGTATTATGATCCGGAATTCACCAAACCTTTCGATATGAATACCGTCATTGAAAAAGGTACGGAAGACTTCCCGCTCTACGCAAAATGGGTTGCTAAATAATCCGATTCAAAAAATCCCGACAACCGTCGGGATTTTTTGTATGTAAACGCGGATTCAATGGAAAAATAAATGGTTATTTATGCAAGTAAATTGTTCTGTCTGTTGCCGAAAGATGGGGGTTAGTTAGCCTTCCCTTGCGAGGGAAGGGGGACCATTTATGGTGGATGAGTAGTTGTTTTGCTTCGCAAAAGTGCAAAATATTTTGCACCACACCTCATCCGCC
>SVRL01000064.1 GCA_015064845.1 Oscillospiraceae bacterium | reverse complement strand
GAAGGGAGATCCTATTTGGGGATGAACTTGTAAAAATAGCAGGAAATCTTGCTTAATTCGACCGTTTTAGGGAGAATTAAGCATACCTGCGTCTTGATTTTTATAAGTTCATCGTAAGCACATAGCTGCAAGTTTGCACAGGCGGTCAAGCTGCCCAAGCTTGTTTGCTTCTTTTTTGGAACTTTTTTCTTGCAAATCAAGAAAAAAGTCAATCTAAACCATCATTTATCTTTCCATCAAACTCACGTGAAAGCGAGTTTGGCGGAAAACAAAAAAGCACCCGGTGAGATGGGTGCTTTCTTTTTTATGAGAAGAAACTGAACTGCAAATCAGTTCATGCTATTGAGCATATTTGTGAATCTGCTCTTCTTTCTTGCAGCGTTGTTTTTGTGAAGAATACCGTGAGCAACAGCCTGGTCAATCTTCTTAACAGCCTGCTTGTAGGTTTCCTGAGCAAGAGCTTTGTCACCGGCAACAACAGCGGCTTCATATTTCTTGAGGTCGGTCTTAAGCGCAGTCTTTACCATTTTGTTCTGAAGAGTTTTTGCTTCGATAACTTTAACGCGCTTTTTCGCGGACTTGATATTCGGCATCGTTTACACCTCCTTGTCAAATTGATAAGAAGCGGGGCTCGCCATGAGAGGTTGGCGAAAATCCTTTTTCTATCTGCATTACTATATTATCATATCACTGATTCCGATAAATAGCAATAGGTTTTTCAAAAATAATTTGAAAATTTTCAAAAATTTTTAAGATTTTTTCTTCTTAAAGGAAATTTTGGATTCCTTACCCTGCCAAAGACGGACAATATTCTGTCTGTGAAGCACGATAATCAGCACACCCATCAGAACTGCGGCGATGATACCTGCGGGAGGAACCGCGCCGACTGCGCCGTTTTCTGTGGTTAACGTGATGATCGGCATCATATTGGAAAGAATCGGAAACGCCGCCGCGCAGATGACGGAACCGAGCGAAACGTAACGGGAAATATAAACGACCAGAACGAAAACGAGCAAGAGCAAAATCCAAACGAGCGGATTCAGCACGAGAAGCGCACCCGCAAAGGTTGCCACACATTTACCGCCCTTGAAGCCGTAATAGATCGGGAATGCATGACCGAGCATACACGCAAGCGCGGAAATATACGCAAAACCCGTATAATAAGGCAGAATCAAAAATCCGAGCAAAGTGGAAATCACGCCTTTGAGAATATCGCCGGCAAACGTAAGAGCCGCCGCCTTGATTCCGTACGTACGAAGCATATTGGTGGAGCCTGCATTGCCGCTTCCGTGTGTACGAACGTCATCGTGGTGCATAGCCTTGGAAAAGACGACCGCGAAATTCACGCTGCCGAGCAGATACGGAACGACAATACAAAAGACCATTGCAAGGAAAAATACAGGGTCGCCCCATTCAAAGCCGAGTTTACCAATCAGCCCTTTCATTAAAAGTTCTTCCATAAAAATCTCCTTTTTCATTATTCATCGCCTTTTTGGCGGATGACGAAGTGGATCGGCGTTCCGTTGAAGCCGAAGACCTCGCGCAGTTTATTTTCAATATAACGCTGATAAGAGAAATGGAAAAGTTCCGCTTCATTGCAGAAAATAACGAATTTCGGAGGACGGACGTCCACCTGTGTCATATAGTAAATTTTCAGTCTTCTTCCGCGGTCTGTGGGAGGCGGTACTCTCGTGATCGCTTCGGAAAGAATATCGTTGAGCATACCCGTGGAAATACGCAATGCGGCTTGCTCGTTGACGTAATTGATAAATTCAAAAAGTTTGGGAAGTCTTTGTCCCGTTTTTGCGGAAATGAAGAGAATCGGCGCATAGGGCATATACGCAAGAGACGTACGGATCTTATCCGTAAATTCCTTTACGCTGTTATTGTCTTTCTCAACAAGGTCCCATTTGTTAACGACGATGATCGTTGCTTTTCCCGCTTCGTGAGCAATACCCGCAATTTTTTCATCCTGATCGGTAATGCCTTCGGTTGCGTCGATGAGAAGAAGACAAACGTCTGCGCGTTCCACGGCGGAATGCGCACGCAAAACGCTGTATTTTTCGATACGGTCAAAAATCTTGCTCTGTCTGCGGATGCCCGCCGTATCAATGAACGTAAATTTTCCGTGTTCGTTTTCCACAAAGCTGTCAATGGCATCTCTTGTGGTTCCCGCGATATTGGAAACGATCATTCTTTCCTCGCCCAATACGCGGTTCACGAGCGAGCTTTTACCTGCGTTCGGTTTACCGATAACGGCAACTTTTACGGAATCGTCGGGTTCTTCTTCCGTTTCGTCTGCAGGGGCGTATTCCAGAATTCTGTCCAGAAGGTCGCCCGTACCCGTTCCGTGTACGGAAGAAAGCGCGATGGGATCGCCGTCAAAGCCAAGCTCATAAAATTCATAATATTCCCAAGGAAGCGCGCCGATGGAGTCGATCTTATTCACGCAAACGATAACGGGCTTACCGCTTTTCAGAAGCATAACGCCGATATCGCGGTCATCTGCCGTAAGTCCCGCGTGAACGTCGCACATAAATACGATCACGTCTGCGGTTTCAATGGCGATTTCCGCCTGTGTTTTCATTTTTTCAAGAATCACATCGTCTGTTTTCGGCTCAATACCGCCCGTATCAATCAAAACGATGGGTTTTCCGTTCCATTCGGTTTCATAATAGATACGGTCGCGCGTAACGCCCGGAATATCCTCCACGATGGAGATACGGGTTCCTGCGATCTTATTGAAGAGTGTGCTTTTGCCGACGTTCGGTCTGCCGACAATGGCAGCAACTGTTTTTGCCATGGGAGAACCCTCCTTTACGGTTTGATGTTTATTATGGTTTGATATTTATGGTTCAAATGCCGAGCAGCCGGTCGAAAAATTCGTAACCGTCCGTCGGACAGGGAATGATCTGTGTTCCGAGCGCTTCGGAAAGTTCGTCGATATGCATACCGCAAAGGAAAAGATCTCCTTCGTAGCGCAGTGTATTCGAAGAAATATAAAGCGCTTCTCCGAGCGGTTTGCCGAGGAGCTGGTCTTTCAGATCTCTGCCCGTCAGAAGTCCCGCAACCGTCACGGATTCTCCGAAGAATCGGTTTTCGATCTCATACACGTGAATCTTTACGTTCGGATACTTCTCACGGAATTTTTCAGAAAGTTCAAGGAAGAAAGGATATGCCGCTTTTCCCGTGGCAACGGAAATTTCTCTGCAAAGCGTTTCATCCGCTTCGGCATCTTCCATGGCGAAATCAAATTCTTCTCTCATGGAAGCGATCATACCGACGCCGTCTTCGATGGCGTGGAAGCCTTCGTAATATTCGGCATCGGGAATCGGAAGCCCCGCTTGCTGATAAAATTCATCGCCGACGTAAAAAATACGGTTTCCGTAATGCGCAAGGCAAGCTTCGGCAAACGCTTCCACCTGTTTGATAACCTCTTTTGCCTCCTCCTCGGAAAAGGGTGTAAGAGGATAGAGTTTATTTGCATCTCTGAATTTCGTCATACCTGCGGGAACAATGGAAACGTGGATCACCGAAGGATGCATGGCGGCAAGGTCATGCATGGTTTTTTCCAACTCTTTTCCGTCATTAATACCGCGGCAAAGGACGATCTGACAGTTCATTTCCGTCCCCGCTTCCGCAAAGCGTTGCAGATAGGAAAGCGATTTCGCGGCGTTCGGATTTTTCAGCATGAACACGCGCAACTCGGGATTGGTGGTATGAACGGAAATATTGATCGGAGACATTTTCATTTTGATGATACGGGAAACGTCGTCATCCGAAAGATTGGTCATGGTAATATAATTACCCTGTAAAAAAGAAAGGCGGCTGTCGTCGTCTTTGAAGTAAAGCGTATCTCTCATTCCGCGCGGAAGCTGGTCGATGAAGCAAAAAATACATTTGTTCCGGCAGGAATGCTTTTTATCCATCAGAAAGGTGGCGAATTCCAGACCGATGTCATCATATTCCGCTTTTTTGATTTTAACCGTGAATTCCTTTCCCTCTCTGCAAAGCAAAACGGAAAGATTTTTTTCACAAAGATAGAAACGGTAATCCAGAATATCCGTAATTTTATTTCCGTTGACGGAAATCAGAAAATCGCCCTTTCGAATTCCCTTACGGTCGGCGGGAGAGCCTTTCAGAACGTCCGTGATTTCAACCATCGTGCGCTTCCCTTTCTTTTGATCTTAAATTTGAATAAATATAAAGAAAATCGGCAGGTATGCACGCATACCTGCCGCAGATTGCAACCAATGCTGCAAATTACGCGTCTTGTTTTACAATTTCCTTGCCGTTATAGGTTCCGCAATTTTTGCAAACTCTGTGCGAAAGATTGTATTCGCCGCATTTGGGGCACTTTGTCATGCCGGGAAGGTCAAGCTTCCAAACGTTGGAACGTCTTTTGTCACGTCTTGCCTTCGATACTTTTCTCTTCGGTACTGCCATGTTACCACACCTCCAATTTAATGATTTCGGCCCACGCCGGTTATTGACTATTTAATTCCGCTATTGTAATAGGGTTTTGAGGATCGCAAGCCGCGGATCCACTTCTTTTTTCTCGCAAGCGCAATCGCCTTCGTTCAGGTTTTTGCCGCATTTCTGACAAAGACCGAGGCAATCTTCCTTGCAAAGCGTTCTCGACGGCATTTCAAGCATGATCTCTTCTTCCACAGCGGGAAGCAGATCGAGTTTCTTATCTTCAATGATGATATAATCGTCATTTTCATCGGAAACATCGCCGCTCGAAGCAATATCCTTTTCAAACGAAATTTCAAGTGTGCTGCTGACGGGTTCGGCGCATCTTGCGCACACGGTGTGATACGTAACCTTCACGTCTGCGGAAAGGAACATATAGCCTGCCATGTTTTTGACGTAACCCTTCACGGTAATCGGTTCTGTGAAATCAACATCGGAATACACAGCCACCAGAAGGCTGTCCGCATCCGGCGTAAAGACAAAATCAAAATCAATCTGTTGAGAGGCGCCGGAAAGAATCGGCAACATATCCAGAATCATTGTTTTTCCTCCTTACATGACTTCACATCATACCAAAATACAGCATATAACATTATACATGGAGAAAGCGTCTTTGTCAAGTGGTTTTCTCATTTTTTGGCGAAAAGGCACACAGTTTTTACTGTTTTTTTCGAATTTTAATTACCAGAACGGAATTTTCCTTCAAATAGCTTCCGAAAGACAGATCCTTCGGCGTACCTTCTTCCGCGCGGACGAGTTCAAAGGAACGTTTGTCGTCGGTCAGATAATACTCCGCCGTATACACGGCCTCCTCATCCAATCCACACACGTCAAAATGGTAATTCTTCCATGCGCCGCGATATTGAGAAACGGCAATACAAGCGTAATCTGCCGATGCGCTTGCCAGAACGTAAACGCCTTTCGGCTGACGTTCGGAAGAAACGCGGACTTCCGTTTTTCCCTCGCGGAGCGCATCGTAAGCGTAAAATGCATCGAACTGCTTTTGCGGAACGCCGTAGATATTGAACATGGTGCAATACATGGAAAGCGCGTCCGCTCTGTGCATGGTTGCCGCTTGGACTTCACTTTGCTGGAACGTGATCATCTGCGCCAAACTGTATGCCGCGCCGACCTCCGAGCTTGCCGTCGTGAACATTTCTTCAAAAAGATATTCTCCGCCTTCCAATTCAAATTCCGACCAGATTCCCGAACGAAGCCAGAAATAGTTCCATTCCGTGCAGAGAAGAAACGTATTTTCATAGCCGTATTCATTCAGAAGCGTTCTGAATTTTTCGATATAACGTTTCGTTCGTTCGGGATCGTCCCCATAGCAATGAAAGGGACAAAAATCAATTGGCACTTGCTTTTCACGAAGAATGGAAAACACCGTTCGGAAAAAGGATTCTCTTTCCGGTGTCAGAATATTACAGCTCGGATATGAGCCGATATAAAGATTGGGAAAGCATTTTTTGAGATGGCTTGCCGCAACGGAGAGAAATTCACCGAACTGCTCGGGCGTTCCCGTCCACTGTCCGTCCATCGCGCGGTTTTTGTTGCAGGTATCGGGTTCATTCCAGATTTCAAAATATCGGATACCGAAATGATGTCCGTTTGCCCAGCCCTCGTTATAGTGGCGGATGATATGCTCGCAAATGCGCGCCCATTTCGCAAAATCCTTTGGCGGTTCGTTATAAAAACGAAAATCGCCCTGCTCCATGCTGGAACCCAGACGGTAAATAATATCCGTTCCGCATTCCTTGATTTTTTCGATATAATAATCGGAAAGCGTGAAATCGTAATTTGCGGGATCGTTTTCATCCGCATCGAAATCACGGAAAATGCTCGGAATATCACAGCAGGCGTGAAAATGCGTTCTCATATCGTGCAGACGGGAAAAAGGGATGTGCGCCTTTCTGAAATACTTCGCCGTCATTTTGGACGGGCCGTTGCAAACGCCGTTTACAGGCTTGACGGGACCTATAGGGGCTGAAAAATCAATGGTAAAATCCATAAACAATTCCTTTCTCCATGTGGTTTTGTGAATTTTTTATGCTATGTCAATGAAGTTCTTCTATCACAACGTGACCTACCAATACGTCGCTGTACTGAAAGGTATGGCGGACGGGATGTCCCTTGTCATACGTTTCAATCTGGAAGATATTTTTATAAATACCCGTAATGACGGCTTTTGTTCCCGGCTCAATGATTTTGGAACGGGGAATATCTACGCTGATATGAATCTTGGGATTGGTTTGATAAAGTTCTTCTATGGCGTTTTTTATACGTACGAAATGATCCATTTTTTACTCTCCTTTAAGAAAGCCGTCCGATCGTGCGGACGGCTTGTTTTTTGTCAGTTAAAATATTCGCCGACTTTCGTGCTGTAATTGATCTGCTTTCTGACGCGAACGATAATCGATGCATCCTTCTGCTCTTCCACAGACACGATCTGATAGAGAGTTTTATTTTTTTCAAGAGTTGCTTTGTATTTTTCTATTTCTTCGCGGTTGTATTTGAGTTGGAGTGCTTTGGATAATCCGCAGTCTTCCTTTTGCAAAAATACAAGCGTTTGAAGAATACAGCCAGATTTTACACGCTTCATTTCGTTTTCCTCCTCTCTCGATATCGTCATCCGGGCAGAACCGACAGAATCGTAATACAGAGAGACGTGAGCGAAACATATCGTTTAGACACAACGAGCTGCCGCAGTTGTGAATAGGCTGCATCGCTCTCTTGGCAGGAATTTCCTACATAAATATTGTATCATATTTTCAGAAAAATTTCAAGCAAGGAAATTCAAAAAAATTTTGAAAATTTCAAAATTTAACGTAAATTTCCGCTTATCGTTCTATCCCGAAAAAATCCGCAGAAAGCAAATTTCTGCGGATTTCCATTCAAGATTTTCTCAATGTCCGCTTATTTTGCAATAATGTTGAAAATCTTATTCTTTACGTAAATTTTCTTCACGATCTTCTTGCCTGCAACGAGGTTTGCGATCTTTTCGCTTGCCATGGCAGCGGCAAAAGCGGTATCTTCATCCGCATCGACGGGAATTTCAACGGTATCCTTTGTTTTACCCATGATGGCAACGGCGATGGTAACGGTGTTATCCACGGTCTTTGCTTCATCGTAGGTCGGCCAAGCTTCGAGAGAAACGAGAGTTTCTTCTCCGAGTCTGTGCCAGAGTTCTTCCGCCAAGTGAGGAGCGAAAGGAGAAAGGAGTTTTACAAAGGTTTTGAGTTCATCAACGGTCAAGGTCTTTGCATCGTAGATTTCGTTGAGAAGCGCCATCATGGAAGCAATTGCGGTATTGAACTTCATGGTATCAATATCGTTTGTAACCTTCTTCACGGTCTTATGGAAAGCGGTTTCCAGCTTCTTCGTTACGCCTTCGCCCTTTGCCATATACATCAGACCTTCCACACGTTCAAGGAAACGTTTGCAACCCTTAATGCTGGAAGGAGACCACGGAGCCGCAGAGCCGTAATCGCCCATAAAGAGGATATATACACGGAGAACGTCTGCGCCGTATTCTTCAACAACGTCGTTGGGATCGACGACGTTACCCTTGGATTTACTCATCTTTTCGCCGTCGGGACCGAGAATCAAGCCCTGCGCGGTACGCTTTGCATAAGGTTCATCGTGCGGAACTGCGCCGATATCATAGAGGAAGTGGTGCCAGAAACGGGAATAGATCATATGGCGCGTTACGTGTTCCATACCGCCGTTATACCAGTCAACGGGCATCCAATATTCGAGCGCTTCTTTGGAAGCGAGCGCTTCGCCGTTTTTCGGATCGCAGTAACGGAGGAAATACCAGGAGGAACCTGCCCACTGAGGCATGGTATCGGTTTCTCTCTTTGCGGGACCGCCGCACTTCGGACAAGTGCAGTTTACGAAGGATTCCACTTTTGCAAGCGGGCTTTCGCCGCCTTCGCCGGGTTCAAAGTTTTCCATATCGGGCAAACGGAGCGGAAGTTCTTCGTAAGGAACGCCGACCATGCCGCAATGCGGACAGTGAACGATCGGAATGGGTTCGCCCCAATATCTCTGGCGGTTGAACGCCCAGTCTTTCATCTTATACTGAATACCCTTTTCGCCGATGCCCTTTTCGGTCAGATATTCGAGCATTTTTGCGATGGCTTCTTTTTTGGTCTTAATGCCGTTCAGGAAATCGGAGTTAACCATTTCGCCATCACCGGTATAAGCTGCTTCGGCAATATTGCCGCCGCTGATAACTTCAATGATATCAATGCCGAATTTCTTTGCGAAATCGTAGTCGCGTTCGTCGTGCGCGGGAACTGCCATGATTGCGCCCGTACCGTAACCCATCATAACGTAGTCGGAAATGTAGATCGGAATTTCCTTGCCGTTTGCGGGGTTGATGGCGGAAATACCTTCAATGCGCACGCCCGTTTTATCCTTAACGAGCTGTGTACGTTCAAATTCGGTCTTCTTCGCGCATTCTTCCTTATAGGCATCGAGCGCTTCGATATTGGTAATACGGTCGCGGTATTTTTCAATGATGGGGTGTTCGGGAGCGATAACCATGAAGGTTACGCCGAACATGGTATCACATCTGGTGGTGTAAATACGCAAGGAATCTTCACAGCCCGTGAGCGCAAAGTTTGCAAACGCGCCTTCGGATCTGCCGATCCAGTTTTCCTGCTGAAGCTTGATATTGGGAAGATAATCCACCTTTTCAAGTCCCTGCAAGAGTTTATCTGCGTATTCGGTAATTCTCAGATACCAAACGTCTTTTGCTTTCTGAATGATATCGCTGTGGCAGATATCGCATTTACCGCCCTGGGAGTCTTCGTTGGAAAGAACAACTTTACAATGAGGGCAGTAGTTGACGAGCGTGGTTGCGCGGAACACAAGTCCTTCGTCAAACATTTTGCGGAAGATCCACTGTGTCCATTTGTAATAATCTTCATCCGTGGTATCAATCACACGGGTCCAGTCAAAGGAAAAGCCTACTTTTTTGAGCTGGGAAGTGAATTTTTCGATATTCTTATCGGTCAATACACGGGGATGCGTATTGAATTTGATTGCGGAGTTTTCCGTAGGAAGACCGAAAGCGTCAAAGCCGATCGGGAAAAGGACGTTATAGCCCTGCATTCTCTTCTTTCTGGAAACAACTTCAAGGCCGGAATACGCCTTGATATGACCAACGTGCATACCTGCGCCGCTGGGGTAAGGGAATTCAACCAATGCGTAGAATTTCGGAAGCGTATAATCGTTTTTCGCTTCAAACGCATGATTTTCTTCCCATGCTTTTTGCCATTTTGCTTCAATGGACTTAAAATCGTAAGACATGGTTTGATTTCTCCTTAAAATGTATATTGAATGTATATAATTTATGCTTCAAGTTCGAGCGGGATTTCTTCCGCATCGTTCCAGAGTTTTTCGAGCTTATAAAAATCTCTTTCATTTTTGTGAAAGATGTGGACGATGACGTGCGCATAGTCCATGGCAATCCACATACCCGTTTCATAACCGTCCACGTGGAAGGGTTTTACTCCCGCTTCGCCAAGACGGTATTCGAGTTCGCCTGCATAACCCTTGATCTGGGTGGTTGCCGTACCCGTGCAGAGTACGAAATAATCGGTCAGGTCATTGCCTTCCTTGAATTTCAAAAGACGGATATCTCTCGCCTTTTTTGCATCGAGAATTTTGACGATGGCGTCCGCAAGTTCACGGGGTGTTGCGTTTTCCAAGGAACCGAGATTCATATTTTCATTTTCCATGATGATAATCCTTTCCTGTTTTTTTGAATTTTTTAATCAAATATGTTCGATCGTTTGAAAGTAAAGGGAAATGATTGTTTAGATTCACTTTTTTCTTGATTTGCAAGAAAAAAGTTCCAAAAAAGAAGCAAACAAGCTTGGGCAGCTTGACCGCCTGTGCAAACTTGTAGCTATGTGCTTACGATGAACTTATAA
>SVRL01000063.1 GCA_015064845.1 Oscillospiraceae bacterium | reverse complement strand
GTGGTGGATGAGTAGTTGTTTTGCTTCGCAAAAGTGCAAAATATTTTGCACCACACCTCATCCGCCTCTCTTCCGATTCAAGAATCGGGAGGCACCTTCCCCCGCTGGGGAAGGCTTATAAATTCCCGTTTATCTTCATTGCGCATTTTATTTTCATGATTTCCTTATCTGCGTTTTTTCGGTTTTTGCCCAAAAGACACGGATAAAGAAAAAATGAGCGATATTCAGTGAAAAACTGAGCGATGTTCTGTGTCGCCCGTTTCGATCTGCAAAAAGGGGAAATGTCATTATGCCGCTCACGCGGCATAATGACATGCGAAGCATTTTACAAAAATGTATCAGATCGTTCCGCTCGGATTTTCACAGGCATTCTCTTCGGTTTTGGAGGAGTTAATCCCAAAGTTATTTACCCAAGAAATGAAGGTATCTTCTTTTCCTTTATAATCTCCGCAGGATTTATAGATTTCACCCAAAAGAACGCTTTGTACTTTCGTTTTTTCGCTTGTGCTGCGGCTCGTATGCGTTCTGTCATAAGCATTGATAAGGTCCATGACAATATCTTCAATGGCTTTAATCAATCCGTTTCTGATGGTTGCATTACAAGTTGCCGAAGCATTGTTGTACGATGTGATCAGTTTAATGGGGTTTACATCGTCTTTCGATACGAAATACTGATAGATCTTCGTGCCGACGTAATTGCTCAATTCCTGTGTTTCTTTTGCAAATTCATTTTCCAAAAACGTGATATCTTTACGGATAAACAAGCCGTCTTTCATCAACAAACGGAAGAGGTCTGCCACTTCGGCTTTTTTCACAAGATCATCGCCTTCACCCAACTTACCCCACTCGTTTTCGCCGCGCAAAATCTGGTAAACACCGTCACCATTCAAACGCAACCGGTTATACGCAAAGCCGTAAAGAATGCCTCTGTAAAGGCGTTTATCTTCCATTCTCTGTTTATCATCGCTCAAATACTGCAGGAGATTATGCCACGTTTTATCCAAATGAGGTGTTTGCATGAGCGTACGGGGATCGGAATCGTTCATTTTGGATACGATTGCACAATATTCGGTATAATAATCACTGTTTTTATCTTCGCTGAATTTCAGGAAGTGTTGCACGTCTACGTTATACACCGTGCTATAGCAGATGATTTCATTCTTGGGGAACAATTCGCTCGTCTGCGATTCCGCGTTTCCGCCGATGCATGTGCCGATATCCGAATACGCTGCGCTCAGGTTCGGATGGAAGCCCCAGAATTTATACGTGATCTGATCCTGTTTGTTATCCACATAATGCAAATATGGAGATGCCTTGTGTTCGATCTCGGCAATCAATTCGCTCATCTTTTGATCGTAATGTTTATCGCCTTCGCTTCGCATTTCGGTCTTCAACGCGGTATAGATATCCATATCGATCTCTTTACCCTTCGTTTTCAGAATCTTTTCCGTATAGAAGCTTTCTACGCCGTTCCTGAACGCGTCCTTGATATCAAAATCAACATATTTTTCATTGGACGGATGTTCCGCAATCGCTTCCGCACAATACATGCCGTAAACGGCATCGATAACAATACGGTTGGTTGTTCTGTCGCTTCCGTCAAACGAAATATCCAAAGAACGGTAAACCTGATCTTTTGCCTCCTTGCTTGCACAGACATACATGGTATTCGTTCTTTGCAAGGATTTATCAAGATTCTTTTTCAGCTTTTCATCGCAATCGGTAACAATCTCAGGCAATTGCTTAAAGAAGTCATCCAATTTCTCGATCAGTTTTTCGACACGGCCGTTGAGTTCCTGCAAAACAGCGACGTAAACGGCTTTCGTTTCATATTCTTTTCCGCAAGAATACTGTTTGGGAATATACAGTTTATATTGTTCCTTGAAATGCTTTTTGAAGCTCTCTTTGCCGCCTTCCCAGAAATGAATTCGATTATAGTAATCGAAATAGTCCTCCAACGTTTCCCTTCTTGATGTGCCGGGATAGTTAAAGTCCACTTCCGATTCCAAAATGTTCAACCGTCCGACAACGTTTTCCAGCTCAAATTTCTGCACACCGAGCGATTTTTCAACTTCTTTTTTCAGCTTATAGAGCAAATATCTCATGGCAACGGGATGAACAAAGGTTCTCTCGTTTTTGTCATTTTGGTAAGTCAGCATACCGTAAACAGACTTTCCGTTATGCATATCCAGTTCGCTCATAATACGGGGGAAAATCTCATTGATGATGCGGCCGGCAATTTCATCTTTTTGTTCGGTATTGAATTTCTCAATCGAATCAGCGAAAACCTGAGCGTTGTCGTTAATAAGTTTTACCAGATCTTCAACCTTATCATAAGTTGTTTCGCCCACATTCGCTCCCACTTCGCCTTCGGAATTGCCGCCTATCGATACTTTAATCAGAGGAGCTTCATATTCCAATGCGTTTTGGTTCGATGTTTTTTCTCTCTTTTCCCTTTCGGCATCAAGAGGTGCGCCCAAAGCGACCAGCGCAGAAAGTCCCGCCTCGCCCTCTTCGATCTCATCGTTGATATCATCGATTTGCGTTTGGATATATTTTTCCAGATTCTTCACGAATTTGTTTACTTTCTCGGCAGAAACTTCCTTTTGCATGGAAGAGAAGAACGGATTCTTCGTCTTCATCTTACTTTCACAAAGTTCGATATATTTTTTAACGCAATCGAGTTTTGCAACGTCTTCCCCTGCTTTCCTTCTCGATTCTATATCGGTTTGAGCAGCGTTGATTTCGGCATCCAGATTACACCAGCCGTCGCTGATCATTTCACGGACCGTTCTCAAAATACAGTATTCCACAACGTCATCTTTCGGATATATCGCTTTTGCCGTTCCGCAAGAGCCGAACGAGAAGCCTTGAAGGATGTGAGCCAGGAAAACATTGTCTTCTTTGGTGTTGATGGAATCTGCCATGGGAGAAAACGAATGTGTATACGCCAATTGCGCCACGATATCTTCATATGCGGAAATCGCTCTCAGGTTGACACCCGCTTTATTTTCATAGTCAATAAAGAAGATAAAATCGAACAGCCCTTTCTTGGAACGTCCGGGATTATCCAGGTCTTCGCTGTCAAACAGTCCGTCGATCTTCAACGGTACTTTCGGCTTATAGCCGTTGGTATCTTTAATTTTTGCAATCGCATTCATTTCACGGATTGCCGCGTATGCATTGGCATAATGACGGTCTTCCAAGAAATCGTTATTCTGCACGTCTTTGATGGTTTTTACAAATACGTCGGGAAGGAGCAACATACCGCGGAGTTTGATTTCTCTGCCTCTTTCTTTGAACTTATTACGAATCCAGAGCGCCGTCTGCAAAAACATACCTGCGCCCGTTCCGCCCGAAATGGAGGATATCAGCATCACACGGATATCGTCATTACCCGTACCCGTCTCCATCATTTTGGAGATCAGATTTTCGATGGTTCTGATTTTTGTGTTATTATACGTATTCAGAAAAGCAAGACGGGATTTCATACGCATGGTGGATGCACCGTTGGTCGTGGTTTCACTTAAAAATTCATTACAATTATCGATACACCACGATTTTGCTTCGGGATAGTTTTTCAAAATATCCCCTACCGTTTCCGCAGAGCTGGTGGCCACAACGGGAATGGCTGTTTCCACGCCAACCTCTTTCATCAACTTCGCCATGTCGTTTTCATCCGTATCCATTACGGCGCAGCAAACGACACCATCGTTGATTTTAATGCTTTGTTTTTCCAGTTCTTTTGCGACTTTGACTGCCACACGGCTTCCCGTGCCGCCAAGTCCCAGCAACAAAGTATGTGCCATAAAAATTTCCTCCGTGTTGTTTTTTATTTGAATTGTTTTTTGCTCTTTTGGTTTTTTACCGATGGACGGGTAAATGATTTGGCATAATTTTGCATTGATATGTTCGCCCTTCCAATATTCCACTCGCCGTCAGGCGAAACAACCATTGATCTTTCGATCGGACCCATGTGAATTATGCATTCTCATAGAACAGGATCGTTGCCGTTTTGATATGCATGACGCCTGCGGTGTCCATGAATTTTTCTTTCGGGAAAACATAACAAACGCGGTCATTATTGATCAAGAATCGGTTTGGCAAAGAATTTTCCTGATGATTCTGCATTTCTTCAATTTTCAATATGCCGCCTTTTTCTTCCATATATTTCAAAATATTCTTGCCGCTCCAATGCGTATGCTGTTCTTTTGAAAAAACGGAGCTGATAAAATAACGTTCGTTACATTCCAAGCCGTTTTTTGTTGCCGCGAAACGAATGCTTTGGATCTCCGTTTCCAACGGGTTCATATTGGGCATCAGAATTGCGCCTGCCGTATTATATTTTTTCAGAGCATATTTCCGGAAACCGACGATTTTATGGCAATATTCGCCGTTTTCTTCTTCATCCAACAAAATTCTGCCCACGTACACCTTTTCATTTTTTTGAAATCTCGGTTTGCTTAACATACAGAACAACCACCAAACGATAGCGGTGATCAGCATCATGATAAAAATGATCGGAAGCCAGAACTGCGTGATCTGTTCACTGAACTTCATAAAAACGTTCTCCTTGTTATTTCCATTGATTTTTTATTCGGGATTTTGCTTCGCATTTTGTATTTTCAGGCGTAGAACATGATAACAGCCGAAGAAACATGCGTCAAGCCGTTCTCATCCACCTTTTTGGCTGCCGGGAAGAGATAACATCTCGTTGCATCGGGGGTATTCAAGATCAAATCTTTCATATCCATACCCGTTGAAGCGGAAAGTTCTCTGATGCTCATCGGCAATCTGGAAGTTGCAATATTCATGACATTCTGCGCGCCGCCATTCAAACTCGAAACCCTCGCTCTATAACAAACCGTTTGACATTGCGGTCCTTCACGGGTTGCCTTGAAATGAACGCCTGCCAACGTAACTTCCAGAGGTTTCAGCGTCGGTTTTATAATATATTTCCACGTATTATATCTTTTCAGGGAATATACTCTGAAAGATCTGAGCCTATGATAATATCCCACGTCGGGATCTTTGCTTTTTACCAAAGAAATATCGCCAATATAAAGTCTTCCTTCTTTCGGAAATTTCGGTTTCTTAATCATACAGAAGAACCACCACGCAAGGAAGATTACGAAGGCAAGTTCAAGTGCGAAAGGTACTGCCGCCATGAGCATTTGATACTGCCAAAACGGTGCGCGGCAGACGGGAATCACGCCTTCTTTCGTTCCGTAATTACTCGAAAAGAGGATCGTTACGTCTTCGCCCGGCAAGCTCCAATACCACTGCCAATTGACAAACCACCCAAAGAAATCCACTTGATGTTCATTCGGGGCAAAGGGGGTACAGGTTACGGTGCCGTCTTCCGCGATTTCACAGGAGATTTGCAAGTTATCCGCGTGTTTTGCTTGCAGGATCTGCGGTTCGAGGACTTCAATTTCCGCTTTCGTCAGACGTTTTCCGTCTTTCACGATATAGAACGAAACGGAAACGGTATTGCCGTAAAATTCATGCTTCGGAATCGCCTTTTCGGGTTCCGCGGCAATGATTTCAATATTGGGGAGCAGGATTTTATACGTTTCGGAGGCGTTTGCGCCGCCGACCGTACAGGTAACGGTTACGTTATAAGAACTGACGCCCGTTTTTCCGTACGCTTTCGTCGGTTTGAAGATGATTCTGCCGTCTTCGGTAACCACATGATCGCCGTCGGCGCCATCTTCGGAATAAGTAAACTGCGGAATCATGGCTTCAACCGTCGCTTTATCCGTGATACGGACGTTTTCTTCATAAACCGTGAAGATGATCGACAGTCCGTGATCTTTTTCGATATGATCCAGGTGGATTTCTCTGACGTCGCTTCCGTATTCCGCTTTCACGGTATAAGCGGACGCCAGCACTTCATACGTTTTCGTTTGCTGTGCGGTACCTACCGTACAGGTTACCGTAACGACACCTTTTTCTTTTGCTTTATTCGGTTTGAAGATGATCTTTCCGTCATCCGTCAGCGCGGTTTCTCCCTCGTTGCCGTCTTTCGGGGACGGTTCCGCACGATAACCGAGAGATTCGATTTTTGCTTTATCCGTAATCCGTACGCCGTCTTCCCACACCGTAAAGACGATGGAGAGGTCATGCGGATTTCCGATTTCCGTCAATTTTATGCTTTCGGTACCGCTTCCGTATTCCGCTTTCACTTCATAGACGGGTTCGGTAACGGTATACGTTGCCGTAGCGGAAGCGCCGTTGACGGAACACACCGCCGTTACGGTCATGGAACCGTTTACAAAGCCTTGCGAGGGGGCAATCTTGGGAACGAAAACGAATTTTCCGTCTGCTCTGACGGTTTTTTCGCCGTCATTTCCGTTCGGCGAAAGGGTTACCGTCGGTACGAACGCTTTCACGGTTTCGGGATCGGTAACGGGAACGCCGTCGGCAAGAAGCGTGAACACCAGCGAAAGGTCGTGGGGACCTTTTATGTCGTTCAGTTTTACACTTTGGGTACTGCTTCCGTACGCCGCTTCCACGGTATAATGGACGTATTTCAAGGGTGTGAAGTCAATATACGCTTCGATCGGATTGAAATCCGGCAATTGCAACGTGGCTTTGAACACGGTTTTCGAACGGCTGAGTTCATAGCGGTGGATGGTATTCTGTACGCCGCTGACTTTCTGCTTTTCCACGCCGTCTTCCAGAACGCAAAGGCTCGTTTGCGTTCCTTGCGGAAGCTCGGAAAGCAACACTTCCTGATCTGTGCCGTATTCGTAAATTTTATAGCTGACGGAGATCAGGTCTTTTTCACGCAAGCCGTCCAGTTCCGTCAGTTTATCAATTTCTCTGCCGTTACATTCGATGGAAAGACGAAGCTCCAGGGCGGGTTCCGCCATCAGCACCACGTTTTCCGCGCTGACGGGTTGATCGAAATTCAAAACGTAAGTACCCGCAGGGATATTTTCTTTTCCCGACGTGATCAAAAAGCTTTGGCTTGCCAAAGAAGCGAAGCCCAAACAATACGAAGACACGTTTCTGCCGACGTTCAGACGCTTCCCTGTTTCTTTATGCGTTACGCCGGCGATCTTTCCCGCGCTTCCCTGCACGAGTGCCGCGATATTGGAAATCGGTACGTTTGAAGTCATTTCAAGCGTTTTTTCATCAATCGTTTTGATATCTGCGCTTGCAATCTGCGATCTGCCCGAAACGAGATTGGCAATTTCAGACATTTTGGAAACGATGCTGTTTTCGCCCGTCATTTCATTGCTTGCATAAAATTCTTTGATATTATTTGCATGCAGGCCCAATTGCGTTGCGCTTCCGATTCCCAGATAAATGACTTGCGGTTTCGTTCCGTTTGCCATTCTTTCATCCGCGAAAGCATTGAATTCCGCTCTGACGGGACCTGCATCGTTATCATAACCCGTAAACGCGCCGTCCGTAATCACGAGCAAAATATAGTCCGTGGTTTCGTTTGTATCATTCGCGCCGCGCAAGACGTTCATCGCGCGCACCACGCTGTCAAAGGGTGTTACGCCGTTGGGTGACGGAAAATTTCGGATATCATCCACCGAGCTTTGGACACGGCTGTCTGTCAGGTCAATGCGCTGCGGCGTTTGATCGGCATTCATACGGATCAGATACAATTCGTCTTCTGCGCCGAGCAGACTGCAAAAGGTTTGCATGGCGTAATTGGCATAGACGAAGCGATTTGCGCCGATCATACTGCCCGAATCGTCATAGACGACCGAAACGATTTTTTTATTTTGCGAAACGTCTGTTGCCGCATTCACGTTCGGTATCCATAAGCCCAATACACATGAAAAAACAAGCAAAAAACATCCGATGGATATGATTTTTTTCATGAGAATTTCCTTTCCTTCAAATAGCTGATTATATTTATTATATTTTACCATATTTTTTTCTTTTCGTCAACAAGTTTATGGGAATTTTATAGGAATACGGCGAAAAAGGGCTGTTCAGTGACAGACAGAGAGAATTCCTAAGATAAACGGGAATTTATGAGTGTTAAAGTAAACTAATTTAAAGCCTCTCACTTCGGGAGAGGTGGATTGCCGTGAGGCAAGACGGAGAGGGCTTTTGCGCCTAAATCGTGTTTTCCTGTGTAATTTTGTCAGCAAACATGCCCTCTCAGTCGCGTTCCGCGCCAGTCTCCCCACATTATGCTTCGCAAAATGTTAAGTGGGAGCCTTTAAATATCATTCGAGTTTGCAAACGTAAACCATCATTTATCGCACGAATACAAACGCAAAATTGAACCCCCGTCAGCGTACAAACGAACGCCACGCACTGTCATTCTGGAGGGCAATGCTTTGCCCGATAGAATCCCGTAGCAAAAGATAGGATTCTTTTGAAAGTTAGTTGAGTTTTGCGATGAGATTCTATCGCTTCCGATGTTGCCATCGGTGCGCTCCAGAATGACGGCAAAAAGGGGCTGTTCAGCGACAGACGGAGAGAATTCCTAAGATAAACGGGAATTTATGGGTGTAATAGTTGTGAGCGGTGTCTCTCCCTCAGTCAGCTTTGCTGACAGTCTCCCCACATTTTGCGTAGCATAATGTACAGAGGGAGCCTTGAATTGCCTCCCTCTGACGAGGGAGGTGGCGCTACAGAGAAGCGTTGCTTGTCTGTGGCGTCGGAGGGAGAGATAACGGTAAACAATCATTTATCGCACGAATGCGAGAGCGGAGCTGAAATTCTGTACGCACCGCGCCCAAAAAAACGTCCGCACAAAACGAGGAAATGTCATATAATACAATGACGGGAAACAGTTCCGTCTTTTGAATATTGAACAACAAAGAGGTGATTTCTGTGGGGATCAAGGCCGTAAAATTTGGCGGCACCTCGCTTAGCCATGCGGAACAAATGAAAAAAGCCGCGGAAATCGTTTTATCGGATAAAGAAAGGCGCATCATCACGGTTTCCGCGCCCGGAAAACGCTTTCCGCAGGATGAAAAAATCACGGATCTGCTCTATCGCATGGACGGAGCGCAGACAAAGGAAGAAAAAGAAAAGATTTTTTCGGTCATTCGCAAACGATTGGATACCATGATTTCCGATTTGGGTTTACATTTGGATTTCTCCGACGAATATCGGGAAATTTCCGAAGGAAACATCAAAGGCGATCGGCTTTTTTCAATGGGAGAATATTTTTGCGCAAAGATTTTTGCCACGCTTTTGCATTGTCATTTTACCGATGCCGCCGACGTGATTTTTTTGCATGAAAACGGGACACCCGATTTACCGAAAATCAAAAATGCCGTTCAAAATTTGATGAAAAAACAAGAAAGAACCGTGATTCCCGGTTTTTACGGCGCAAAACCAAACGGAGAAATTGCCGTACTTCCGCGCGGCGGTTCGGATATTACGGGTGCTTTGACGGCTTACGGTGCAGACGCGGATATTTATGAGAATTTTACGGATGTGAACGGTGTTCAGCTTGCCGACCCGCGCATGGTACCGAACACCGTAACGGTAGCGGAAATTTCCTATGAAGAATTACGCAGACTTTCTTCCATGGGTGCTTGCGTATTACACGCGGATTCCGTTTTACCTTTAATGGCTTCGGAAATTCCCATTTTTATACGAAATACAAACGATCCGAACGGCGATTATACGAAAATCAGCGCCCAAAAGCGGCGAATCGCCGCCGATGATTGCTCGCCTATCCAAGCTTCCCTTGCATCAAAACAACGCAAACGGCGAGGTCGATTTCGCATAATTTCCCATAGCATAAAAAAGCGGCGAAATGTCGCTCTTTCTTACAGCGGTATTGTGGGACAAAAAGGATATTTACTTTTTTCCGTGGTTTTACGGGAAATCGGGAAAAATATTTCGGATTTCGGAAATTTGCTTCGTTTCTTTGAATCGCACACAAAACACGTTTATTCCACCCCGCACACGGTAGATTCCGTCGGTCTCCTCGTCAACAAAGATGAATTGAACACCGCTCAAGAAGAACTCGTCCGTCAGCTTTACGAAGATTTTCACGCGGAAAAAGTTTCCGTCACGGAACATATCGCTTTGCTTTCTTTGATTGGAGAAAATCTTTCCGCACAAAGCGCAAGACTCATTTTGAAAGCGATGAAAGAAGTTGGCGCAGAACCCATTCTCCTTGACGGCGGCGCGGATTCCCTCGGTATGACCGTTGGATTCCATGAAAATTTTCTCCTACCGCTCGTCAAAAAATTACATGCCGAGTTGGTTGGATAAATTCGATGTTTGCCATCCGTAAAGTTCTGTTTATCCGAGGTTTTGTATTCGTGCGGGAAATGATTGTTTACCGTTATCTCTCCCTCCGACGCCACAGACAAGCAACGCTTCTCTGTAGCGCCACCTCCCTCGTCAGAGGGAGGCAAAAAGTGGCTCCCTCTGACGAGGGAGCTGTCAGCATAGCTGACTGAGGGAGAGACACCGCTCACAACTATTACACCCGTAAATT